>CAIQQO010000384.1 GCA_903873965.1 uncultured bacterium
CACAGCCGGTTTTAAACAGGCTGTCAATACCATCAGGTTTGGTGCGCTATAGAACGCCACATATACGGGTAACTCCACCGGGCTGGCTTTTTCACCCACACAATATTCCACAAGGCAGCCACACGCACCACCTCTGCAACAACAAAATAAACAGTATATACAGGTTCATTAGAAGATGAACCCCCATATACAGGTCAATTCAGGTTTATCCCCAGATTCAACCGCTCTACTACTATGCACTAAAAAATATATGAGGATATCCATCTCGGCGCGCTTCGCGAAAGGCAAAAAGGCGCAAGTCCGAAGGGCGCTGCTAACGACGTTGTTGAAGCTATTCCGAATCGATGGAGTCGATGGAGCCAAGTCCACGAGAGTCACTCTTCAACCGTGAAATGGCTTTGCGTGATTCAGGGCAGTGAACGGTGACTTCTCCTCATAATCCACAGGGGCTGTGCATAGGTTATGTGGATAGACTCGGTCTACTTTTGTGCAAACCGCCACATACGCGCCAGAAAGTGGTTTATCCACATCTCCACACCCCTGCTTTTGAACAAGCTGTTAATCTCATCCGTCCTTTACCGGCAAGGTACGCCATATGTGGGGTTCAAGCGTGCGTTGAAGCATTCCATGCCGGCGGACACTCCACAGCAGTCACACACGCGCCGTGGCAATAAAGGCATACATGAGCCGTATATACAGGCATTATTGGTGCGATAAACGCCATATACAGGTCAATTCAGGTTTATCCCCAGTTTCAACAGCTCTACTACTATGCACTGAAAAATAATATGACGATATCCATCTCAGCGCGCTTCGCGAAAGGCAAAAAGGACAAGCCCGAAGGGCGCTGCTAACGACGTTGTTGTAGCTATTCCGAATCGATGGAGTCGATGGAGCCAAGTCCACGAGAGGCACTCTTCAACCGTGAAATGGCTTTGCGTGATTCAGGGCAGTGAACGGTGGCTTCTCCTCATAATCCACAGGGGCTGTGAATGGTTCATGTGGATAGACTCGGTCTATTTTTTTGTAAACCGCCACATACGTGCCAGAGAACGGTTTATCCACATCTCCACACCCTTGCTTTTGAACAGGCTGTCAATCTCATCCGTCCTTTGCCGGCAATGTACGCCATATACGGGGTTCAGGCGTGCGTCGAAGCATTCCATGCCGGCGGACACTCCACAGCAGTCACACGCACGCCGTGGCAAAAAGGTATCCATGAACCGTGTATACAGGTAGTATTGGTGCTACAAACGCCATATACAGGTCAATTTCGGCTTATCCCCAATTTCAACGGCTCTACTACTATCCACTGAGATAAAGGAATAAATGGATAATGATGGGCATGCCAACTGCAAATGACAAAACCGCAACCCAACATCTAGCCACAAACGGCGACCTAGCCGCAATCAGCGAACGCATCAGGGCCGACTTTGTTGCCAAAACTGCCGCTCGTGATACCGCTGTGACCATTTCACGCGAGTTAATCCGCTACTGTTCCATGTCCATTCGCGCTTCTCATCGTGATGAATGGGACGAGGCCGAGCGCCTGGTAAATGAGGCTGTCCGTGTGTCGCGCGAGATGCTCACCAAGGTCAAACCTTACCCGGAGTTGTATTTCACCGGATATACGCAGGATGCGATGAAGGAACTGTGTGAGGCCAAGATCACGTTGGCGATCGGACAAGGCAAGCCTTTTCCTGTGCCGGAAGATATCGGCGCTGAGTATGCGGCCTATCTCAATGGTCTGGCTGAAGCCGCAGGAGAATTGCGCCGGCGCGCGCTCGATAAGATTCGCAGCGGACACAGCCATGAGAGTGAATACCTGCTGGCCGCGATGGACGACATCTACGACGTGCTGGTGACGATGGATTTCCCCGATGCCATCACCGGCGGGCTGCGTCGCAATACAGACATGGTGCGCGGCGTGCTTGAACGCACGCGCGGCGATATCACAGTCAGTTTCCGCGAGGCCGAGCTGAAGGCGGCCGTGAATGAATTGCGCGATCAGTTGCAGGCAAGGTGATTCTTGCCTTGATGCAAAATATCCCTGCTCTCCTATAATCTCAAGAGTTCTTTCTTAAGCTCTACTGAATCGAGGTTTTTTCATGTCTATTAAGATTGCCATGATCGGCGCCGGGTCTATCGGATTTACGCGTCGCTTGATGCGTGACTTGCTGTTTGTCCCAGAGTTTGCCGACACCACTTTTGCCCTCACCGACATATCTGAGCGCAACCTTGATATGGTGGCGCAATTGTGCCAGCGCGATATCGAAGCCAATGGCCTGCCCGCGCAGATCATCTCCACCACCGATCGGCGCGAAGCCATCACTGAGGCTGACTACGTCATCAGTATGGTGCGCGTGGGCGGGCTGGATGCGTTCCAGCTCGACATCGATATCCCGCTGAAATACGGCGTCGATCAGTGCGTCGGCGACACAATCTGCGCCGGCGGTATCATGTACGCTCAGCGTACGATCAACGCGTTGCTCGGGTTCTGCAAAGACATCCGCGAAGTCGCCAAGCCAGGTGCCCTCTTCCTTAACTACTCGAATCCGATGGCGATGAACACGTGGGCCTGCAGTAAGTACGGCGGTGTGAAAACCATCGGCCTGTGCCACGGCGTGCAGGGCGCGCACTGGCAGATCACCAAAGTGATCGAGATGTGGGCGAAGCAGGAAGGGCTGCTCAAGCATGACGAAGTGCTGCATCGTCGCGAGGTGGATGTGATTGCCGCCGGTTTGAATCACCAGACTTGGTTTGTCAAGGTCGACTGGCGCGGAATCAATATGCTGCCGCGACTAGCAGAGCTATTTGAAGCCCATCCACAGTATCGCAACGAAGAGAAGGTGCGCATTGATGTGCTTAAGCGTATCGGCTATTACAGCACCGAGTCCAATGGTCATCTAAGCGAATACCTGCCGTGGTATCGCAAGCGCACCAACGAAATTGAGAAGTGGATCGACATGTCGAGTTGGATTAACGGCGAGACCGGTGGTTATCTGCGCGTATGCACCGAGGGGCGCAACTGGTTCGAGACTGACTTTCCAAACTGGATGAAAGAGAAGGCGTGGGACAGGAACACCGACACCCGTTCCGAGGAGCACGGTTCGTACATTATCGAAGCTATGCAGACCGGGCGCACATATCGTGGTCATTTTAATGTTGCCAACAAGGGTCACATCACCAACCTGCCTGACGGATGTATCGTAGAGATACCGGGCTATGTCGACAGGACCGGCATCAACATGCCCGTCGTCGGCGATCTGCCACTGGCATGCGCGGCGACGTGTTCCGCCAGCGCGCGCGTGCAGCAGATGGGCATGGAAGCCGCAGTGCACGGCGACGTTACGCTGCTCAAGCAAGCCATGCTGCATGATCCACTCGTCGGCGCAGTGTGCAATCCCGAAGAAGTGTGGCAGATGACTGACGACATGCTGGTGGCGCAGGCCCAATGGCTGCCGCAATATGCCTTTGAGATACCCGCTGCGCGCAGCCGGCTCGATGAAGCCGTGAAGAATGGCACCCGTGTGCGCATGATCGAGACGCAGGGAGCAGCGCGCCTGCATACCAAGACGGTTGAGGAAATGGCGCAAGAAGCCGCCGCTGCACGATCGATGGCCGATGCCGCTGATAAGGGCAATTTGACCAAGCACTGATCGGAGAGGATAGAGGCGAGAAGAACAGATGTCAGAAGTCTGACTTCTGATTTCTCGCCTCTGACCTCTAATCACTCCTACCTCACCGGTATTGGATTGCGTTCCGCGTTCCCGCCGCGTTGGTGCCAGTAGGGGTAAGGTACGGGTTTAGCGCTGACATTGTTCAAGCCTTGTACCTGTTCTTTCGATAGATTCCAGTCTGAAGCCCCAATGTTCTCGCGCAGTTGAACCTCATTGCGCGCCCCGATCACCAGCGTGGTGATGGTGGGCTGCTGCAACAGCCAGTTCAACGCGACCTGCGTCACGGTCTTGCCGGTTTCAATCGCCAGTTGATCGAGCACATCGACAATATCAAACAGCTTGGATGTATCGGCAGGCAGGTTCGCAAATGTACTGGCCAATCGGCTATCTGAGGGCGGCGGCTGATTACGCCGTAATTTGCCGGTTAGCCTTCCGCCAGCCAGCGGACTCCACACCATCATGCCCACGTTCTGGTCGATGCCGAGCGGCATCAGTTCCCATTCATAATCGCGATCGAGCAGGCTGTAATAAGCTTGATGTTCCACAAAGCGCGGTAGACCGTACTTTTCCGCGATAGCCAGCGACTTCATCAGGTGCCAGCCAGAATAGTTGGAACAGCCGACATAGCGTACCTTGCCACTTCGAACCAGATCATCGAGAGTGCGCAGTGTTTCTTCAATTGGCGTCAACGCATCGAAGCCATGAATCTGATATACGTCGATGTAGTCGGTGCCCAGTCGGCGCAGGCTGGCTTCGCACGCTCGCAGCATGTGATGGCGCGATGCTCCCCGCCCGTTCGGTCCTGCCTCGACAGGTGAACTGACTTTAGTAGCAACCAAAACCTGATCGCGCTTATTGCCGATGGCCTTGCCCAGAATTTCTTCCGACATGCCGTCAGAATAGGAATTGGCCGTGTCAAAAAAGTTGCAACCCAACTCGATCGAAACGTCGATCAAGCGCGATGCTTCTTCCACCCGTGTTGTTCCCCATGCGCGGAAAAACTCGTTGCTGCCGCCAAACGTTGCTGTGCCAAAGCAGATCACCGGTACTTTCAGGCCGGATTGACCCAGTAGTCTGTATTCCATATTGTGTCCTTGTGAATTTGGTTTACGCGCCAATGTATCACAAGGCGCCGTGGATCGGGTAGGCTCTATTACAATCTCCCTAATCATGTATAGCGCGCTCCGGCGGCACAACCGCCTCATCATTATCATGCTCGGAGCATTGGCCGGTTTGCTCGTGCGGCTGCCCTTTCTCAACATGCTCAGCCATGACATCATCGGGCACCTGGGGCAGTGGTATGACTATATTGTGCTGAACGGTGGAATGTATGCGCTGGGAGATCGCTTTGCCGATTACACCCCGGCCTATCTCTATCTGCTGGCTGCCGCCGCCAGTCTGCGCGAAATGACGGGGTTCACCGTGTCCATCATCAGCAAAGTCGCCGCCATCAAACTTCCGTCCATCGCTGCCGACCTGGTCATGGCCGTCGCCGTCTATAACATTGTGCGCCTGTCCACGCGTTCGCGTATCGCGCCCGCACTAGGGTTTGTCATCGTGCTGATATTGCCCACTGTGTTCATCAACAGCGCCGTATGGGGACAAGCCGATGGCATCTATGCGGCTGCGGTGTTGTGGTGCATCTACTTACTGTGCGCCAAACGCCCTGCCCTTGCGATGGCGGTTTTCGGTATTGCTGTATCGATCAAATTGCAGTCCATCTTTATTGCACCGCTGCTCTTATTTCTTCTGGTGCGCCGCCAACTGCGCGTGACACACCTGCTCATCGTGCCTGCGGCATATATCGTGATGATGCTGCCCGCCATCGCTTTGGGACGCCCGCCGCTGGAGGCACTGGGCTCGTATGTCATCCAGTCTGGCGAGTACCAGCAGCTTTCGCTGGGCGCGCCGAACCTATACATTTTTGCGCCGGCGGAACTATACCAACGCCTGGTGCAGGCTGGATTGCTGGTGGGGATAGTCGCCGGAATGATGCTGGCCAGCGCCTTTATCGCCTCGCAGCGCGAGCCGCAGTCCGATGACATTCTGATATGCGCCATGGCCTGCGTCATGCTGATGCCATTCGTACTGCCCAAGATGCATGAACGCTACTTCTACCTAGCCGATGTCATGGCCGTGATGCTGGCATTGCGCTGGCGTCGCTTCTTCTGGCTACCCATCGCCTATCAACTGATATCGCTGTCTGCCTACGCCACCGTGCTTGGGGCGTTGGCGTGGTGGAACCAGATGCTGCCCGATGTCAAAGTGTTTACATGGCTGAATGCACTCATCATCGTCATGACAGTGCCGGCCATCATCCTGGTACGCGTGCCTGCTGAGCACCTCAAAAAGGAACAACGATCTGTGTCCATCGCGCTGGGTGCAGGCACCTATGCGGGCATTGTGATCATCATCGCGGCCATGCTGATTCCCGGTGCCTATGACGTGCCCAATCGTGTAGCGTCTGCCGGTTCGCTCTTCCAGCCGGCGACGAACGCGTCGATTCTATACAGCGAGGGCGCTGACAGTGAACCGTTGATAGAACTGGTGGGATACAGCCTGCCCCAGCCGCGCACCTATCGCACTGGCATCATGAAGATCTACCTGTATTTCAAAACGCTGCGCCAGGTCACGCAGGCTTATCGGCTGCGCATCGACGCCTTTGCGTTGGATGGACGCTCGCTGGAGTTGTTCAGCGAGGACAGCGCCGGCGAAGAGGCACTCACCATGTGGCAGACCGACGGCTTGTACGAAATGCGGCGTTTTGTCACGATCTGGCCAACGGTGGATGCGCCGCAATTGGCGACGATTCAGGTCAATTGGATCGATCCACTCACGGGCAAGGCATTGCAGTCCCGCTGTGGATCAACGGGGCAAGCTAGCCATTCGGTGTGCGATGCTAGGATGGCGGTGATACCGATTGGACTTGACTATGGCGCGGTGGCGGCGTGGCTTCACGCATCGCCCATCGACACCTTCGGCGTCGGGCATGAACTGACTTTACTTGACGCCGAAAACAAAACCGACGCAGCAGCGGGGCAGACGATTGCCGTCACAACCACATGGCAGCTAGCCCGCGGAGCGGCGGCGCTGGATGACCTGACCTTCTTTGTGCATGTCGTTTCACCCGATGGAAAAATGCTGACGCAATATGACGCGCCGCCACACACGGGCGCCTACCCCACTCATGCATGGCACACCGGCGAGGTTGTGATTGACGTCGCCCACGTCGTGCTGCCTGCGGATGCGGCCGCGGGACAATACACAGTTCAACTTGGCGTCTATCGATCAGATAACCAGGCGCGTCTGCCGGCCTATCATGCCGACCCAGCACGCCCTGCGACCCATCTGTCCGATGATGTCGTTACGATTGGAATCCTGCAGATACACCAATGAGCCAAATTAACCATACCCATAACATCTCTTATAGCCACCCGGCACACGAAGTGATCCAGCGCCTCAAAGCGGAACTGGATCGAGGACTAAGCGCGGCAGAAGCACAGAAGCGACTCGCGGCGGATGGCTACAACGAACTGCCCGGCGGCACAAAAACTCCGCTGTGGCGATTGCTCTTGCAACAGTTCCGTGACTTCGTCGTCCTGCTGCTGATAGCGGCATCGGTCATTTCGATCGCCCTGGGTGACATCGCCGAAGGATTGGCGATCATCGCGATTGTCATCTTGAACGCTGTCATCGGTCTGATACAAGAACAACGCGCTGATGCGGCGCTGGCGGCCTTAAAGAAAATGGCCGCGCCGGATGCCCTCGTTCTGCGTGACAGCATGCGCGTGCGCGTGCCCGCGCGCGAACTGGTCAGTGGCGATATCGTATTTCTTGAAGCAGGCAATTACGCGCCGGCCGATATCCGACTGATCGAAGCCTATAACCTCAAGATCAACGAATCGGCGCTGACAGGCGAGAGCGAGGCCGTTTCCAAGCATGCGGAAGCGGTGATCGACCCGGGTGCTCCAATTGGTGATCGCCTGAACATGGCCTACAGCGGCACCTTGGTAACCTACGGGCGCGCGAAAGGGATTGTGGTTGGGACGGGACTGAATACCGAGATCGGCGTCATTGCCCGCATGCTGGGAGAGATCGAAGAAGAGAGTACACCGTTGCAGAAACGCCTGAACCAGTTGGGCAAGACGCTCAGCATCATTGCGCTGCTATTGTGCGGCCTGGTGTTTGTAGTCGAAGTGTTTCGCAATACCGATTTGTCCATACTGTTCACGCAGGGACTGGTGACCTACGTGGCGATATACTCGAAGAACATCACTGAATTCTTCATCCTGGCCGTAAGCCTGGCCGTGGCCGCGGTACCCGAGGGGTTGGCTGCCGTCGTTACGATCAACCTGGCGCTGGGTATGCGCGAAATGGTGAAGCACAACGCCTTGATCCGACGCCTGTCCGCGGTAGAAACACTCGGCAGCGCCACCGTCATCTGCACTGACAAAACCGGCACTCTGACCCAGAATGCGATGAACGTTGTGCGCCTTTACGCCGGCGGCCGTACCTGGCAAGTCACAGGCGAAGGCTACCAGCCCACAGGGACGTTTGTTGAACAGAAACCAGAGATAGAAGCCAGAAGCCAGAGATCAGAACCATCCGAAACAGCGTCGACAATGGCTGACGCAGAGTCAGCGGGCACTCCATCCCTCATTTCCCAACTCCTGCTGGGAGGGCTATTGGCCAGCGATGCGCTGTTGGAGGAAAGCGGTACGGAAGCCGATCAGAAAACGTATCGTATCGTGGGCGATCCTACCGAGGCAGCGCTGGTTGTGGCC
>CAIQQO010000385.1 GCA_903873965.1 uncultured bacterium
AGCTTTCCTGCCCTATCCCATCGCTGTAGGGTTTTTACGGATACACCGGCCCGAACTGCAAACTCAGAGATGTTATATGTGGCCATAACGCACATTATTTCACACTTTTGGACACCTATCTACTATCTAGGCTGCCCTCCCCGATTGCGATCCAGAATACGTTGCCGGAGTAATTGCCGAGTGTCCTCGCAGATAACCACTCGTTACAGAGAACAACATAGCAAGTCAAGCCAGTCGTTGTAACAAATCCAGTCTGGAATTTGAACAGTTCGTGCGACACATCTCCACTCCACCCGGGGTCATACGTTATCGTCAAATAGCTGATCCGATTGCGTTTGAGATAAGACGACATCGTTAGAGTAGAATTTCCCAAGGACGGATTGCCGTGTATATACAAGTTGTAATCCACCGTAAAGAGCCATACCATGGGCGCCGATGCAAAGGATTTCGCGAACGGGATTTCCGCCGAGTAATTTTCTTCGTATCCCACTCGGCCACCAAACCCCCTTCTTACCAGGAATGCGCCAACATCCACTTGCAGGTTGACTCCGCTTGCGGTTCGCGCCTGAATCGACGGTATTAATTTGTCAACAGTCACCGCGCCGGAAGCAAAGTTCGCCACATCCAGCATCCCCAACAGGTCGCGTGTTACCGCACTGTCTGCGATTTTCGCCGTGCTGATGGACGCATCGGCCAGTGTGCTGGTCGTTGTCGCGCCATCGATCAGCAATGTCCCGTCGAAAATGACTGGGAGCTTTCCAGCGCCAATCGTGCCATCTGCGATCTTCGCGCTCGTTACTGCATTGTCTGCAATAGCCGCCGTCAGCACGGCCAGACTGGCCAGATGGTTTGTTGCGATCAGTCCATCAGTAATCTGCGTTCCGCCGATCACCGCATCAGCCAGCTTTGCTGCTGTTACCGCCCCGTCCGCGAGTTTGGCCGCTGTCACCGACCCATCGTCGAACGCATCTGTGGTCATTCCCAGGTCGGCCAGATACGAGGAGATCATCTCCGCATCGGTAAAGATGCTGCCGGGTGTCGCGTTATCCGCCAGTTTCGGCGCAGTCACAGCGGAATCCGCCAGGGCAGCGGTGTCCACCGCGCTCGCCGCCAGCGACTGCTCGATGATGCCGAAGTCGGCGATCAGCGCCCCGCTCACATAGCCTGTCGCAAAAATATCACCGGCAATGGTATTTGAGCCAACTTTTGCGCTTGTTACCGCACCGTCGGCTATTTTGCCGGTCGTCACCGCGCTAGTCCCGAAAGAGGTAGAGTTGACGCCCGAATCAGCCAGTACCGACGTGTCGATTGATCCCGTGCTGAAAATGTCGCTGTCCACCGCCCCGTCCGCGATCTTGTCCGCAGTGACCATGCCATCCGCAAACTTTGCGGTGGTCGCCGCCAATGCCGCTATTTTTGTCGCGATTGCCAGCGCATCCGCTAACTTGGCACTGACTACTCCGCCGTCTTTTACAGAAACCGCCCCGTTCACATCCAGCACCGTCGCCTGGTCACCAATAGGACTCTGGGCATCGGCGAACCGGCAGAACACCCGCTCGTCTGTCACCGTAATAACTCCGGCATTCGTGATGCTGATCGTGGCAAGTGGAATGTCCCATTTCTTTACACCGGTCATGTCCTGCACAAGGCTGGGCGCTGTACTGTTGCCAGCCGTTCCGGCAATCACCACGACTCGAATTGTCTGGGCGGTAATGTCCGCGCGCAGTACAACGCGATCCTTTCGATCTGCTCCGGCGGAATCGGACACGGAGATATTCTGCTCAGTGTCATTGAAGTAAAGATAACCGTTGACGATCGCAAAGCCAAAGCCAATTCCCAAGTGGTTTATCGTGCCGGTATAGTACGGGTGCAGGTAGTTGTAGCCCACCCGCTTGATAGGGCCTTCGAGCGCAGGATTTGTCACCAACAGGCGCCGCCATACCGAGCGCCAGTCCGCCGACACGTAACCTGTGCCGTCCGATGGCGCATCGCCCACTCCATTTGTCGTCCAGAACGCACTCTTTTCCATCAAATTCCCGTGTACCGCTTGTAGAACTTAAAAACCAGCCTGGTTACATCCGTCACGCCAGTGCCAGTAATGCGGATGGCGTTGCCGCCCTTTACCAGCACGAAATCAGTCAAGTCACTGTCAGCCGTCAGCTCGTGAATCTTGTTCACCCCGGCCGCCGTAAGTACGGTTTTCTCGCCGTAACTGGTGTTGATCTCGTAGGCAACGCCCGATCCAAGCGAGAGACCGGTGAAGTCGAGCTTCAATCCTGTCGTCGTGTTTTCGATCTTGCAGTTAACGACCGGGCCAACGATTGTGATCATTGGATAGGCGATCCATGCCGCGCGTTCGCTGTTGTTAATCGTCATGAACTGGCTCAAAACACTCGTGCCGAATGTCGTCTTAACGCGCATCGGGATCGGTTCGCCAGTTCCGCCGCCGACCTGGCGAAACGGTACCGACTCCATCGTCGGGTCATAGAATGTCGGGTCCGCCGCGTTAAACGACACGGCGCACTTGAATGCGTAGCCCTCCCGATCAGTCGTCGATAACTGCAAATCGCCGGCATAATCGCAATCTATCTGGCGGACCGCGCCGTTATCCAGCACCCAGCGCAATTGCAGCGGAGAGTCTGACGGTGCAAATAGATCGAGCAGATACTGGCGCTGGTTGACAACATCAGCTTCGTCTTCGCACAGCGCCTTGAACACGACCGAGAAGGTACGTGCTTTCAACCGAAAACCACGATCAGACTCGCCGTGCTGGCGCGGCCCCTGTTCGCGCATCCGCTCCGTCGGCGCCATACCCGTTCCATCCGTGCCAATCACCCAGAAGGGATTGCCATCGTGCAACGGAACCAGCTGACCATTCTGAATTACATAGAATTCCATTTACGAATTCGGACTCATGATTTGAATCAGCCGCAACGTCTGTCCAACGTCCTGCTGACTCTGATAGGGATAGGTGGCCTGAACATTAATATTGGTCTGTCTGCTGTTGTCAACCGCACTTGTCGCGCCAGTCAACGCAGAGCCGAAGGTTGCCAGCCCGGCAACAGCCGCGTTCATCTGAAGACTTGGCAACAGTCCGTAATCCTCAATGCCGTTTGCGAGACCCAGCATGGTCTGTTGTCCAAACCCATAGAAGAGTTTCGAGGGTGATTTGATCTGCAGAAAGTCCTCAACGCCCTTTTTCAGCATGTTCAGCGACTGCATCATGGCTAAAACAATCGGGTTGTCGTGCAGAATGCCATCCGCCATCCCCTTCAGAACCCAATAGACCATGTCGTACAGGCCCATAAATGCCGCGTGCAGTGCAATCCGCACGCCCGCCAGCATGGCCTTGAATATGTTATCGACAATGATCTTAAGCCCGTTGAACAAGGTCTCGATCGTGCTGCTGAAGGTCTTCATCCCGGCAGTGGAATCCCCGTTCAGGAATAACAGGAGCGATTTGATCAGTCCGAGAACGGTATCAATAACCGTGCTGATCGCTGTCTTGATCGCTTCCCAGACACTGACGATGATTGTTTGAATCGGCGCGCCATAAGTGTTCCACGCCGTCTGAATCCCAAGCACGAAATCCATGAATATCTTCTGGATCGCCGGCCAGTTGTCTACAAACCATTTCTGGACTGCCGCGATGGCGGTTTGGATCGCCGTAAACAGAACCTGACCGGTTGTGTTCCATATAATGGTGATCTCCTTCCAGAGTTTCGTGAACACACTCTGAATAAGCGGCCAGTTCTCCTGAAACCATGCAACTACTTTCTGTACCATGCTCAGAAGGAACTCAAAAACCGGCTTGACGATGTTTACGTACACCCATGTGAGCGCGTCGCCGACAACCTTGAACGCCGCCTGAATCTCCGGCCAATGTAGAACGATCCACGCAACGACGGCCTGAGCCGCGCCAACCAGCCACTCGAAGGCCGGTTTGATTATGTTGTCGAAGATTGACTTTGTGGCCTCCGCGACGACCTTAATCGCCGCCTGAATCTCCGGCCAGTGCAGTACCAACCAGGCGATCACCGCTTGCGCCGCCCCAACCAGCCAGTCAAAGGCGGGTTTCAGGATGTTGTCGAACACCCACTTCGCGGCCTCCGCAACGACCTTAATCGCCGCCTGAATCTCCGGCCAGTGCAATACTAACCAGGCGATCACCGCTTGCGCCGCCCCAACCAGCCAGTCGAAGGCGGGTTTCAGGATGTTGTCGAACACCCACTTCGCGGCCTCCGCAACGACCTTAATCGCCGCCTGAATCTCCGGCCAGTGCAGTACCACCCAGGCGATCACCGCTTGTGCCGCTCCAACCAGCCAGTCAAAGGCGGGTTTCAGGATGTTGTCGAACACCCACTTCGCGGCCTCCGCAACGACCTGAATCACTGCCTGAATCTCCGGCCAGTGCAATACCACCCAGGCGATCACCGCTTGTACCGCTCCAACCAGCCAGTCAAAGGCGGGTTTCAGGATGTTGTCGAACACCCACTTCGCTGCATCGGCGACGGTCTGAATCACTGCTTGAATCGCCGGCCAGTTGTCTGTCAGCCATTTCACGACCGACTGGACGATCCCCAGCAGGAAATTGAACGCCGGAATGACGATGTTCCGAATGAGCCAGTCGATGGCTTTGAACACCCAGTCAATTACAGGCATCACCAGGGGCAGCTGATCGAAGAACCACGTTCCAACTGCAAGCAAAGTCGTTAACAACCATTGCGCAACCGGGACGAGATAAGTCATGATGATGTTCGCTACGCCGTTCAGGACTGCCTCGACGACTGGCTGGATCTTCGGCCAGTTGGTTAGCACAAATGCAATGACCTGCTGCAACGCGCCGATCAGTACCATCGCGAATGGAATCACATAAGTCTGTATGAATCCGCCAACAAAGCGCAGGACGCCCTCGATAATCGCGCCGATGGCAGGCCATTGCTGTAGCACCCATGTCAGGACTGGACCCAGCGCCGCGATGATCTGGTTTGCGATCGGGATCAGATATTCGTTGATCGCAATGCTGACCAGCCGAACGACACCTGAAATGATCGCATTGAATAACGGCCAGTTGGCCGCCACCCACTCGATGACCGCCTGCAGAATGTGCATCAACGCAACGAATACCGGCAGCACGATGGTATTGATCACCGTCCCGATGCTCCTTAGAACATCGCCGACGACGAGGGAGACGAGTGGGACTTTGGTTATCACGTAGCCCATGAAGTCCGTCAGGAGTTGCAGGATGATCCCGACGAACGGAAACACATAGGTCTGGGCGAAACCGAATATCTGCGCCAGTACCGACTCGATGGTTGCCGCAATAATCGGCCAGTAGGCCGCCACCCACTTAATCGCAATGCTGAGATACTGCTCGATCCAGCCGACAAGCAGCGGCGCATATCTGCTGATGATTCCGACCGCAACTGCGAGCACACCTAGAACAATCGTGAGGATGCTCTGCCAGTTGTCGCGCAGGAAGTTAATGATGGTCGTGACTTTGCCGATGAAGAACGAAACGATATTCGATACAACGGCGACGGCGATCCTGAACACCGTGCCTACCAACTGCAGTAGGAATGGCAGGTTCTGGATCACCAGATCGATTACCCGCTGCACAATCGGCAGGACGGTGGACCGGATGAAACCCGCGACAGCACCGAATACATTGAGGATTGTCGCGCGAATTCCCGGCCAGCTGGCCACCACTTTCTGCCAGATAGAACTTAGCCAGTTGTAGACGGTGATCAGGATTGGGACGACAGTCGACACGAAATATTCCTGAACGGCCTTCCAGACTTCCAGCGCTGTATCCCGCACGGTCGGCCAGAGCGCGACTGCGTCTGCCACCAGTGCTTTGAGCCAGCCCATGATCGTTCCAACTACCGTGCTGACGATCTTGATGATGTCGCTGTTGAGACCAAACGCTTTGAGGACGCTCTCAAACCCACCACCGGCGAGAATCTTCGACACAACACCCCAGACGATTTCCATCGCCTTCGCCACGCGCGTTCCCAGCGCATCACCGAAAGCCCGCACACGCAGCAACAGAACGGGGTTCGCGATGTAGTCAAACAGCTTGCCGAGATACGGCTGGATTGACGAGATAATTCCCGTTCCCAGCTCGCGTACCATCATCTGGCGCACATCGTGCATGGAGGATTGCAGACCCGATATCGTATAGGTCATTCGTCTGGCGGCGCCGGCGAAGTCTGTTTCCAGCGACTTCGTGATGGCCTCAATCGCCACCGTTGAAGTGACCTTCCCTGCCGCTACCAGTTTCTGGGTTTCCTCAACCGTCTTGCCGAGGGATTTCGAGATGATCTCATAAACAGGCAACCCGGCGTTAACGAGCTGCATGATTTCCATACCCATCAGCCTGCCCGATGCCTTGACCTGGCCGAGCGCCAGCGCGATGCGATACATCACGTCTTCCTGCTGGCCGGAGCCGGCGGCAAAGTCGATCATGGCCTGCGTCAGTCGCTTTGCTTCCTTTATATTGAAGCCATAAGCCATCGCCATTCGGTAGGCCGCCGCAACTCCGTCCTGCGTGAACGGCGACTCGATCGCCAGCTTCTGTATCCAGTTAATCAGGTCTTTGGCTTCGCTTGTCGCCAGTTTCAACCCCTCTGCCATGTTCTTCGCTACGCCGGTCTTGACCAGTTCGCGGCTGACCAGGGACTGGATTGAAAATTGGAGGCGTTCGAAAGAGGCATAGGCCGTTACGGCTTCCTGTGCGATCCCGGCTACGGCATCGGCTACTCGGTTGAAACCGCCCACGATGACGTTACCGATAACAAACCCCAGCGCAACCTGCAGCGCGCCGCCGATCCGCTCAACGAATCCTTGAGCCTTCATCTCGGCATTGCGCAACCCATTGACTAGCTGACTCTCTTCTACCTGCAGGTAGAGAAGTGCATCACCTAATTTGATCATAGCGAGGTTCCTAAATTGCGCATCATTGTGTCGGCACTAACCCGGTTGCCTGATGAACCACCGTTGCTGTTTTGCTTTCCGCCTAACGCACCGCTCAGGCCGGTCATGATCTGAGCGGCAAATACTTTGGCTTCCCAGAGCTTGCGGCGCTGATAGGCACGGATCATGACCAACCTGTCCAGCTCGTCCATATCGGCATAATCGATACGCCACTCGGCGCGCGCCAGCTCGTCGAAATCAGGAGCTTCGTTTAGCCACGACGAATCACCTTCGTCAGACCGCCCAAAGGGTAGGCTAACTGAAGCACCGCCACAAACGCATCGACGATCTGATCGTCGTAAGCGTTATCCTGCAGGTATTCAGAATCCGCCGCGATTGCCGGCACGTAGGCGTACAGCATTTCCACGATCAAATCCATCGATCCCAGCAGCAGCACCTTGAGAGAAGAAACCAGACCACCCAGCCCTTTGCCGTCGGAAAGGTTGATGTCGCCCATGCCGGTCAGCGCGGATACAATCAATTCGAACGGCTTTCCAAACTGATCACGCCACGCCTTGTTGTCGCGCATGGTCTTTGCCTTTATCTCGTACTTCTTCTCGCCAAGGGTGACGGTTTTGATTAACGCCATTAGTTACTGCTACCTTTTTAGTGCGCACATGTGCGCACCACTAAGTTCTCGCTTCCACCCGAACTGCCTGCTAATTCAGGTCTTACACTCGGTCCACGAGCATTTTTGTCCGACGTAGCCACCACCGGACATTGATTTAACCGTACT
>CAIQQO010000386.1 GCA_903873965.1 uncultured bacterium
ATATGCCCAAACGCCGGATTGGGGCTTTTCACCGTCCGCGCCCACAGCCATGCAATCACGGTCAACTTCTGCCCCACGTACTTCTTCAGGTCAGGGCGCTCCTGCGCCATCTCCGCCGTAATCTCAACCTTTGGATACAGATGCCCGATGCGCTTCTCGGCCTCATCGCGCATCCACTGGCCGTAATAACGCACATCCTCAGCCAGCCCCTGCGCCCCTGTCCACGTCTGATCCATCAGCCGCTTACCATTTCGCACTTCGGGATTGACCGGTGGTTTCCCGGCAAACTTGGGCGGAATCTCGATCATGGCCTTGTTGATCAACACCGCCACAGGGTTCAGGTCGCTGGCATACGCTTCCAGCCCCAGGCGCTGCGCTTCCAGTGGCAACGCGCCGCCGCCTGCGAAGGGATCGTGAAACGCCGGCAGCTTATACCGATCAAACAGTTCCTTCGCTTGCGGGTGATCGGCATTGGCCGCGCACGTATAGCGCCAGCTCTGCCAGATTTCATCGCGTGCCCTCTGCAACACCGTATCGTTGGTCGTGTTCTTCCACAGCACCAAATCGCGGATGATGTCGAACAGCCTTTCGCGCTCGATGTCCGCGATGCACTCTTGCAACGTCGGCTCCGGCCCGGGCGCAGGAGCATTGGGCATGGAATTGCCGGGCGAGGAGTCGCCGGTTTTTCCAGCCTGTTCCGCCGCTTCATACGCCACACGGCGCTTCTCCCAGGCCTCGCGCCGCTTCACCAGTTCACGGTTGGCCGCGCGTTTCTTGGCCAGGTCGCTCAGCAGCACATCCGTGTGTTCGGACGGATCATCCACCATCTGGGCGAAAATCACCGCCCGAGCCGCGGCCAGTGGCCGTCGCGCCCACCACAGGTGCAGCGTGCTGGGGTGGCCGTGCCGGATCGACTTCTCGCGTGCGCTGGCCACGTTGATCGCTTCCAGCGGCAGGGCGACTTCAATGAGTTTCTTGGGTTGTTGGGTCATATTGGGTTCCGTCAGGTGGGCTGCTACTCGAAAAGGTTCCTGATCCACGCAGTCAGCTTTTGCGCATGGGGTGCGTCTTTATCAAGGTAACGTGCGCTGATGGCTTGCCCAAGCAGAATGCCGGGTTTCTCTTGCCATGCCAACCACGTGTGGATATTGGCTTTATCCCGCGCGATTTCGTGGAAACGCTGTTCAGGTAAAGCGCTGACTGTCGTTTTGGCATAAAGCCATAACGCATCTGTGTCAGGTATCAAAAACGCGGCGAATGTCTCAAGTCGCCCGGGAAGCTGATTGTCTGGCATCAGCCAGACGCCAACAGACACATCACGATCTGGTCGGCGCACAACGACAATGACGCCATTCTGGTCGGGGTTCGCTGGCATATCCACCGCGCCCAGATGATTCAGCCTGTTGCGGATCGATTCCCAGCGTGTGTTGAGATTCTCATCAGCGTCAACGATGATCGCAAGCCTTTCGAGCGTGGGTTCATCCAGCCCGCCTTCAAGGCTTCGCAGCAGATTTTCGTATCCATCGAGTTTCCTGACGACGAGATCATCGATGTCATCTGTACGCTCAAAGGAGTCACACTCGATGCCGTGGCTTCTCAGCAGGTTGCCTATGACATGCTGGTCATTGACGCCCTCAACGTAGATTTGATGTTTGGGCGGCATGATTAACGCACCTCGATATGTTCCTGCGTGGCAATTTCCAGCTTATCTTCGTCGTACAGGATGCTCACGATCTCATTCGGGTTGTCTTTTCGCCTGCGCAAGCTGATGAGCATCCCTTCTTCGTTTTGGGCACGCGACGACTTTTGGAATGCCTTGATGCAATCCTGGCTGTGGGTGGTGGCGAATACCTGCACATTAAGTCGTTCGGCTGTTTCAAAGATCAGCTTCCACACTAGCGACTGAACAGAATAATGCAGGCCGGTGTCAACCTCATCGATCAACAGGATACCGTTTTTTGAATTTGCCAATGCAAGCGCAATCCAGAACAAACGAACCATGCCCTCGCCGAGACTGCGCAGGGGAACCGGCTCATCCATGCCTTGTAATCTGACAATGGGGTAGGTTCGGTTGCCTCGTCTGGCGATCAGGCTTAGTCGTTCCACCTGCGGCGAGATAATTCTGAGCGCATCCAGCACATCAGCCTCAGAGGGCGTCAGAGCTATGGCGTCCCACCATTTCTCGATTTGCGCAGCCGGTATCCCTGTTATTGGAATAGTGACACAGGGGATGGCCGGAAGTTCGACATACATGCCGGTGCGACGTGAGACAGGCCTTGAAAGCGGATGTAACCCTAAATCCATGCGGCCATAGGTCACATGCAAGGCATAATCATCAAGATGAGCATTTTCTAGCAAAGGCAATTGTGAATCAGTGTAAGGTTCAACCCACAGCGATAAGCGCAACTCATCAGCGCCTGCGGGTCCAATCACCGCTTTGGATGAACGTGCCTTGATGGTTTGCCGCCCGTAAAAGAGACTCTTGATGACGCTGAGTTGATCCTGGGTTGTTTCATCATCCGGGTTTGATCCAACAGACATCGCGGCGTTTGTCCGACGGCCTTCATCGCGGCCTTCCAGTATCTGCCAGAGGATGTCGATTGATCCTCGATACGCATACAGCCGGATGGCCTCAAGCAGCGTGGACTTGCCGACATTGTTTTTGCCAACCACCAGGTTGACCCGCTGGAATTGGTTAATGTTCAGGCGCTGAAATGCGCGAAAGTTCTCAATTGTGATCGAATCTAAGACCAGACTGCCCATCATTGCACCTCAAACACGCGCTCATGCCGGCGTCTCTCCGCGTGCCAGCAGATCAGAAAAGCCATAATTCACGCTGGTGACACCGAAATCCGGCTCACGCTGGAAGGGTCGTCGCACGTAGTGAACCCGATGGTTATTGTCGCCTAAAAACTCAACGATGGCGAGGATGAAGTCATCCGGCTTGTTGAGCGAATACAGGATTTCATTCCGCGTCACGGTGACCGTATCCGCGCCTGTCACGCGCCCCTTCACCTCGATGAAGCGCAGCTTGCCGGTGCCCGGAACGCGGCTCTCCACATCGTACCCAACGTGTTCAAATTCGCGATCCACCGGCTCAAACCCCAGCCCGCGCTCCACTTCCATCACGATGTCACGAGCCTTCGCCGCCGCAATCTGCGTGTCCCTGGCGGGGGCTTGCGCCGAGGCTGCTCGACCAGCCATAGCCTCCAGCAGTCCCATGGGCACCACGACGAGTCCACCCAGGATGACAGGCGGCAACGGTGAAATCTGCGCTTCCAGTTTCAGTTCCTCCAACCGCTTCTGCAACCGTCCCTGCAACTGATCCGCCCGCTTGCGAGCCTCGCCCGAGTTCAGTCGCGCATTGGGCTTGCCCGCCTGCTCCTGCAACTTCAACTGCTCTGCCCGAAAGTCCCAGTAGGCTATCTCTTTGGTCAGCCGATCTTTCACGGCGGTTTCGATCTTGGCCACCAGAGGCAATTTGCTGTCGCGCACTTCTTTCAGATGCTCAGGCACGATATGCACAATCGCATAGCCCTGCGCCTTCTGCTCCATCTCGCGCGTAATCCACCGGCACTCCGGTCGGTTCAGAATCACGTCCACGCCCGGTTCCTGTTCGTTTAGTGGACGATAGTCCAGGTAGGGCGCGTAATGGATGTGCCGCACCTCGCCTTGTGGATCAAGCTCGACATACATCATGCGTTTGGAAATCACGCGGCGCTCACCAGAGCGTGTCCGCCCGGCGTCCTGAATCGCGTGCTCCATATAAAACATCAGGCGCGGCTGCGTGCCATGATCGCCCTCGTCCACCAGAACGGTGCCACGCCGCAATAAATCGCGGTGGCGTTCCAGCGTCAGATCGATCACGGCATCCAGCAACGGATGGCCGGGGCAAAGAAATGCTGCCAGTGGTTGACCTACCGGCGCGACCAGCGGTTTCTCAAACGCGATGCGCTCGTAACGAGGCAACACAGCTTCGCCAATGCCGATCAACCGATCCCGGTTTCGCACAGGTGCGGGTACATGCGTCACCTCGTAGCGGTGCGACTCGCGTTGCCGGATGGTGCCGCCCAGGCGCTGGAAAGCGTCGATGAAAAACGACGCTATGTAATGGGGTTGCAGCCGCCGCGCCTCAGCGCGTTCCATGTCCTCGCGGATATGGAAGACTTTACTGGCATCCATCGTGTCCTGCGCCAGCGCCCTATCTTCCAGCAGTTGGCGCAACTGGTCGCGATCCAACGCATTCTCCAGCGCAATCGTCAGGCGTGCGCGTATTTCTGGTTGATCCCCGTACCGAATGGCCTCAATCAGCAGATCACGCAGCGGGCGACCGTCAAATTGCAGCTTGCCCAGCACATCAAACACCTGACCACCCAGTGCCTGACGTGCCTGATCCAGTTTATCCAGCAGCTTGTGATACACGTCGCCTTCGCGGGTTTCTTCCGCAACCAGGTTCCACAGATGGCACACTTCGGTCTGTCCGATGCGATGAATGCGCCCGAAGCGTTGCTCCAGCCGGTTGGGATTCCACGGCAGATCGTAGTTCACCATCAGGTGGGCGCGTTGCAGGTTGATGCCTTCTCCCGCGGCATCGGTGGCGATCAATACCTGCACGTGAGGGTCGTGCCTGAACGATTCCTGTGCCTTCAGCCGTTCCTCGCGTCCCATTCCGCCGTGAATGATCACAACCGCATCGCCATGGCCGAGTAATGTTGTGATGCGGTTGACCAGATAACTCAGCGTGTCGCGATGCTCGGTGAAGATCACCAGCTTCTGGCGCGGCGATGCGACGGGCTTGGGGATTTCAGTTCGGTTTGTAACGTAAGCTGCTTTGGGTTCGGCCAACCGGTTGGCGATAGCTGCGGGTGTAAAGATTTCACCCAGCAGGCTGGCCAGTTCACGCCATTTGCGATCTTCACCGCTGCGACGCACGCTCAGCGCCATGCCTTCCAACCGCTGAAGTGTGGCAATCTCCATCTTTAACTCAGCGATGGTGCGTGCAGCCGTGGCCTGATCGAGAATCTCTTCTTCGGTTTCCTCGACTTCGCTGTCAGGCGCATCCTCGAAATCTTCGACATCCTCCGGGTCCAGCACTGGTGTGCCACTGGCCATGATCGACGCAGTCAGTGCGCCGCGATTCAACACCTCAAGCTCGCGCATCCGGCTTTCAAGCCGTTCACGCCGTCGCCGCAGTGACTGGTAGATCGCCTCAGGCGACGATGCCAGCCGCCGTTGCAGGATCGTGAGTGCAAAACCAACCGTTCCGGCGCGCTTATCGTTCTGCAACGCCTCGGCGCGGTTGAACTCCTGACGCACGTAGTCGGTAACTGCCTTGTACAGCGCTGCCTCCGCCTCAGACAGCTTGTACGACACCGTGTAGGCGATGCGCTCGGGGAACAACGGTGTGCCATCAAACTTCAGCAGGTTCTCTTTCACCATGCGGCGCATCATGTCCGACACATCGGTGACATGCGCTCCGTCGCGGAA
>CAIQQO010000387.1 GCA_903873965.1 uncultured bacterium
CTAATTTCTGATATGTTGAGATCATTCTATTCTGCTGGTGTCCTTTGCATCGTCCTTTCCAGTGTCCTTTTGAGTGTCCCATCGCATGACTTTTGCGATTCAGTGGGTGTTGTTGTGGTCTGCCCACCATTACGAGTGGCTATCTCCAACCATTATGTGGACCGTGTGAACAATGGTTTCGCCGAGGGCGTGAATAACAAGATCAAACTGGTATTGCGGCTACATACGCTTGGCGTGTTCGTTTTTGATCCAATGTCGCCAGGCACCATTACCCTGATTCCCACTAAAGTCAGGAGAGCCGTTTGTCAAAGGTTATTTTTCGATTGCTATGATTTCGCACTATGGCTGAAATAAAAGCAGCATCAGCTGCATTTCAAACGTATGTCGAACTAGGGTCACGTCGTAGTTTACGGAAATTGGCAGAAAAGCTTAACATACCGTATGCCACTGTTAAAAAATGGAGTCGAGAACACATATGGAGGGATAGCATTAAGCTCGTGACGCACGCCGTGCAGGCTGCACCGCTCAACGAAGTCGTACCTGATGTCGCGCAGCTCCCTAGAACTAGATTGGAGAAAGCGCGCTACATGATCGAAATGGGTCGCACGGTATTGGAGCGAGTCGATCCGGCTCATTTATCGACTAAAGATGCGCTCATTCTAAGCCGCTTAAAAAAAAGACGAACAACGAACTCGACGCCAATATAGAGAAACTGGAGAAATTTTACCTACTCACGAGTTTCGGCAATAGCAAGCGGCAACTCGAGTGGGCCGAACAAATCGAGCAGTGCATCGAAGACGAGATGACCGCGCAACTTGGCAGTGTCGACGACGGAGGCAATGGTGGTATTGGCGACGCGCAAATCACCGAAATTGTGGATGGATGCTTATGGTCCTTTGAGTGTAAAACCCCGGTCTGAAGACCGGGGATATAACGGCTAAATCGCGGCTGAACTGCAGAGCCAGAGCGCTTTCGCAGTGACAGGCAGACTATGGTATCAATTCAATCATGCTCGATCGATACCATTTTATTAGAGTGGTGGGTCTGTCGGTTATCGTCATCGTTCTGAAGTTGATCCAAAATCAGCCTCCTGCCGTGGTTGCAGTGGAGGGCCGTGTTCCCCTGCCCGCCGCGCCAGCATCGGTTGCCCTGGCATACGATTCGCGTGTCGCCGCGATGATGGCAAAGGTAACGCAAAGCCTGGTGTACACGGCCACTGGCGGGCTTAGTGGCGAATGGCCTGTCAGCATTGCGGGGCAACCTTTCATCATCCATGATCGGTACTCGAATGCCGGCAGGCAGCAGGTTGCCAGATACCTGTACGAGTATGCAGGCTCTAATGGCGTGCCAGTTGCTTATGACAGCTACTTCGACCTCAATCCCTTGCCGGGTTGTCCTAACACAGTGACCAACGTCGTGGCTTCACTTACTGGCGTCATCAGCCCCACCGAGGTGGTGATCCTTTCCGCCCACTATGACAGTTACAGTAGTTCGTCTTCTGCCGCAGACGACAACGCCAGTGGGTCAGCCGGCGTTATGCTGGCTGCGCGCGCGCTCGGGAACAAGTCTTATGCGCGCACCCTGCGTTTCGTGTGGTTCGACGCAGAGGAACGGGATCTATGTGGAAGTTACAAGTACGCGTCGCATTTGAAAAACGCGCATCCCGAAGAACGGGTCATAGCCGATTTCAACCTCGATATGATTGGATATGACACTGATTCGGATGGGGCAATGGAACTGCACACCCGCCTGACTTCGAGCGCAGGTTACAGTGACGATCTCGCGGTCGCTGGCGTGTTCACCAATGTTGTATCTACTTACGGGCTATCGGGCGTGTTGCGCCCGGTGATCATTGCCGACGCTGCTTCGTGGAGCGATCACGATTCGTTCTGGCAGGTGGGTTATCCTGCCGTGTGCGCGATCGAGGATGACACATCGGACTCAAATCCGTTATCCAAAACTTAGACAAATAGGACTTGCGTCCAATTTGACGTTTGGTTGACGCTTCACCTTGGGAAGTTTCACGACAGACTTGCGCCCGTCGCCAGCGCTCCCCAATCCACGCCCGTTTACGGCTTTCGCCGTGTCCGCGTAACTCGCGGCCAAGTGTTTTATATTCAATGCGGCGTTCAGGTCTCGATCTATAACGAGACCACAGGCTTCGCACCTGAACGTTCTTTCCGACAAACTAAGGTTATCTTTTACGCATCCGCAGCATGAACACGTCTTCGATGATGGCTCGAAACGGTCAATCACAACGACCGCCGATCCGTACCAACGCGCCTTATATTCGATCTGTCTGCGGATCTCGCCAAATGACGCATCCGCGATAGCACCAGCCAGACGATGATTCGCCAACATCCCACGAACACTCAAATTCTCAATCCCGATGACGCTTGACTCTCGCGTGATCTTTGTTGTGAACTTGTGTATCGTGTCTTTA
>CAIQQO010000388.1 GCA_903873965.1 uncultured bacterium
GAAGTGAGTTATCCATGAGTAAAATGCATCCTTTCCGATTCGGTTTAATGGGCCCCGATGGCTGGTCTTCACGTAAAGGGTTTATCGAGCGCGTACAAGCCATCGAAGGTGCGGGCTTCTCTTCCCTGTTGGCTGGTGATCATCTGGGCAGTGCGCCCATCGCCAGCATGATGGCCGCGGCCGATGCATCAACGACATTGAGGATTGGCAGTTTCATGTTTGCAAATGACTTACGCAATCCGGTTGTCCTGGCGCAGGAGGCGGCCATGATCGATCGGATCTCAGAGGGTCGGCTGGAACTGGGGCTGGGCACCGGTTGGTACAAGGGCGATTACAGCATGTCGGGCATCCCGCTGGAGCCGCCTGGTGTGCGTGTCAGTCGATTTGAAGAAGCTGTCCAAGTGATCAAGGGCTATTTCGGAGAGAGTCCTTTCGACTATACCGGTCGTTATTACAACGTGCAGGGATTGAAAGATCAGCCAAAATCATTCCAGAAGCCGCGCCCGCCCATCCTCATCGGAGGCGGCAGCCGGCGCATCCTGTCCTTTGCCGGGCGCGAAGCCGACATCGTCAGCATCAATATCCGCACCACGCGTGATGGATGGCTCGATTTAAACAACCTGTCGACTGAGGCCACGGCGCAGAAGGTGGCGTGGGTGCGCGAGGCAGCGGGTGAACGCTTCGCGGCGCTGGAACTAAATCTCCTTGTCAATTCCGCGATCATCACCGATCAACCCCACCAGGCAGCGCAGGATTGCCTGAAGGGATGGAAACTGCCGGCGGACGACGCCAGTGTCGAGCGCTGTCTGCAGTCACCCCCCATGCTGATTGGCAGCGTGGATCATATCGTCGAGAAGCTGCAGATGTGCCGCGAGCAGTTGGGCATCTCGTACTTCTCCATCTTCGAACCGATGGAGGCGTTTATCCCGGTGGTCAAGCGGTTGGCAGGGACGTAGACAAAACCTAACAGCAGACTGCGAAGATTATCGTTTGGGGGGTTGCAGGGGCGACGCCTGTGGCGCCTCTGCAAAATTCAGATGGACTTGTGTCGAGTTAATGACCACGCCATAATAACCTCACGGGGGTTATTACGTGAATGAATTTCTGACGATTGCACCTGGCATAACGATGGATTTGGTGCGCATCCCGGCGGGCGAGTTTCTGATGGGCAGCACGGCGGATGTGAGAGACGCGGAGAATTTTTGCGAGTGGGCTGCGCAGGTCACAGGGCGCGACGTCAAGTTGCTGACCGAAGTATAATGAGTGAAGGCGGCTCGTGTCACGGATGGGCAAATTTATCCATGGGGGCGCAATATATTGCTGGTTATGCCAATATTGACGAAACCGAAGATGAGAAAAGCGATTAAATCTCTGGCAATCTCCGTCGCAATCCTTTTCACCCTCCTTGTCGGACTTGTAGCCATACCTGTGATTTCACCCGCGATGGGTGCTCAAATGGCTGACGCGCTGCGTTCAGTGTTTGGCGTACAGGCCGTTGCCGACCTGGAAAGTTTCACGTTTCAGCTACAGGACTCATTGAATCGCACACGTTATCAGATGAGTGGCCAAAAACCCAACCTGTCATTCACTGAGTCAAATAGCGAAAATAGGGCAACACTTGCCCCAGTAGAGACGCGCATACCACGCACTAGATCAGTGACAACACAGCCTGGGACGGCAACAGCGGTAATATCCACGACAGTAACGCCTGTGACACCCACCGTAGTCATAACTACGCCAACTCAGCAACCTGGTGTAGTAGACGCTCTGCCCGATATCGATGGCAATTGGAGAGTCTTCGGCCCGTTGATTGCCGGCCATCCGATCATGGCGAGAGGCACAGTCAAACCAGATCCAACGCGCGCCTATGCTCAAGCCGCTATTGTTCGAATCGACCTGACACAAGTTGATCTTCACTTTGATGTTGGGACCATCGAACCAGTGAGTGCTAAGGGGACGCAGCCTGTTTCGAGAACTGGATCTATTCCGGTAAAGTACCAGTTGCCGGATAGATTGCTCGTAGCATTTAATGGCGGTTTTAAGTCGATTCATGGGAATTTCGGTGTCAGCATCGATGGCGTCAATATCATCACACCGTCTTTTGGACTGGCTTCACTCGTCATCTACAGTGATGGATCGATCGATCTAGGTTCATGGGGAATCGATATCACAAACACAACCAACATCGTGGCTGTTCGACAGAAC
>CAIQQO010000389.1 GCA_903873965.1 uncultured bacterium
CGCCGGCGCAGCCAATTCTCCCAAGTTGCTCCAGATTTCTGGCATTGGGTCGGCCGGGCATCTTGCATCGCTTGGCGTCCACACCGTCATCGACTTACCAGGCGTGGGCGAGAATCTCCGCGACCACTACGTCGTGCGCTCGGTTGCCCGGGTGATGGGTGCGACCACCATCAACGACAGTGCTCGCGGGCTGCGCCTGCTCGGCCAGGTGGCACGATGGGCGGTGGGGCGGCCGAGCATCTTGACTCTGAGCCCATCTGTCGCCTACGCCTATTGGCAATCGAGCCTGCAGATTCCGTCACCCGACATTATGTTTGTGTTCACCCCGGCCAGCTATGTCGCCAGCGTTTCGGGTCTGCTCGATCGGTTTCCAGGTCTTACCCTGGGCTTCGGTCAAATGCGGCCACGCAGTGTCGGCTATGTGCGCGCGATCACGGCGGACCCCTATGCCGAGCCACAGATCCAACCCAATTACCTCAGCGATCGGATCGATCAAACGGTGGTGGTCGATGCCTTGCGACTGACGCGTCAGCTGCTGCAGACGCCTGCCCTGGCCCGCTACGTGGAAAGCCAGACTTCACCGCCGCCCGAGTGCGTAAAGGACGACGAACTGCTTGACTATGCTCGAAGGTCCGGCAACACCTCGTATCACCTCATGGGCACATGCCGAATGGGACCCTCCGCCGACCGGCTTGCGGTGGTGGATGCGCAGTTGCGCGTGCGCGGCATTGAAGGCTTGCGCGTCGTCGATGCGTCCATCATGCCGGACATCACCTCAGCCAACACCATGGCATGCGTACTGGCCATAGCCGAAAAAGGCGCTGACATGATTCTCGGAAGAGCGGCGCTGCCCGAGCAGAATCTCAACGGCAGCCCAAGCATGGCACCCAAACAGGTCCCATGAGCATCATGCGATACTCACGCCAGGTTTTCGTGCTTTGAACTGGGACACATGTCGGTATCGATCACAGGGGTAGTAACCGATGCTGACCTGGATCATCTTGCCATCCACATCCAGGAAGTGACGGGTTATTTTTAGCGCAGCCTGTCCAGGCTTGGCCAGCACACTCTCAGCGATAGGAGCGGGCAGATGCGACGCGGTGATTTCCTGCTGAATTTCGTTGATGCGCACACCGGTGTGCTTTTCCAGAAGGGCTGAGATGGAGCCCTCCACCGTTTTGATGCCAGCCACCGCAGCTGCATATTCCTCTCGAATGTAGACCATACAGAAGCCCATAGGGAGGCGATCCGCCGGAACTTTGCGCAAATAGGAGATCAAGTTCCATTTTTCACCGGGGTAACAATGCAAGAGCGTGGCGTGAGCCTCGTCGGTGACCAGCTTGCGGCGGGACACCACGTGCATTCGCGTCGATGAGGCGAACTGCAGAAGCTCAGCAACTGTGCTTATTTCATTTAGAAACTTGGGCGAATCAGGTAAGCCTCTTACTAGGGTTCCAATTCCCGCATGCGAGGAAATAAGGCCTTGCTCCTTGAGTTTGTTGAGGGCCTGGCGCACCGTGTGCCGACTGCAGCCGTACATGTTGCACAACTCCTTTTCAGTCGGAATAGCCCCCCCCACTTTGTAGCGCCCGCTCGAAATATCTCCTGTCAATGCCGCCGCAAGACTGGCGTAACGCGGCACACGCGCAACGGCAGTGCCAGCAGCAGGAACCGAATGTGGTAGCGTGACAATCGGGGGGAGCTTTTTCATCGTACGGTGAATATCGAGCATGGGGCCTAGCCGGCATATCACTCCCCCCACATGGCCCGGAGGGGATCGAATATCAGGCTACGAGCCCTATGAATGCTGGTTCTTACTATCTATATCCATAAAAGTACCGACAAAAGTACCGTCTTTCGTAAAAGTGTCCACCTTTGTGATGCCCTTGATACGCTACGGTTAATTGTGATGCAACGTGCCGCGCGCGTGTCTTCGCTCACTTTGGCCTTCAACGTCGCATCGTCAACGGCCTGCCAAGGTCCATTGAGCGGCGCAGTCCTTGATGACCTCCACGGCAGCATTGGCGAGGGTGGCCGTCCAAGAAATCACTACCGCAAGAAGAAGTCTGATCAAGTGTACGCGCACTCACGTGTCGCAGGAAGTTGCCAATGTAGCAGTCGGCGGCAGCGAAGGGGACGCATAACTGAGTGCTGAAGACCAAGGCGCAAGGGCTGTTTAGGGTGTGCCGGGACTCAGGCTACTCCACCTGCTATCGCCCATCCTGATGGACGATGAGCCTACAGGCTTCTGGCAAGACGGAAACCGTAGTCGTAGACGCGGTAATCCGGGGTGAGCCTGAAGCGGAAGGCCGAGCGCAGAGACGACGGGAAGATGAACAAAGAGCCGCCACTGAGCACCCGTCTGGAGTACCAATCCATGATGGCCACCAGGTACGCAAAGCCCCGCTCCAAGCGGATGTAGGTGATGTCCGTACTCCACACTTGGTTGGGCCGCACCACCGCCACGCCGCGCAGCAGATACGGGTACACCTTGTGCTGTGGGTGCGCCCAGCTCGTGTTGGGCCCCGGCGCAATGGCCGCCAAACCCATCGAGCGCATCAGGCGCTGTGCCCGCTTGCGGTTGACCTTGTGTCCACAGCGCCCCACGTACACCACCATCTTGCGGCTGCCATAGAAGGGAAGGGGACTCGCCGAGTTGGCGCAGCGCCTCCAAAATGCCGTCCTTGGTCGCAGCTGTCGTCGCACACGGTGCGTGTCTCCTGGCTGAAGTACTGC
>CAIQQO010000390.1 GCA_903873965.1 uncultured bacterium
AACAGTACGCAAGCCACTCGGCCTGTTCTGGGGTTGGGTTAAGCCTGATCTTGTGCGCTCGTATCACTTTTCACAACCTTCGCACGATCTTATCGCACACAGTTGAGCAAACCAATCATATCCCAATCACAGCCATTGGTTACTGTTCTATCAGCCACGAGCCTTCCGCTGTCAGTAAATTCACCCGCTTTTTATGTGTTCATATACGCACATTGCATCACATTTTATACATTATTGAGGCTGATTGCTCATCTCCTTGGTGCACTGCATTATCAACCCCTGTCATAACCTTGATGACCTCGATTTCCTCAGCCCGATAGACTCGGCCATCCGGATAGAAGAGATCATGGAACCACACTGGCGGTTCGGGCGCGCCTTGCGGGGTGCCCCAAGGGAAGCAGGTTTGAGTTCGACCTGAAACCAGCCCCCAACTGTAGCAACCCATGCGCTCCTGTTTCAGATAAGGCAAATCAGTTTCCCAGCGGCTGCCCAGGGTGCGCGCCATCCACTCGGTGCAGATCAGCGGATAACCATGCGCTTTCAGTCCCTCTACCATCGTTGTCAGCGTTTCCAGCTTGCCATAGTAGTGAAAGCTGATCACATCCGAGTTTTCGAGCATGATGGTATTGAACTCGGGCGTATCTTGCCGCCAGACGCCCACAGTCAGCGGTTGATCGGGTTCAGCCGCGCGCGCCCAGCGGAAAGAATCCACCAGTAACGCAAGGCTTTTGTTGCCCATGTCGGAGTTTCCGGGTTCATTGAACAGGTCCCAGGCGATCACGCGATCATCGTGGGCAAAACGGCTGATGACCGAATGAACATACGCCTCCAGGCGCGGCCATGCTGTTTGATCCACAGCGCGGTCATGGCCAGGGCTGGGCGTCCAACCGCTGTTGTGAACACTGGGGACGGGACCATCCTGTTTTCCGAGGTAGGGTTGCTTGCCTGCAAAGGCACAATCATCGAACAGGGTGAACATGGTCGATATCCCGTGCCGGCCGGCAATCTGCAGGAACTGATCCATCCGCTGGAGCATGCCGTCGGGGTTGTCATCCCAGACGAGATACTGGACAAAAACCCGGCAAGTGTTAAAGCCCGCCTGCGCCGCCCAGTTCAACTCGCGGTTGATGGTTTCCGGGTCAAAAGTATCCGCCTGCCACATTTCGGTGGTGTTGATGGCTGTGCCAGGAATATAGTTAAACCCGCATAACCAGGGCATCCTGCGGTACCACTCCCATGCTTTTTCGGCTTGCCAGCGATTCAGATCGGTCATGTGATAGCTCCTTGTTGTGATCTATTCATTACATCACGTTACTGCCACGCCACCTGCTGATATAGCCAAGGCATACTGGCTAAAATGGTGACGCTCCCAGCGTGAAAACACGAATGCCCATTTGTGACTGGGGACACTTGTACTGACAAATACCACATCCGATGCACCGGTCGCGGTTCACCATCGGTAGTTTCACCGTCACCATTTCCCCATCGGCGTTGCGCACCTGGGTTTCGTCCAGCTTAATGGCTTTCTCCGGCAGCGGACACATTTCTTCGCACACAATACAGTCGCGATGGTCGGCCCATGCAATGCAGCGCGTGGTGTCAATATAGGCTTTGCCAATCGGCGTCACCCGTTTGTCGTCAAGGTTGAGCGGTGGGATGGCCTGCACTGGGCAGACCTGGCCGCACGCATTACACGAGTAGTCGCAATAACCCAGGCGCGGCAAAACAATCGGCGTCCACACGCCCTCCAGCCCGGCTTCAAATAGCGCCGGTTGTAATGCGCCTGTCGGGCAGGCACGCATGCACTCGCCGCAACGGATGCACTTCGAACCCAGGTTGTTCTCGCGCGCACCGGGAGGACGCACCAGGTACGGGTCATCGCGCCGCGCAGCCATCTCGCTGTTCAGGATACCGGCGCCCACGGCTGCCGCGCCGATGGAGGCCAGCACCTGTCGCCGCGTGGGGTCATAGGGTTGCAACTTTGCCAGGGCGATGACGGGCTTGAACGTCTCGCCGCCGCGCGGGCAGGCGCGCAAGCACTCCAGGCACATCGTGCACTCGCTCGGATCGCTAGCGCCATTCTTGCCGAACTGGATCGTGCCTGTAGGACACATCCGGGCGCAGGCATCACAACCCGTACATTCCGATGCCACGACCACGCGGCGTACCAGGCTGATTTTGCTGACTAACCCGAGCAGTCCACCCAGCGGACATAGATAGCGGCACCAGAAACGCGGCGCAATCCAGTTAAGCGCGATCAGCCCGACAAAGAAGGCTGCAAACAGCGCCGCGTCGCGGTAGTAGAGCGGCGATTCGGGCAAGAGCGCCGGGCGCACAAGTTTGTCGAACGCATCGATCGGGTCTTGCAGCAACGCTACGGGATACAGGGCTGACTCACCGGCAGAGATGATGCGATCGATCGCCGGCCAGATCGCGACCGTGAGGGTGCGTAAGAGGATGGTGAGAGGATCGAACACCAGCAGGGTGAGGTTGGTGAACACCGCCGCAACCAATGTCGTGAAAAGCAGGCCGTATTTGACGCTGCGCAACCGCGCCGGCTCCTTGAAAATGGGTTGGATTTTCCGCTGCGGACTGGCAATATCAAGCACAGTCCCCAACGGACACAGCCACCCGCACCACGCGCGACCGAACACGACCGTCAGGGCGAGGATTATCAGCGCCAGCGCCGACCCGGTTAGCAGCGCACGGCTGGCGATGAGGTTGGCCAGCATGCCCAGTGGATCAAGCCGCAACGGCGCATTCACCAGTTCTGTCGCCCACCCACCGCGTCGTGACGCAAGAAATAAGGCGATGAACCCCAGCAGCGCCGCATATTGCACCAGCTTGCGTGCCGCTTTCCAGCGCTTGGGAGTCATGAATGGATTTGACTTATTGGCTGCCATAGTCGAACTTCACGAAATGACGATGAATCAACACGAATCTCTAATCTCTACTTCTCGCCTCTAAATCCTGATCTCCTCAATCTTCATCCCCGCGAGATCGCTGCGCCCCAATCCCATCGCCGTCGCGGCTTTGATATACGACACATCCTGGGGGCGCAGACCGAGGAGCGTCGCCGCATAGCTGTCGGCGGCGACCACGTCGGCGCTGGCGATGATGGTGTCGATTTTCTGAACGTCATTCAAATTGCCGCCAGTCGGGCCGTTCTCGCGCAGGATACGTATGGCGTCAACGACGGTCAGCTTGAGCGGGATGCCACTGGCGAGATCCGCGGTGCGCTGACCTATGTTGAAGTGCATAGATTGGCGCTCGATCATGATGCCCATCAGGTTTTTCATCCCGCACGAGAGTTGCGCCAATGAATGCTGCTTGGCGATTGGCACGTCGATCACCACGTCAGCCTTCATGATGTCGCCGTAGACGGTGCAACTGCGCAAGTCGCGCCCCTTGGGCAGTTCAAGTTTGGTGAATTTCATGCTGCTCATCACTTCCATCTCGCCGCCGGCAGCCAGCGTTTGCCCTTTAATATCGGTGCGCGTGTAGGCTTCTTCAGCCAGCCCGCCAAAAGGGAAATCCATCACGCGCACGCGCCGCGCGCCGGCACCCTTGCACAGCCGCACCAGCGTCGCCACCACCCACGGATTGGTCGTGGCTGCGTACTGGTAACCGTAGTACCCCACGCTGATGTTGGGCTTGATGATCACATCGTTGCCGGGCTTGACGAAACGCTCAATGCCGCCCAGCGCCGCCAGCGCGCGCTTCACCAGTTCCTCCGGTTCAGCAGCGCCGCGCGCGACGACCAGATAAGGAAGATCGGGTTTCGGAGTCGGTGCAAGCGGAGTGGGCAGTGCTGATGGCACAGAAAGGCCGCACGCGCTCAACAGCCAGCCGGCGGCGCTGCCGCCCAGCCCAAGTGCTGCGCGCCGGAGAAAATCACGCCGGTTGAGTTGTCTCATAGTCTGCACAAATCCATAGCTATCCCGCCACGGTAATGTCCTCGATCTTCATGTTGGCCAGATCGCTGCGCCCGATGCCGCTTTTCACGCCTGCGCCGATGTAATCAAGCTGTTCAGGTTTGATGCCAAACAGCGACGCGGCATAGGTGTCGGTGGCGACCACATCGGGCGAGGCGATCACCATGTCCATTTTCTTCACGTCACCCAGGTTACCACCGGTCGGCCCGTTGGCCATCAAAATGCGCACAGCGTCGACAACCGTCAGCGCCGGCTTGATGCGCCCGGTCAGGTCGGCCAGCCGTTGGCCCATCCGTCCATGGATCGACTCGCGGTTAATCACGGTGCCCATCATGTTTTTCATGCCCATCGTCAATCGCGCCAGGCTATGGTGCTTTGCAATAGGGACATTGATGATCACGTCGGCGTTGATAATCTCGTCATAGATCATCCAGCTCTTGATGTCAACACCGAGAGGGATATCGGTCTTCATGAACTTGCGGTTGGTCATCAGTTCCATCACGCCGCCGGCAGCCTTGACCTGCTCGCTGATGCCGCTGATGGCATAGGCCTGATCGGCTGTCCCGCCGAACGGGTTATCCATCACGCGCACGCGTTTGGCGCCTGCACCCAGGCACAGCTTGACCAATGCAGCCACAACCCACGGGTTGGTGGTTGCTGCGTATTCATAGGTGTGATACGCAACGCAGATATTGGGTTTAATGATGACGTCGTTACCCGGCTTGACGAATCTCTCGATGCCGCCCAGCGCCTGAATGGCGCGGTTGACGAGTTCCTCAGGCTTGTCGCCGCCATGCGCAACAACCATATCAGGGACGCCTGTCGATGACGCAGTGCTTTGCGCTGTTGGCGCCGCTGCCGTTGCGGCCTTCGCCTGTGAGACAGCAGTGGACTGCGCGGTCGCTGTAGCTTGCGGAGCCGTGGCGCGCGCCGGCTGGGAAGGAGCCGTGGTCGGTTGTGGCGCAGCAGTGGGCTTAATGGGAACACTGGTCTGCTCCGGCTGATTGCACGCGGCCAGCAGCAACGCGCCCGATGCGCTAAACCCCACAGCCACCATCTGACGTAAAAAGACGCGACGTGACAGGTTAGTCATAGTATCAACCTCATAAGTGAATGTACACCCGCATTGGCTTCTATGCAATTGCGCAGCGCGAGTTCTCCGTTCTCCCGCGCACTGATGCAAAAATAACCACCTTACGGTAAACTAGCACCGACGTATTGTGAGTCCGTTTTAGGAGTGTTGTGTATGGAACCGAAATTACCGACCCCTCTGGATGATTTTCTGTTCGACTTGCGCGGCTATCTGGTACTGAAAAATGCCGTGGAGCCTGAGTTGGTGGATCAGCTCAACAAGGCGATTGATGCTATTCCGACGCTGCAAATCGGTGAGTGGCTGGGGAATGCCCACCGGCGCGACTACACCAAAGACACGGGATTTGAACTTCATAACTGCGTGGAGCTGGGCGGCCCTTTTGAGGTCTTGATCGACCATCCCGGCTGGGTTCATATGTTGCATCACTATTGCGGCGAGGAGAACTCGTATGTAGATGGGCTATTCATTGACGAATGCATCGCCTCGGTGCGCGGCCCCGGCGGTCATCATCCGGTGCACTCCGGCGGTTACCAGGGCGCGTTGCGCGGCGCCTATCACTACGCGAATGGCGTCTTTCGCGCTGGACAATGCAATATCATTCTGGCGTTGACCGATATAGGGCCAGGCGATGGCGCGACGATGGTGATTCCCGGCAGTCACAAATCGAACTTCCCGCATCCCTTGCAGGGCGACTATGCGCGCGGCGACCGCATGGATCATCTGGAGGGCGCGATCGAAGTGTTCCTCAACAAGGGAGACGCCGTGTTGTTCGTAGACGGCACCATGCACGGCGGCAGCAGTCGTACCAATCCGGGCGAGCGGCGCGTGACGATCTATCGCTACGGCCCGTTGTGGGCATCCACCCGCTTTGGCTACGAGTATTCGCAGCCGTTGCTGGATCGACTCACTCCCACCCGCCGCAAGATACTGCAGCCTGTTGCGCCTCTCCGGCCACCGACGGGTACGAGATAACCGAAAAGCAGCTAATCTGCAGGTATTTCGAGCCAGCCCTCGGCCATCATCACGGAGGCGCCGCCGACGCGCACAGCGGTGAGAGCGCCAGCGACCTTGTCGGCTTCGACCTCCAGGATGCTGGGGCGCCCCATCTCAAAGCCTTGTTCAACCCGCCAGCGCAGTGTCGCATTGGCGCGCGAATCACGCAGTCCGAGGTAGCCAGCCAGCGCGCTTGCAGCAGAACCCGTGGCGGCATCTTCAGTGATTCCCGATCCTGGCGCGAACATGCGCGCATGCAGGAATGAGCCGGCGCGTTCTACTTCGTAGCTGAACAGGTAAATCCAGCGCGCCCATTGGTCAGCGAAATGCTGCTCCCACAACGACGGGTTTAACCGCGTCCGCCTGACAGCGTCGATGTTGCGCAGTGGCACAAACAGGTAGGGGACGCCGCACGAAGCGCTCTGCGGAAAATCAACGCCTGTCATGATGTCGGAAGTGTCGATCGATAGCACGCCGGCGATGATTTCCATGGACGGCATCGTCGGGCCGAACTCGGGCAGTTTTGCAGCAGTCAGTTGCGCGAAAACTGGTTTGCCATCCTGCGCATGGATTGCGACCGGCACAGGCCCAACGCCTTCTTCAAAGATGACGCGGGTGAGGTCGCCGGTCAGCGGGATGACGCCGATTGCGGCCAGCACATGGGCCGTGCCTACTGTCGGGTGACCGGCGAAAGGCATCTCCTCGCTAACGGTGAAGATGCGCACGCGGCGGGTGTGCCGGGGATCGTCTGGCGGCAATACGAAGGTCGATTCGGAATAGTTGAATTCGGCCGCAACACGTTGCATTTGCGCGGTGCTTAACCCGCGCGCATCTGGAAACACGGCCAGCTGGTTGCCGCCGAAAGGCTGGTCGGTAAATACATCTGCAGTGTAGTAGTGATAACGCATGTCATTGCTCCAATAGGGTTTGTCGCGCTGGAATCAGATCGCCGTATGCACAATATCGAACAGAATAAACTCGCCCGGTGTGACGGTGGCAACGCCAATCAGGCATACCACGCGATGCGCGGCGATGTCGGCTGGTGTCATGGTCGTCTCATCACAGCGAGTAAAAAAAGCTTGCTCCAGGTCTGCCCCTTTGAGCTTGCCCATGCGCCAGAACACCATCAGTTCGTCATCAATCACGCTTAATACTCTGGCATAAAGCACCTCGTTATACGGCTCCGTCGCAACCCATTTCAGGCTCGCATCGAGTTGATCCTTGATCGTATCCAGAGATGCATGGCTTTGCGAGGCGCTATTACTGAGCACGTTGCTCACCGTTTTAAGGAAGTGAGCTAAAGCACTGCCAAGATGGCTTATGGTCATACGCTTCACCCTGATTCTGCCAGCTGATCAAAAATCGGCTTGAGCGCTCTATAGGTCTGCTGGAATAGCGGATACAGTTCCTCGTAGCGCGCGTTCGTCGCCGGATCAGGTTGTTCGCCCGCCTCGATCGGAATCAATTTCTCGACCACGCTGAAATCGGGGAACAGGCCAACCCCAATCCCGCCTGCGATGGCTGCGCCAAGCGAGGTGGCAGCGGCATCAAGGTGCGGGCGTGACAAGGGCAGGTTGTAGACATCAGCAAGAATTTGTCGCCATACCGCGCTGCGCATCCCACCGCCGATCACGCGCATCGATGCTATCCCGCCCGGGCCAGTCAGGTTGCGAAGCACGTCCAATATCCAGCGCATGTTGAAGGCCACGCCTTCGAGCACGGCGCGCACCATCTCGGCGCGGCCGTGAGACATGGCCAGCCCGACAAACGCGGCGCGGGCATGTGGATTCCAGTGTGGGCTGCGCTCGCCGAGAAGATAAGGTAGGCACAACACGCCGCCCGATCCGGGTGGCGCGCCGGCGGCCAGTGCATCCAACTCAGCGTGCTGACCGGCATTCACGCCGGCATCGCGCAGGAGTCTTTCAATCCAATCAAATGCGCCGCCGGCGGCCTGCATGTTGCCCAGCGAGAAATACAGTTCGGGATCGAGTGCAGCGAAGTTGACGATGCGCTGTTCGGGGTCGAACATTGGTGCGCGTGTGCTCAGTGCCATCCATGACGACGACCCGACATACGTGTAAGCATCGCCAGCACGAATCACGCCGGAACCGACCGTGGCGCAGGCGCCATCACCACCGCCGATCACGACCGGTGTCCCAGCCAGCAAACCTGTCAAACGCGCAGCGTGGGGTGTGACGCGCCCGACGATTTGCGTGGAGGGATAGGCGGTCGGGAAGATGCCGGCACGAATGTTAAACGCGCGCATCAGGTCGAGTGACCACGCGCGTTTTTCAAGGTCAAAAACCTGCGTTCCCGAGGCATCGGAGTAATCAGTGGCAAAGTCACCCGTGAGTAGAAATGCGGCGTAATCCTTCGGCTGCAACACGTAGCCAATGTCATTGTAGATATCAGGCTGGTTGTCGCGAATCCACATTACCTTGGCCGCGGTGTAGGCAGGGCTGACGCGATGGCCGGTGCGCCGGTAGATGGCGTTGACATCGGAACCAAAGGCGCGCGCCATCGCGTCGGCCTGCGCTGTCGCGCGTTGATCCGCCCAGATGATGGCCGGCCTTAACGGATAGCCGTCCGAATCCACGACCAGCGCCCCCTGCATATGCCCGCTGAAGCTGATGGTCGCGATCTGCTGCGGTGCAATGCCGCTCTGGTCCAGCAATTGGCGGGTGCACTCGACAATGGCATCTGCCCAGTCGGAGGCATTTTGCTCCGCCCAGTTCGGATGTGGGTACGCTGTCTCATAGCCAACAAAAGCCGCCGCGAGTGGCTTGCCATCCACGCCGATGAGCGTCGCCTTGTTGCCCGTCGTGCCCAGGTCATGCGCCAGTACGTAATTGGGCTTGTTCATTTCGCATCCAGCACAGCATTCAAGGTCATGGTCGCACCGTCGCGCAAAAGGGTGAGTTTAACCGTGTCGCCGGCGTGCTTGGCGCCTTCAAGGTAGAGCGTCATATCGTCGCGGGTGGCGATGGCTTTTTCATCGATGGCGGTGAGGATGTCGCCGCCAGTGAGTAGATAGCCGCCGTACACGCGCACCCGCTGCGAAGCGCCGCGCACACCGGCCTTCTCGGCTGCGCTGCCTGTCTGCACCTGTGCGATCAGCAAGCCTTTCTTCACCGGCAGTGACAGTGCATCGGCCAGATCGGTGCTGATCTCATACGCATTGAACCCGAGTGAAGGATGCGGGAACCGCCCGTTCGCGATCAGTTCCGGCACCACGCGCTTGAGCGAATCGACAGGCACCGCGAAGCCGATTCCCACCGAACCACCGCTGGGGCTTTGAATGCTGGTGTTGACGCCGATGATCTCGCCGCGCAGGTTCAGGAGCGGCCCGCCCGAATTACCTGGGTTAATAGCCGCATCCGTCTGGATCATTTCACCGAGGGCGTCCTGATTGTCGCGTTCGATGGTGCGACCGAGTGCGCTGATCACGCCGGTGGTCAGTGTGCGATCAAGGCCAAAGGGGTTGCCGATGGCGATCACGCGCATGCCGACCTTCAGTCCCTTCGACACGCCCAAGGGTAACGGTTTGAGCAACTCTGGCTTGACGCCTTCAACCCTAATCACAGCCAGATCATTGTAGGCATCGGCGCCCACGACGGTGGCCTTTGCCGTGGTGCCATCTGCCAGTATCACTTCAACGTCCTGCGCTCCTTCAATGACGTGGTTGTTGGTAACAATGTGTCCTTTATCGTCATAAATGAAACCAGAACCAGTGCCTTCCTGCGGGACAGTGCCGCGGAAAAAGTCGAATCCCTGTGAACGACTGGTGATGTGCACCACCGATGCGCTGACCTGTTCATACAAGTTGACGTACAGGTTTTCGTAATCGTTGCGCAATTGCACATCCAGCGCACTTGCGGCGGGCGCATCGAGGGCCGGGGTCGCGGTGACCACAATGGTTTTGACCGGCTCCGTCGCACTTGGCTTCGGTGTGGAACTGTCGCCCGGAAGGTTAAGCCGAGGCGTGAAGGCACATCCCAGAATCAGGAAGGCCAAGGCACTGAGCATGAGCGGTAAACGACGCATGATCTATAACAACAAGCTGCTACCTTTAATGTGCGCAAAAGTGCGCCATACCAGTACCTCACGGTACCCGCTACTGCGGGTATTCACTTCATCCTGCGTTGCCGCCGATGCGGTCTTACACACAGTCCGTGAACGTTTTACGCTCGACCTAGCCAGC
>CAIQQO010000391.1 GCA_903873965.1 uncultured bacterium
GATGCGCGACCTGGGCAACCAGTCGGGCATGGCCATGGTGTACACCGACCTGGGGCTGGTGCTGCACGCGCGCGGCGATGTGACGCAAGCCGTCCATCTGCATCGGCAGGGGCTGCACTTCAGCGCGATTACCGATGACAAACGCCGCATCGCCTTTTGCATGGAAGGCCTGGCGTATGCTCTCAGCGCAGAGCAGCCTGAGTATGCCGCCGCCTTGTTTGGCGCGTCCGACCGGCTGCGCAACGACATAGGGACGCCGCTGCCGCCTTCGGAGATGCTCGGCCATGAAACTGCGATCAAGCGCGTGCAGTCCGCGCTTGGTGAAGCGGCCTACGCAGCGGCGCACGCTTCCGGCGCAGCGTTAGGACTCGGCGCGGCCATTACGCTTGCGGCGGCTTCTGAACGCGCGCGCTAACGGGCGACGATCGGCTGGCCGCAACGTTTTCGAACAGGCGCAGGAAAACAACCCCGCCCAGGATCAGCACACTGCCGCCGACCTGGATCGCGTTCAACTGTTCGTGCAACAAAAAATAGGCGATGACGGCCGTGAAGGCCGGTTCCGAGGTGGCGACCAGGTTGGCGACACTCGATGGCAGGTAGATCAGGCTGACGTTGTACAGCCCATAGCCCAGCAGGGTCGGCACGGCGGCAAGCACAAACAGCACCGCCCAGCCCGTCCACGCTTCACCCAGCCACAGCATATCGGCAGGGCGCGCGGCAGACCCGGGCAGCACGCCGCCCGTGCCGAGGTTGACCGTCAGCAGGTAAACGGCCGCGAAGCCAAACGTGGCGCACAAGGTCGTCCATGGGCTAAGGCCGCGTTGTGACGCCGACCGCCCCATCAGGCTGTAGAGCGCGTAGGCCAGCCCCGACAAAATACCTGTGACGATCCCCAGCACGTTGCCGGCCCACGTCGCCGGATCGTATGCCCCCGATACAAAGAGGCAACCCAGCAGGCTGAACAGCACCGCCACCAGTTTGACCCAGCCCAGAGTTTCTTTGAGCAACCAATGCCCCAGCAGGACTGTAAACGCAGCCGAACTGTACACGAGCACGGTCGACACTGCGGCGCCATTCAATGCCACCGAGAGCGTCCACAACGAGTTGAACAACGCCAGCACCAGGCCGTATAGCGCCAGATAGGGCACATGGCGGCGCTCCACCTTCAATAACTTCGGCTGGAAGATAGCCAGGATAGGCAGCAGCGTGACCACCACAAACGCTTCGCGCCAGAAAGCCAGCACCAGTGCCGGCAGGTGATAGGTCTGCGTGAGGTAGTTGATGAAAATGGCCGTCGTCGACAGGATGACGGCGGCGACCAGCGCAATCGTATAACCGCGCGTCAACTGCGACGGCACATGCGGCAGGGGTGAATGTGAAACGGGTTGAGACGCGTCGCCTATGATAAGCCTCCAGGGGGCATGCAAGAATTGTATGAGTGATCTCGATATATTACTGCTTATAGTGTAACGCACAACGTCATTGTGGTTATTCTGCGCTGCGAATTGTCAATGCAGGCACTTGACGTAAGAACGCAGTGTATTACGTATTCCATAAATCGTAGTAAAATGCCTCAGGTTTGTAGCCGGGCATGATCAAACACACATTATCGCGAGTATACCGTTATGACAACACACGACTCTCGCAACACGGACACAGGCGTTTACGCTGAACTGCCTGAGGCTGAGCCGGCGCGCCAACACTCCGGGGCGACGGGTGCGGGTGCGCCATTTCCACTGCTATACCACTCGGTGATCCAATCAATTAACGATGGCGTCGTCGTGCAGGATGCCACAGGCGTCATCATCATGTCGAACGCGAGCGCCGAGCGCATCCTGGGGCTGAGCGCCGACCAGATGATGGGGCGCGCGTCGACAGACCCACGCTGGCGCTCCGTGCATGAGGATGGCTCGCCGTTCCCGGGTGAAACCCACCCGGCCATGCGAACCCTGCGCGATGGCGTTGCATTGAATCACGTCGTGATGGGTGTGCACAAACCAGACGGCACACTGACCTGGATTGATATCAACACTGAGCTGCTGAACTGGCCTGAGGACAACACCGGGGATGCCGCCGAACGCTTTGGCGTCGTCTCGGTTTTTCATGAGATCACAGCACGCGTCCTGACCGAGCAGGCGTTGCGCGCCGGCGAACGCAAGTATCGCCAGCTTACCGAGTCAATTCAAGAAGGCATCATGACCGTTGATGTGAACGGTCAAATCACGTTCGCCAACACGCACATGACGACGATCCTGGGATACACGCCCGAAGAGTTGATAGGCAAGACGTTGTTCTCGTTTATCGCGCCGGACGATGTGCCGGCAACCATGCGAAACCTGGAGCGACGCCGGCAGGGCTTCAAAGACGAAGTGGAGCGCATCTATATCCACAAGAACGGATCACGCGTGCATGCCCGTTTACAGACCGGCCCGATCATGGACGAAGAGGGGCGCTTTGCGGGCGCCATTGCGGGCATCGTGGATGTGACCGAGCGCCTGAAGACGGAGCAGGCCCTGCGCGACAGCGAGAGCCGTTACCGCCAATTGATCGAAGCCATGAGCGAGGGCATTATTGTCTTTGACGTGCGCGGACAGATCAATTTCGTCAACCAGCAGATGGCCGACATTCTTGGCGAATCAATACAGAGCGTGACCGGCCAGAATTTCATCAATTTCGTTGACCCGAGCGACGCCATGGACGCACCTGTGTACACTGCGCGCCTGCGCGATGGCACCAAGGTCAAGTTCGATATGAAACTGACGCGCCGGGATCGCAGCGTGGTCTATACCCGGATCAGCGCAACGCCTTTGTATACGGATATTCCTTCCGCTCCCCCGCTGCCCCAGCAGCCCGGAACGTACAAGGGTGCGATGGCCGTGGTTGTCGACGTTACGCGCAGCCGCCGCATCGAGCAGGCGTTGGAAGAAAGCGAAAAGCGCTACCGCGCGCTGACCGACACATCCACCGATATGATCATGCGTTTCGGCGTGCATGGTGAAATCACGTATGTGTCGCCCGTGTGCAAGACGATGCTGGGATATAGTCCGTTTGAAATGCTGGATCGGTCGGGCTACGAGTTTATCCATGCGGATGATGTGCTGTTCGTCAAACAATCGATTGGCGAAGTGCTTGTGTCCGGGACCAGCCGCATTACGACCTATCGCGCCCAGCGCAAGGACGGCACTGTCCTGTGGGTGGAATCGTCGATCATTGCTACACTGGAGGCCGACACCGGCCACTATACCGGCACGCAGGTGATGACGCGGGATATTAGCGAGCGCAAGCATTCCGAAGAACAATTGCAGTTTGTGCGCATGCATGACGCGTTGACCGGGTTGGCCAACCGGCTGTGCTTTGAGAGTACCCTGAGCACCGCATTTGGGCAAAAGCACTTCCCGGTCAGCATTGCGGTCATGGATGTGCGCGGCATGAAAGAGATCAACGATACGCAGGGTTACGCGGCGGGCGATGAACTACTGCGGCGTGCGGCGCGCGTGCTGGCCACCGCCTTCAGCGTCGATGCCGCCAACAGCACGATCGCGCGGATTGGGGATAATGAATTTGCGGTGATTCTGGGCGGAACCGCCGAAGACGTGATGCTGCAGGCTGTTGGTCACCTGAAGACGGTGCTGCATGCGCACAATGCGCTGCAATCGCGGCTGGCGCTGAAGTTAGCGATAGGCACGGCGACAAGTACAGGCGCGGTCAGCCGCGACGCATTGCTGCGCGTGGCGCATCAGCGCATGGAACAGGACGTAAAATGTGATATGTGATGCACAGGGTGTGTGATATTAGTGTACAATGTTGAGTAATTGATCATGAACAGGGTAAATGACTCGCGAACAGAATGCACCACATCCAGTATCCTTCCTGATACTCGCGAAAGCATGCCCTTGCTGGCTAATCCGGAGTGGCACTACGCATCCGTTCTCAACGTGATCGCGGATGGCGTCCTCCCTTCAATCCGCTACCTGCGCGGGATGGAAGTTGAAGAGGCCATACGCGAGCATCCTTTCGAGAGCATTGCGCCGGATTCGATTAAGACGATTCTGGCTATACGGCAACAGTCTATCGAAGCCGAGGCGCACGGCGAGTTCCACCCTCCTTATCGGGTAGAAGTACAACAGTATCGCAAGGACGGCAGCCTGGTGTGCGTCGAAATGCAGAACCAGACCATGACCGACGGCTCCGGCAACGTCATCGGGTATGTGGGCGTTTCGCGCAATATCACCGAGCGCAAACAGAGCGAGGTGCGGCTGCAGTATGTCAGCACGCATGACAGCCTGACCGGCCTATTCAATCGCGGCTGGTTTGAGGAGCGCCTATAATCCATTGCAATTCTCGATGGGCGTTGCCACCACCACCGAGGCCACCTCTGATGGCGGTATGAATCCCGACAAGCTACTCAGCGTTGTTGATGCGCGCATGTATGAAGATAAAAGGCGTCGTCGCGCCAATCACAACTCTGAAACCCACATGATTACAAATGGCGCTAGAATATCAGTATCTGTATGAAAAACACGTATAAAAAACGTCAAGGCGCGGATGAGTTTGCACTACGATAGTTCGCGCGACGTACTTACGGGCTTATACAGCCGGGCGCGCATCCGGAGCGATTTCGTGCGCCTCAACTTCGCCCATCGCTGGCCGTTCAGTGTGATCGTCACCGACGTGCTTGGGCTGAAGAGCCTTAATGACGAATACAGCCACCAGTCGGGCGATGAGATATTGTGCGCCGTGGCGCTGGTGTTAAAGCAGTTGTTTCCAGCCGATTCGCACGCAACACTGGCGCGGATTGGCGATGATGAGTTCGCTGTGATCATACCCGGCGCCAACGAGCAGGCTGCGGCAGAAGCCGTCAGCCGCATCAGAACAGAATGGGCCGCCACCAAGGTGGCCTCTGTCACCGGGCAGCCTGTTCAGCTGGCCATTGGGGCTGTGACGTGTGATCGGTCGACGAACGCGCTGGAGCTGTGGAGCTTAATTGACGCGCGCGTGTATGCAGACAAAAGAGCATTGCGCAAAACGTCCCGGGAGTAGCCGGGTTACGATCATATGAGAGTTTCATTATCTTTGTCTCTTTCTCAGCATGCTCTCAACTCGGTACTCTACGCTTATGTTTCACCTTGCGCTTACATTTCAGAGACAGCGTGATTCATGAACTATTTCGGCGCCCTGTTCGTGCAGGAGGTCAACTTGCATTTTTGACGGCGGTTCATTGACGCACTGCCCACGGTGACAGCCCGTATGCTTCACCCGGATAGCGTTGGCAGGTGATTGGCAAAGATCGGTTTCGCGATGTTTTCAACGAGGTAACGATGAGCAACGGAATGACGGAAGTGGATGCCACCTCAGTGGTCGGGATGGTGACGCCTGCAGAGGGTCATCGGCAGCATGCCGAAAATGTCGAGATCATCAAGGTCTCAGCGAGTTCACGGTCAACGGCAGTCGCAGGCGCGATTGCGGGCGTGGTGCGCGACCGCGGGCGAGTCGATGTGCAGGCGATTGGGGCAGGCGCAGTGAACCAGGCCCTCAAGGCGGCTGCCATCGCGCGTGGGTACCTGCTCCTTGACGGGATTAACGTGATTGTCATACCTTCTTTCCAGGAAGTCGTCATCGACGATGTGGAACGCACTGCCATTCGTTTTGCAGTCGAACCGCGCTGAGCAACCTGCATGGTTGCTGCCGAGGCGGCAACCATGATTGCCGGCCTGAAGCTGCGCGCACGCCGGTTGAAAACCGAGACGTACGCCCTCATGCTGGCCTATCGTGATCCGCGCGTCCCGTGGGGCGCGCGGGTGTTCGCTGCGTGCGTCGTGGCCTATGCCTTCAGCCCGATTGACTTGATCCCCGACTTCATCCCCATCATCGGCTATCTCGATGACCTGATCCTCGTCCCGCTGGGCATTGTGCTGGCGCTCAAGATGATTCCTGCACCCGTCATGGCTGAATGCCGCATCCGGGCCAAAGAACTGGAGAGCGCAGGCAAGCCCATCAACCGCATCGCGGCTGCGGTCATCATCATGGTGTGGCTCTTTACAGCCGCGCTGGCGATCTGGCTGGTCATGCGTAAAACGTGAAACGTGAAACGTAAAGCAGAAGGATTCGATCGGGTTTCCGCATCAAGTGGCGTGAAGCGTGAAGCAGAAAGACTCAGCGTGGTGCTCGATGTGGCACTCAAGATTCTGGCTTACGCATCACGTTTTCCGTTCTCTGCTTCACGTTTTACGTTTCACGTTTTACGCAGATGGGTCGATGTCTTCGAGGTATTCTTTGACGCGGGTGAAGGCGCTGGCCTTGATGAGGTAGCCTTGCGGCGGGCGGCCGCCTTTGGCGCTGTTGCATGAGGTGCAGGCGGGGACACAGTTTTTCATGGTCGTTCCACCACCCTGCACAATGGGAATGTAGTGATCCATGCACGCGAAATCCGCGCGCAGGCAGTAGGCGCAGCGCCAGCCGAAGTACTCGAGTGTATCGAGCCATTGGCGCGGCGTGAGCGTGGCAGGCAGGTTGAGCTTGCGGGCGCGTTGTAGTTGCGTCTGCAGCGATGATAAGGCGATGGTGACGCTGGGACCATCACATTCCGGGCACACCTTAAACGGCGTGGGCGGGTACTGCGCAATGAATGTATGCGCGCACACATCGCACACAAATGTGTGTTCGGCCAGCAGCCGATCGTTGCATTCATGGCAATACACGTTTTGACTCAGCCACGGCAGATCGGACGCGACGACATCGGCGGTGCGCGCATAGTGATTGCAGCCTGCACACACCGCCACATGCCCGCCTGCGTCGCTCATCCAACGCGACCAGTCGGTGGCGGTCAGTTGCGCCAGAACGACCGGAATATCGGCGATACGCTCGACGCTGTCGAAGATCGCCTGGCGCAACTGATCCAACCGCACTTCATCCATTGTCAGATCGCCAATGCAGCTGCTGGGAGGGAACGAGAACCTGTCTTCAGGCATTGTCCTCAGAGACTACTTTAATCAGCGCTTTCAGGTACCCCAGCTGGAATGCCATAGCGGCGTGACCGGGCGCGGGGCAGTTCATCGCAGGCGCATGATCGGGCGTGATCACGCCATCGAATCCAGCGCGATGCAGGATGCGCAGAATGCGCAGGATGTCGGTGTCGCCTTCGTCGACAAAGACCTCAACGTAGTTCGGCACCTTGCCGCGCACGTTGCGCAAATGTACATAGGCCACTTTGCCGGCCTGGGCGTAGGTTGTCACCCATTCGTACATGTCGGTTTCGCTCATCTCGGACAACGTGCCAACGCACAATTCGGCCTTGCTGTTGGCGCTGGGGACAAGGTCGAACAGGCGCTGATACAGGCGCGGCTGATGAACGAGGCGCGCGGTGCCACGGATCGTGGTCATCGGCGGGTCATCGGGATGGGCGGCCATCACAACGCCGGCTTCCTGCGCGACGGGTAGAATCTGGCTGAGGAAGTACTCGGCCCGTTGCCACAATTGCTCCTGACTCACCGTGCCGATGTTGCCTGCCGGCGCGTCAGGGTCATAGACCATGTTCCACACCATGCCATTGGGAATGGGCTTCTGCTCCGGGTTGAGGAAGGCCGCTGTCGGTGCACCGCCGCGCGCTTCAGGCACGCTGACCAGTCCCCACACACCGGCGAGGCTGAAGTTGTAGCCGAAGGTCGGTATGCCCACCTTGCCCACATCGCGGATCAACTGCTTCAGGTTTTCCATCTGTTCGTGCTTGCGCGGGCCATCGAGCAGGACATCGTACCAATAATACGGGTTGAAGTTTTCCAGCGCCTCGATGACGAGGCCTTCCTCGTTCACCATCTTCTTAATGCCGCTGAGGTAGTCGTAGTCCCACAATTTTGGCGCGCCGGTGAATCCTGCCGCGCCCTTGAAGCGCTCGGGCAATTCGCTGCTCCTGTAACCGTAGTCGGTCAAGTGCAGGATGACGTGCGTGACCCCGGCCTGTCTGGCGAATTTCAGGTTGTCGCGGGTAATTCCAACGCCGCCGAGAGCATAACCAAGTTTCATATCAAGCTCCTATCCATGAGGTTCAATTAGCTCATTGTAGTCAATTAACCGGCGATTCAGCGCATACGTCGCGCGCCAGTTGCACCCAGCGCCCCAGCCGCAAGGGTTGACCCTTCAAGGTGTGCACGTCTTTCATCGCGAACTCAATGGGGCAGACGCCGCCGGCGGCGTTCAAGGTGCTGCGCACATCCTCGCGGATGGCGTCCTCGTCAAAGTGGTCGGTGCTGATCAGCGTCGGATTGGGCTTGCGGCAGAAGATGTACTTGCCGGCGAGTTCGGCCGCCATCAATGACTGGTTGCACCACGGTGAAATCGACAGGCTGCGCAAGTTGGGCAGGCGCTTGATGATGTGAATGCGGTTATGCACCGGTTCGCAGCAGCCGTAGTAACTCAGCCCGAATCGGCTAATCACCGGCACTTGATACGGGAACACGAATTCCTCGAACATGGCCGGTGAGACGCCCACGGTCTCCTGCGATTCGGACAGTCCCCACAAATCCTTCAACTGCGCGGGCTGTCCGGCGCTGAAGTCGGCGCTCGGCAATTCATCGGTATAGCCGATGCCGCCAGAACCGACATAGTCGTTCTCGTTATTCAAGGTCAACAACCCTTCACGCTCGAACCAGTCGAGTACCTGCATGTGGTCATCGCGCAGAAAGGCCATCAGGCGATGCAACCCGGCGGGATTGTCGTACATCGCCGTCATCAGCATCTCCATGCCGATCAGGTCGATGGCGGTCCACGTCATGCCCATCGTCCACCAGTAGTTCGCCCGAATGCGCACCGGCAGGCAATCGCCAAAGTATTCCTGCATGAAGTCGCGCCATGCCAGCGTTTTCTCGCGATTGACGCGAGGGCGGCGGAAGTGCAACAGATCAAAATCGTGATCGAGGTCTTTGATCGGCGGGTCCCAGTGGTAACTGCCGAGCCGGTCCCCGTTATCGGCGCGCACCTTGGCAACATCAACGCCGTAATCGCCCGTAGAGACCTCCCAGCCGATGTTGATCCACGGCTCAACGACATAGTCGTCGCCGACATGTTCGTAGCGAAAGATCATGTCGCGCAGGCCGCGTTCGATGGTGCGCGCCCAGGGTTCAGCGCAACGCAATGACGAAAGCGGAACACACTCATCGAGTACGCCACTCGTCTCGGCCAGAAACATCGGGCGCATGCTGCGCAAAGCCGAATGCTCTTTCCAGGCGCTGCGGCGTTCCGCCATGATAGGGTCAGACGCCATCTCGCGCTGGCGCTGGTACAGGCTGCGCAAAATGCGAATATCTTCGGCGTGTGCGGTCCAGGTCGTCATGGTTATTCTGCTACCTTTAATGTGCGCAAAAGTGCGCCATACCAGTACCTCACGGTACCCGCTACTGCGGGTATTCACTTCATCCTGCGTTGCCGCCGATGCGGTCTTACACACAGTCCGTGAACGTTTTACGCTCGACCTAGCCAGC
>CAIQQO010000392.1 GCA_903873965.1 uncultured bacterium
ATTATTCGTGAACTGCGTACCGGCGATGGTCGCCGCTCCGTTGGCGTATAACCCACCGCCACTGGTTGCGGCGGTATTACTCGTGAACTGTGAGCCGGTGATGGTCGCCGTACTGTAGGCGTATAACCCACCGCCACGATCCACGGCGGTATTACTCATGAACTGCGTACCGGCGATGGTCGCCGTACTGTAGGCGTATACCCCACCGCCCTGGCCCCCGGCGGTATTGCTCATGAACTGCGTACCGTTGATGGTTGCCGTACCAAAAACGTATAACCCACCGCCATCACCCATGGCGGTATTACTCATGAACTCCGAATCTGCGATAGTCGCCACTCCGTTGGCGTATACCCCACCGCCCCTAAACGCGGTATTGTTGTAAAAGCCGGCGTCGATGACCGTCAGACTGCTGGTGGATTCGTCCCAGATGCCGCCACCGTTAACGCCGGATGCTTTGCCGTTCTGGATGGTGAGATTGGCCATGGTGACAGCACCCGCGGCTGACGTGATATGGAACACGCGGCGGGTTCCGGCGCCACTCACGATCAGGTGATCCCTGCCCGGCCCGGTAATGGTGACGCCCTTGGTCACCGCAAGTTCTGCCGTGGTCAGGGTGGTCGTGTGCACGCCCGTGCTAAAGGAGACATCATAAGTGATGCTGCCACCATCGCATACATCAACCAACGCCTGGCGCAAGGTGCCAGCGCCGCTGTCAGCGTCACTCGTCACGGTCTGCGCACACGTTTCTACGGGTGATAAAGAGCCATTGATTGTCCGTGGCCTCTCTGCTCGCGCCGAAAGCGCTAATGTCAGCGATAACATGAATGCCATAAAACTTGCGCATGCGAACATAATCATACGAGAGCGACTTGATGGTGCCATTTGATTTTCCTTGAACATAATGATGATCGCGATAACCTATTCACTGCAAAAAAGCTGGTCCGACATAACGTTTCCTCGCCACTGACTCTATCAATGCTGTGCTGTTATCTGTCGGATCGGTTCACTATGGCCCATATTGTGAAATCTGTCACTAGTCTTTAGTCAGGTTTTGTCTGACTTAAGGTATGGAAAAGTAGGGAAAAGTAGGTTTGCACCTATTTTCCTGCTGAAATGAGTGGTTGGCATGCATTGGCAGTCTTTATTAACCCAGGTGATGCCGTGTCTCAAGTTCAAGGCAGATCGAGTTGTCGCCTCGAAAAATGAAACAGGGGCGACACCATGGTATCGCCCCTGTTCCTCACGTTTCACAGGCTTGGTCAACGCCATGATCATCCATGGCGTTATTTCGAAGGCAGGAAAAAGTCAGGTTAGCCGATTGTCACCTGTTTTTAAGTGTCTTTCTGAAGTGAGTGGGAAATGACATGGATCAGTCCCATACTCACAGCATAAGCAATCAGCTCTGATCGGTTGGTCACATTCAACAGCGACTCGATACGCTCAACATGGTACTTGATGGCTGCTTCGGTCGTGTCCAGTTCCACCGCAACGCTCTTATAGACCTGGCCCTTCGATACGCGGTTCAGAATATCCACTTGTAAAGGTGAAAGCCCCTTATTCAGCAGATAAACATGCGCCACTCGGTATTGTTTCTCGGGTTCGACAGGCCGCTGCACAAGGTGATCAGCCTGGCCAGGCGCAAACACAGCCGTGCCTAGTCGTATAGCCACCAGCGATTCCAATAATTCCGCAACCGGCTGCGTCTTGATCAGGAAACCGTTGGCGCCGGCGCCCATCGATCTGGTCAATTCGTCGCTATCAGCCGAAGAACTCATCAAGACAACTTGCGTGCCTGGTGCTGCTTCTTTGATCCGCCTGACCGGCAGCGCACCCGGTCGCACCGGCATATGGACATCCAGCAAAACCATGGCGGGCTGCAGTTTTGCGGCCAGGCTGATGGCTTCATCGCCATCTCCGGTAATGCCCAATACCACTAACCCCCGCGCCGCAAGCACGCTTTTCAATCCCTCTGCAACCAGGGCCGAGTTATCGGCAATCAACACGGTTACTTTGGTCAGATGCGTTTTCACCACATCCGGCTTGGCGCGTTTCATCTGCAAAACCACCTGGGTGCCACGCCCCTGCTCCGAGCGGATTTCCAGTTCAGCGCCGAGTCGCACTGCGCGATCGTGCATTTTCCTCAGCCCACCGGAACCATTGCCGACTGATGGCGCATCAAATCCCGCGCCATCATCGGAAATGATGACTTGCAAACTGTCTGCAAAAGTCGCAAAGGTGACCTGAACCTTGTCGGCGTGGGCGTGCTTGTACACATTGTCCATCGCCTCCTGAACGATGCAAAGTAAATGCTCTCTGCCATACTCCGGCAAAATACTATCGATATTCTGCGCCGGCAGACTAAGCTGTATCTTGATTCCGGTAATGGTTTCAAAATGGCTAAAGTAACTCAGCGTCACTTCGACAAAACCGTTCGCGTCTATTGGATCCGTTTTTGTCAACACAATGTGCTCATACACATCGATACTGGCATTATGCGCCGCCAACCTGAGCAAGCCAAGCTGCCCCATGGCGGCGATATAGTTACCGTGCTCTATCTGGTCGGTAATCGACCGCGCATCTGCGGCCAGGGAATTAAGCACATGCTCCAGTTTGTCATTAAATTCGCGCGCCATAAGAGCGCGCCCTTCCAGCAGCGCGGCGCGTTGCATGGCTTTATCGGCCTGTATGCGCTTCGTCTGATTGCGCAAGACAATGAGGCGCCCGATCACGGCATCAGGTTTGCGCGCATCACGGATAGGTGAACTGCTTATGCTGTACTCGCCCCCGGTATCAGGCCGCGATACGCTGATCTCGGAGTTGCTCTTGTTCACGGTGACCAGCGTGCTCTGCGCTGCAGGCCAGTGGCTAAACACATCCTTCACGGGGCACCCGATAACGTCAGCCGCGTTAATGCCCAGCAGTGGCGCGGCAGCCCGGTTGAGGTCGATGACGCGATCCTGCGCATCAAGCACGACGATGGCGTCACTCATGCTCTCGACCACGGTCCGCAACGCAATGGGGATCACATCGAGCAGGCGAAACCGGAAAAGTGTCCAATAAATCAGGATGCCCGATACCAGAAATAGAAGTTGCGTCGTTTCTATCCCGTCCAACAATCCCAGCTTCAGGCTGTATAGAATGTTGCCAACCCAGGGAATGATGCCGGCAATGATCAGCGTGAATGCCTGGGCGCGACTTCGTTGCGGGGCAGGCCGAATGGCAGTGCGGATCAACAGAACCGTGGCAACAGCCATCATCAGGTACGAATAACCCACCACGCCAATCCAGAACCAGGGGCCATGTCCGTAGACCCACAGGTTCGCATAATCGGGTGAGCGCGCGTAATCCGTCCAGACCAGGTAATGCCACTCATTGGTGAGAGCCAGAATCCATGACAGCGCCGGAATGAACGCCAGCATGGCCACATGGCGGTGCGTGAGCCAGCGTTTCGAGCGCACATATTCAAGCGTGAACAGGAGGAAGGCCAGCGGACCGCCGAGGGCGCCGACGTAATACAGCTTGGCAAAGGTAACACCAACAGCCAGCTCCTGCACGGCAGACTCTAAAGCCGCGCCAATCGACCACACGACAAAAGCCAACATCAGCCAGGCCAGAAACCTGCCACCAGGGACGGCACGACGCGCCCACACAATCCTTGCGACAACCAACGCAGGAAGTACGGCAATAGCACTGACAATCGAATACCATGAGAGTGCAAATGTCATAACCATTCCGCCGACGATGATCATGCCAACGAGTTTCACGTCGTTTCACAATGACCCAGGAACCCGTTGAAGACGTCGACGTTATGCCGTTATTCTAGCATGCTATTGTTATTCGGGGCCGTATGACGACAATCACACACAATCGCTATGCCCCCCCCCGACACCCCATCGACAGAACATCCGATTCACACGGCGTGCATCGGCCTGACTTCGGCAAATAGGGCGAGAATTGGCGCCTGTTTTTCGCATAGATTGATTGACAAATCAGATTCAGACGCTATCATTAAGTGTGGCTTAGAACGTTAGTTCTGTTGGTGTTCAACACAGCCGGGAGGTCGTTTTCTTGATTACACTCGCCCTGGATTCGCCTCGTGACGCCTTTGTCGTCACCGTCGCCGGCATGGTGCTATCCATGCCGTTGCCCTGCGCCGCAGTGCGCAGAACTTTTGCCCGGTCC
>CAIQQO010000393.1 GCA_903873965.1 uncultured bacterium
GATGCGCCTGAGGGGTAACGCGATTGACCTGACTGGCCGGCGCTTCGGTCGGCTGACCGCCATTCAACCATCCGGCCCCATGTACGCAAACGGCGTCATGGGGTGGGAAGTGTTGTGCGACTGCGGCACGACGTGGTGGGTTGCCATGCAAAGCCTCGTGGCCGGACTCACCCGCAGTTGCGGTTGCCTGTACAAGGACAGATCGCCCAGGCGCAGGTGACTGGCGTGGGGCGATTGGCTGTCACAACAGCGCCAAGTACCTGCCCGGCGGTTGACCATGCAATGCTGGATGAATTTTGACGGTGGTCAGCCAATTTGCTCGCAGCAAGCAATTCAATATTACGATGGAAAAATAGGGTCGCGTCTATTACGGTTGACACGAAATGCAAGAGGTGTACTAGACTATGTGTAATGAAAGACGATTTGTAGGGGTGAGGTAAAGTACACAGATCAGTTTCACTAAAAGAACACAACGTACATCCTTCTTCGTTAATAATACACGTAGGACAGCACACAATGATATTGCAACCCGGACAACTCATTCTCAATGATGACTATCGAATCATCGAGTTTATCGGAAAAGGCGCATTTGGCGAGGTTTATCGTGCGGCGACGAAGACAACCAATGTTGAACGCGCAATTAAAGTGCTGCGCCGTGATACGGAGGGCGTGACTAGCACGCAGTTCAGCGATGCCCACAAGCGCTTTCAACTGGAGGCGCGACTATTTCATGATCTGGAAGCAAAAAACGCGTTGCACGTTGTGAAGGCATATATGCTGCACGAGTGGAACGATGGGCTGTATCTGATCATGGAATATATGGCTGGCGGGTCTCTTGCGCAGAAACTGAAGGATGGTGATATACCCATCGCTGAGTGCATCCGCATCACTCAGGAATTGGCGATTGGACTTGAGGAAATTCAGGCACTGAGCATTGTGCATCGCGACATCAAGCCAAGTAATATCCTGCTTGATGCGGAAGGACATGTCAAGTTGGGTGATCTTGGTACAGCGCAGACGCAGGACGATCTTACGATGCGTGGCGTATTGGGCAGCAGTGCACCGCCACATCCAGGCTCTCTAGGGTGGAAAAGCCCAGAACAGTTGCCTCCAAATACCAATCTATTAAGTAGTGCGTCTGACATATACACTCTGGGGCTACTACTATTCATGATTCTGACGCACAAAATATATGACGTTGACGTGCCTGTTAACACGCGCGTTAAGGCGCTACGTGGCGAAGTGCCCGCATGGTTAGATGACTTGCTGGCGCGAATGCTGAGTTTCAGCAAAGACGAGCGCCCTTACAATGGAAAAGAGCTAAGTAAGTGCATCCAAGATGGATTGGATGGAGAACGCCGTGCGAAAGAATTACGCGCAAAGCAGCAAAATGCTCAGCATCGCATGGCACGATTGGCGGTTGTTGTTGGCGCTTTTCTGTTGTTCTTGCTGGGAGTGCTGGCGCGTGGCACGGTGGACAGTATGTCCCCATCACTCACCTCCACAACAGTTTCAATGCTAGAACCTACAGCGACCCTGCAACCTGTAGCGACACAAACAGCTAAGATCGTTGTGACCCAAATACCACAAACCGTTGAAGTAACCCGCGAGGTTGTAAAGGAAGTGACTCGCCCTGTCGTTGTTACCGTGAAAGTGCCTGTAACTGTGGAAATACCTGTTACCGTGGAAATACCTGTTACGAGGGAAGTGGTACGTACTGAGACAGTGGTTCCATCCAGGTCCACGGCATCCACTCAAAGTGGAGGTAAATACACAGCAACCGATCGTGACTTAACCCTTTCACTCACGAAGGTTGTTTTTAGTACCGACAAAACAGATCGTGGGTTGTATATCGATATGCTTGTGTTGAATAGCAGTGGATCTGAACTAAGCGTAAAAATATGTAATTCACAAATTGGCAATAGATGTCAAATCGTTACAAACACTGGAAAGCAGGTTGATTCGGAGTACCTCGATAGGGATATGCAAAGTTATGTAATGGTATATTATGGCAGTAATTGGGGAATGACTGGTTACTCTGAC
>CAIQQO010000394.1 GCA_903873965.1 uncultured bacterium
ACTGGTCACCGCTAACGAAAGCAAACTGCATTACGTGCCGCACGTGGTCAAGCCCCTTGAGGGCGATCGCAACGATATTCGCCGTGAACTGGGGCTGTCGGCAGACGCCTTCGCGTTCATCGTGGCCGGTTTCCTCTTTCGTCGTAAGCGCATACCGGAGATCATCAACCAGTTGCCGCCCGGGGCGGAACTGTGGGTGGTGGGGACGACCAGCCCATTTGACCCGGGCTGCCTGGAGGAGATTCAATCTCATCTCGCCTACAGTGGAAAACAGAACCAGGTCCGGATCATCCAGGACTATGAGAATATGGAACGCTATCTGGTCGCAGCCGATGCCGCCGTGCTTTACTATAGCGAGCTGTATCAAAGCGGCGTGATCAGCCAGGCGATCGGGGCACGTAAACCCAGTATCTTTTCCGATCTGCCGGGCTTTATCGATGTGCGCGAGGCTGGGATTCCAGTCAGCAACAACGCTCAATTACGCCAGGCCCTGATCGATATCCAGGAACCAGCGCGCTATGCCCAACTGGCTGCGGCAGCAGGGCGCTTGCGCGATTCGCTAAGCCCTGCTCATATCGGGCAGGCCTACCTTTCTTAACACAAGGAGGTCACATGCCTAGTTTGTTTGCACGGCTTAATTCATTGGTTCGAAGAGAGAGTAAATATCCGAAGGATTTTGACAATCCCTATTTGCCACGGATAAGTCATGCGCAGTTAAAAACCGCCCCTGATGGTCAACGTCTGACACAGAGTCAGCTGCGTTACCTGTCTCAAGTAACACTGAACCTTCCGCGCAAGCCCCCGGGACGCAGCCGGTTCAAACGGCGGTTGAACAAGTTGTGCGATGTTGCGGATTGGCGAGGTAAAGAGTGGGATATTCTGCTGAACCATGTCGGGCGCGGCGTCGGCGCGCGTAAGGCCTGGGAGTGGACACATGGTTTATATGGGTTGCAGCAGCTTGGTGTCCTTAATGAGAATACCACTGCCCTGGGTGTCGGCGCAGGAACTGAAGCCGTGCTGTACTACATGACCAACCACATGCGCCAGGTAGTGGCAACGGACATCTATGGCATTGGCAACTTCGCCAATCACGAGGCCAGTGCGTCAATGCTGGACAAGCCTGAAGCCTTCGCACCTTTTCCTTATCATCAAGAGCGCCTGGTGACTCGGTATATGGATGGCCGCAAACTGGAATTTAACGATGGCTCTTTTGATGTCGCCTTTTCCTTTTCTTCAATCGAGCACTTCGGTGGACATGCAGCTGCGACTCAATCGATGCAGGAAATAACGCGCGTGTTGCGCCCTGGCGGTGTGGCAATCATCGCCACAGAACTCATTCTCAATGGCATACCGCATGAAGAATACTTTCTTCCCCATGAGATTGATCAGTATCTGGTGCAACCGTCGGGGTTGCGCTTGATCGAGGATATTGATTTCAGATTTTCTGGCGCCATGCAACGATGCCCGCTGGTTGATCTCGGTGCGGAAGGTTGGATTAACACAAGTCCGCACATTCTCTGTCATCTCAACGGCATGGTGTGGACATCGCTTCTACTTTTCTTCGAAAAGCCTGTTGTGGCTTAAGGTACACACAGGCGAAGGATTACCTTGCGAATTGCGTTTATCATCCAGCGTTATGGCGCGGAAGTCCTCGGCGGCGCAGAGACACTTGCGCGAGAAGTTGCTGAACGGCTGGCGCCATTCATGCAGGTCGAAGTCATCACGACATGTGCGTCGGACCAGGACTGGGAAAACACCTATGCGCCGGGCGATTCAGTCGTCAACAACATCCCGGTGCACCGTTTTGCAACCGACCACCCGCGCCATCCGGAGTTCAGCCGGATTTACGCCGAGTTGCTGGCGAACCCTAAAGCCACTGTGCTTGATGAGATCGAGTGGATGAAGGCGCAAGGCCCACATTCCAGCGATTTGCTGCACTTTCTGCGCCACCACCATGACCGCTATGACCTGCTCGTGTTTGTCGGCTATCTCTTTTTCCACACCTACTTCGGCCTGCAGGTTGCGCCGCACAAATCCATCCTGATCCCCACGACGCACGATGAACCACCCTTGTACTTCAATATCTTCAATACGGTATTCAGCCTGCCGCGCGGGCTAATCTATCTGACAGAAGAGGAGCGCCGCCTGGCGCATGCGCGCTTCAATCTACCGCAAGGCACGCGCCAGGCGGTGATTGGGGGCGGTATCCACATACCCCATGTTACCGAAGAAGCACGCGCCGCCTTTCGCAACAAGTACAACATCAACACACCTTATGTGCTGTACGCTGGTCAGATCAGTTCATCGAAAGGGTGCGACACCTTGTTTGCGTGGTTTACGCGCTTCCAGGAAGAGCAGCATGCCGATGTCAAGTTGATCTGCATCGGTCGGCTGGATATGAAAATGCCCGTCCATGGCGCTGTGACCTACCTGGGCATGCTTTCTGATGACGAGAAATTCACCGCGATGTCTGGCGCGCGGGTATTCGTGATGCCATCACACCTGGAGAGTTTCTCGATTTCTTCGCTGGAAGCGTGGGCCAGCGGGACACCTATTCTGGTCAATGCGGCGGGGCAGGTACTTAAAAGCCACTGTATTCGCAGTAACGGTGGGCTGTTTTACGACTCCTATTTAGTGTTTACTGAATGCCTCAAGTTGATGTTGGCGCGCGCTGATTTACGTGAGCGCCTTGGTCAAAACGGCAATGCTTATGTCCGGGCCAATTACGACTGGGATGTGATTCAACAACGCTATCACTCTTTTATCAAAGCAATCAATCGGTGATGCGAGGACGGATGACCACAAAGCAACCGGTTTCTAAACTATTGCTACACATTTCACCCTGGCTTGGGTTTGCGGGATTTTTGCTATGGGGATGGAGAATATACGGGATATTTGTCAATATTCCTACCTATGGTGACGTGCTAGAAGTAGCATGGGGATTACGCTGGTACCACGACGCGTTATTTGTGCAACACGTCTCGCCGTTTTTCACGCCTCTCATTTTCTTCCCCACTGGTTGGCATACAGCATCACTCGCCCATTCGCCGTTCATTTTCCTGCTGGGGCAGCCGTTTTACTCGATAGGCGGCGTGGCGTTTGCCTACAATATCCTGGTTTTGATTGCTTTCGCAGTAGCCTTTGTGGGCTGCTTGAAGTTCTTGCGCCTGTATACTCCCGGTTTCTCGGCCATCATTGCCGCACTGGTGTATACCTTCATTGGCATGCGCTGGGTTCGCATTCTTGGCCATCTGCACATTCTATGGGCGACAAGCATTTTGCCATGGTTATTGTGGGGATTGATTTGCGTCAAAAAGTCTAGTAGTCAAAAAGTGGTTAGCGGCGTTGTGATCATGAGCGGTATCGCCTGGGGCATCATGATCAATTTCTCGCTGTATAGTTTATTCTTTGGCGCTGTGGCGTTCCTGATCTGGGGCCCACAACTCTTTCGCCTGGTTCGCATCAAACAAGCTCTGTTGATCGCTGGCATCGCTTTGGGGCTGGCAACGCCATTGATCATCTTGTATTTGAGCGCCTCCAGAACCGGATTATCAGACCCGCTTGGATTAGCCTCGTTGACAACCTGGGGCGCCAGCATCAATAGCTTGTTCATCCCATCGCCGGGTAACCCGCTCGCACCAATACGCCAGATAGCGCAATCGATTTACACTGGTCCCGCCGACGAGAGCGGCAATGAGAATTTAGGGATCACCACTTTTGTACTTGCTGTGACGGCCATCATCGTCGCTGCTCGAGAGAAAAAGCTGTCCGGCAGCATTATATGGTTTACTGGCGTCGCGCTGGTTCTTTCGTTGGGGCTTTTTCTGCGCTGGAATGGAAATTATGTCGCCACTAGAGTTACTTTCTCGATAGCCCGGTAGATCAAAGTGACCACACGGTTCGATCAGAGAATACGGCCAGATTATTCGACCAGTATGGCATTCGCTATGTTCTCTTTCACATAAAAAGCGACCAGGACAAAGCGTGGTCGCAACTGACTCAACACAACCCACTCTTGCATCCTATTCAATGCTTCGACCCTGTTGCAGCAACGACACCGTGACCTTACCCGATTTGTATTGCCGAGGTGTTATCGCCTCGAGTCAATCTGATGACGACCACGGGATGGTCACCATCTGAAGACTGGGGGATCTGGGCTGAAGGCTATGCTTCACAAGCCAACTGGGTGGCGACATCACAAGCAGAATACCAACTTACTATCGGCGCCTTCCCGTACTGTGTCCCTGAACAGCCACAGGAAATTCAGATTGAAGTAAACGGGGCTACATTAGCCACCCATCAATGGACTGAATGTGCACACTGGAGCGACAACATCAGCATACCGGCAGCCATGGTGCACACGGGACAGAATCAAATCGTGTCTCATTTCTCACACACTGCTCAGCCAGTCGACGCAAGCGGTGATGGTGACGTGCGATCACTATCGGTCGGTTTCACAGACTTAAGAATCAGGAAGAAATAAAACACGCTACTTGCCTCTGTCTTGCCCAATTACGGCGCGTCGCCAATGTACGGGAGAAGGCGCGCCGACAATTGATCACCGGGACGGTTATAGACCAGAACGCTCCGCCCGGGACATTCAAAACGATCGGCGGGCGAGCCATAAGCCTTGACGATGTCGGCTTCTTTCATCTGGAAACCGGCTGGCGCCCTGGGGTCATACACGATGAACTGTGCGGGGAAACGCCGGTACCACTGTGGATTGACCAGCCATATGTAGGGACGCAGGTCGCCCAGCAATGGCAGAATGTGAAAATAGTTGCGTGTTGTCATCGTCAAGTAGTTGGCGTCCCAATAATGCCCCAGTCCGTTTTGCAGCCCGCGCGCGGACAATTCGCGATCAAGGCACGCCTGCAGGGGCGGGTAATAGTCGCTGTACCTACTCAGGTTGGATATCCTGGGAAGTACAGGCGCGACCATCGCGAGCAAAGCCACCTGGAGCGCCAGCATCACACGGGCACCCATTGGATGCTTCAGAAGATACGCGAGATGAATCGATAACGCCGGCAACGGCAACCAGAATAACGGCATGAAATACCGAAGAGTACCTTCATCAAGAAATGTTCCGGTCGCGACCATGCTTGCCATGCTGAACAGTGGCGACAACACGGCCACGCCGCTGATCAGAGCAATACTGGCTGGTACGGGCTGACGAAGGATTATCCGGCGCAAGACGATCGCGCAATAGACCATGTGATACAACAGCGAGCCGAAAAAGAGGGTAGCTGCCAATGGCTGGTTTAGCAGGAGGCGCTGTATCCATGTGGCAAAAGCGTTTATGGAATTGAGGATCGTTGCTTCGTTGATCGCGCTGACATACCGATCAAAACTCTGATTGACCGATGTTGCACGAAAGAAAATAAAACCCAGAATCACCCCGATAACAACGGGAAGCACCGGAAGGGCGAGGCGTCGCGGTGTCATGCGCAACAAAGCCCATGCAACCAGTGCCAAGGCCAGCATTGGCGCTAGTACCTGCACCAGAAACAGGGAATTTGACGCCATCAGGCCTGCCGAGATCAGCATCAGTGTAGCTACAAGCGTAATCGCCATGCGGCGTGTCAGCCGCTGACTCTGTGTCAG
>CAIQQO010000395.1 GCA_903873965.1 uncultured bacterium
GGGATCTACTATATTGACAACGTTCAAAATGGCATCCATGGGCCTGAGATCACGGCCGGCGGCACAGCATTTAATTCACTGGGCTGCGTTGTGATCTATTCCAAAGCTAATGCGCAGTGGTTATATAACTGGGCGCCCGTCGGCACGCCGGTGATCATTCGCTAGGCCGTACCCCACACACTCCCGGAATTCCAGTAGATTCCGGGAGTGTGCCTCACGCCACAGCAATCTTGCGCCAATGTGGTAGCATAAAAATCCAATTATGAGCTCACTGCGTAACCTCTATCAGATCGATCCGACGTTCACCCTGTTCAACAATGGCTCCGTTGGCACTGTGCCGCGAAGCGTGTTCGAGACCTTCGTTAGCCTGGAGCAGGAGATGGAATTTCACCCCGGCAAGTTCTGGGGCAAGATGGGCGCGCGCATGACCGAAGCGCGCACCATGATGGGCGAATATATGGGGACCGCGCCCGGCAATATCTCGTTCATCGTCAACACCACGGCCGGCCTGAATTTCCCCATCCGCAGCCTACAACTGGCCCCCGGCGATGAGGTGCTTTCGACTGACCACGAGTACGGCGCGCTCAACAACGCCTGGCAATTCATGGCCAAACAGCGCGGCTTCACCTACATCAACCATCCCATCCGAACGCCGGTGACCACCCGCGAGGCCTTTGTCGACAACCTGTGGGAAGGCGTGACACCGCGCACCAAGGTCATCTTCCTCAGCCACATCACCTCGCCCACGGCGCTGATTTTCCCGGTGGACCTGGTGTGCCAGCGCGCGCGCGAGGCCGGCATCATGACCGTGATCGATGGCGCGCATGCGCCCGGCCAGTTGCCGTTGAACCTGGATGCGATCGGCGCCGACTTCTACGTGGGCAACCTGCACAAGTGGTCCAACTGCCCCAAGGGTACCGCCATCATGGCTGCCCGGCCAGAGGTGCAGCACCTGATCGACCCGGTCATCATCGGCTGGCCGTGGCACGACGAACCCGCGGACGCGAAGCACTACCTGGACTACGTCGAAGGCATGGGCACGCGCGACATGTGCGGTTTCCTGACCGTGCCCGCGGCGCTGCGCTTCATGCAGGAGCACCACTGGGACGAGGTGCGCGCCGAGTGTCACGAGGTGGCTGCCTATGCCCAGCGCCGCCTGTGCGAGTTGTCAGGCCGGCCGCCGCTGCACCCCGCAGACGACACCTCCTGGTTCTCGCAGATGTGCGTGGCGCCGGTACCCAATACCGACATCGGCAAGCTCTCGACGCGCCTGTACGAGCACTACCGCATGGAGACGGCCATGTGGAACCGCGACGGCAATAATGGCATCCGCATTTCGATCCAGGCGTACCTGGACAAGAACGACGTGGACCGGCTGGTGGACGCTATTAGCGAATCGGTCTGACCCCGTAAAAACCACTCCCGGAGTCTCAGAGGATTCCGGGAGTTTTGCGATGAAAGCATATCAGGTCATCACGTCTTCAGTAGATGTCTTGGGCGGGACACTTGTATTTGCAGGCACACGGGTGCCCATCAAGAATCTGATGGATTATCTCAAAACCGGCCATACTATTGATGATTTTCTCGAAGACTTCCCCTCTGTGACGCGCGATCAAGTTACTGCCATCATCGACCTTGCGCGTGATCAGTTGACCGAGGCGTTTGATGCGCATTTTGCCGCCTGCCCTTTACGTTTTACGTTTCACGTTTTACTCCAGCGCCTTCAGGTAGTCATCACCAGCGCCTGCCCTGCCGTTATCTTTACAGTCCCCGTCAGCCGCAACTCCTGACCGTCCTGCTCATACCCGACATGCACCCCACCCAACGTCACGCCGCGAACGTTAGCAGCGAAGTCCTTCGGCAGCACCACCGCCCTCACGTTTAACTCGCCGGCCAGCACGCGCACCTCCGCCTGTCCCGGGCGCAGTTCAAACTCGCCCCAGCCTGAATCGAGCGACCAGAAGCAGCGGAAGCGCCCGTCGGTCAGCCGGATCGGGTCGAAGCCGATCAGCCCGCGCGTCATGTCGAAGCGGAAGCCGGCGAAGGCGTTGAGCAGCGAGTAACTGGCCATCGAGCGCGCGTAGTTGCTGCCGCACTCGATCTCGTTCCACGGGTTGCGCTTCTCGCCGTCGTAGCGGTCGCGGATGGCTGCGATGGCCGTCATGCCTTCGTCGACCAGCCCGGCCTGGATCATCTGGATGGCCGCGGCATACTCGTAGCCGTTCTGCGTCTCCTGCGAGTACGGCAGCGGGATCATGGGCTTGTACTTGCCTTGCGGCCACGTGGCGATCACCAGCCCGCCCTCGTCGTTCAGGCAATAGATGCGGCACGGGTTGTAATGCTCGCGCATGCTGGGCACAAAGTTGTGGTCAAACAGCGACTTGAGCGCGGTGCGCACCTGGGCGGGATCGTAGATGTCGCCCAGCCCATACAGGTTGGCGTGCCACTGCGCCAGCACCTGGTCGATCTCGCAGCCCGCGCCGATCTGGTACTTGATCTCCTGAAATTCGTCGTTCCAGTACGCGTCGAGTGCGCTGCCGCTGATCGCCGCGGTGCCCGACAGATAGGATGCAATCAACGACCGGTCGTGCAGGTCGATCTCCTGCTGGTAATACGCGCCGTTGAACAGGTGCGCATCGGCCCACGCCTTGCCCTTCTCGAACAGCGCTTTGTAATGGGCGCTGCAGGTATCGCCCAGCGCGTCGGCCATCTCAGCGCCGGCCTTCAGCGCGCCAAGGTAAAAGCCAGTCAGCCACGCGTTCGGGCCGAACAACTCCATGTCGAGCGTGTGGTGCTGGCGGCCGGTCAGCACGCCGCGTTGTTCCGGGTCCCAACGGTCTTCGTTGTCGGGCGACCATGCAAATTCGATCGAGGCCTTGATGGCAGGCCACAGCCCGCGCAGCCACTCGCTATCGCCGCAGATTTTCCAGTCGCGATAGGCTTTCATCACGCCGCCGAACTGGCCGTCGGCGCACGGGCGGAATGACGACCGGCCCACGCCCAGCGGCAGTTGGATGCGAAACGGCATGCCGCCATCGGGGCGCAGGTTATAGGTGTAGTCCGCGGCGCGCATCGACCTTTCGAGCGCCGGAAACAGGAACGGCAGCGCCTGCGCATAGTTCCACACGTGCGTGCAAGAGCCTTCGCAGCAGCCCGACGACGTGTTGCAACCCTCCCAGCCGTAGAACGTGCCATCGTCCAGCCGCAACACGGTGGGCGTTTTGAGCACGGCCAGATTGGCTGACACCGCATCGAGCGCGGCTGCAGGCAGATCGGATGCAAAAAGCGCATTTTTGAACTCGCGCGTCGCGCCCTCCAATCGATCCCAATGCGTCAGCGCATAGCGGGCTGATGCCAGCGAGTCCGACCACAGCATGGCATAGTAATTGCGCCACACCAGCGGCAGGTTGGTGGTCTGCGCGGTATCCGTCCAATAGTTTTCGAAATTGGGGAAATGCCACGCGATGACAAACCGCACGCTGCGGGTTTCACCAGGCGCGACAACCAGATGCGCCGCCAACATGCCGTGGTTATCCGCGCCGGCGCGATCAACCTCATACGTGCGCGGCTTCAACCGTCCCGGCGCGGCAAACTCGCGCCAGTACACTTCGAGGCTGTCGAACCACGCGCCACGGAACCAGTACTGCTGGCTGCTCACCTCGTCCGCGTCCGTCGCCAGCGTCAGATCGCCATACTTCGGCTCGAACGGGCGCAATCCATCGCTGCCCAGAGACAGCGCGCGCATCCCGGCCTCAGCCACGCTGCGATGCACGTTGTTGGCTGGCAGCGGGTTGTGCAACACACTCGCGATCGTGTACGTGATCGGGCTGTTGGTCGTGTTGCTGACCTCAACCTCGAAGAACGCCGCCGGGATGCCCGAATCCTTGTCGTTGAGCGGGATGAGCGGGTTAAACGCCTTGAGCGTCACATTGCCGGGGAAATGCGCATCGGCAAACGCCAGCGCCGCAAACGGAAACTCGCCGGTGAACGTCGCGGCGCGGAAATGCGGCATGCCGGTGAGGTATTCACGACGCGGGCCAAACCCGAACGAGGTCCACTGCGGCGCGCCGATTTCACCCGAATAGGGCGGGGGCAGATCGCTGTGCAACACGCGCGCATCGAGCAGCTTGCCGTCGCACTCGGCCTTGATCGCGAAGTGCGAGAAGCCGTTCACGCCGCCCTTGTTGGGTTTGTTGTAAATCTCCCAGTCGATCAGGCGGCCGTTGCCGGCCAGGCCGATACAGCCGGTGCCGATCCCGCCCAGCGGAAATGAAATCTGATTGAGCCGGTTGCCGGTGTAGGTGAATGATGACATGGGCATTCCTTTTGGGGGTTAGGGGAGGAGGGGCTAGGGATTAGGGGCAGGGGTCAGAAGTCAGACTGTTCTCCGTCCCCTAGTCCCTGTCCCCTAGCCCCTGTTCTATATTGAGAACAGCCTTGAGAACGTGTCTGCGGCCAGCGCGGTGCGCTCGTCGACGGCTTTGGGCGCGGTGTCATAGACGCGGTAACACTGGCGATAGTATTCGTCGCGAATGGCAGCGCGATCCGCGTCCGGCGAAGCGAGCCGATGGAACAGCCGCGCAAACCACAACAGCGACTGGCGATACTGTTCGGGCGACGGAAAGAGCGGCAGGTCGCAGCCCGCCATATCGGCGGATTCCAGCCGTTCGATGATCTCGCCATAGGCCTTGCGCGCCTCGACCGCCGACCACTTGCGGCGCGGGTAATGTCCCCAGCCCGGCACAACTTCAAACGCTTCGAACAACTCGCCCAGCCGTTCGTGCTGTGCGCCAAAGACGCGCCGGCAGAACTCGCGCGAGACGAGATCAGGGTCGCGGTCGGGATCGATGGCCGCCTGCGCCGCCGCATAGGTGCACAGGTGGCTGAGCATCGGCGACATCGTGTACGACATCGCGCCGTAATAGGGGGCGGCGGCGCGTTCCTCGCGCCTGCGGCTGAAAATGCGCGGCAACCGCCAGTGCGGATGCACCACCAGTTCGCCTTCGGCCACCGAATAGTCCCACGTCGTGATGCGCCGGCTCTTGGCGATCTCGCGCACATACGGGCGCGCATCGCCGCCGATCGTGCA
>CAIQQO010000396.1 GCA_903873965.1 uncultured bacterium
GGTACGCCAGCAAGGATTCTGTGATGACCATGATCGTGGCTAATGGTGTGCGGTACTCGTGGGATGCCATCGATACGAAGCGGGTCTTGAGTTCATTGAGTTCTGTTTGTTGCTGAATAGAGTTGAGCCATTCGGCCTCAGCCCGTTTTTGCGTCGTGATGTCGTGCAAGGCGATCAGTAGAAATCGCTCATCAAGCACAGAGACGCCATAGCACCTTGCCGTGACAGGAATCAGCCGGCCATCCAGGGCGTTGATCTCGATCTCCACCGGACTGGGTGTGTGACCACTCATGGCCTGCGATGAAGCTGTGTCAAGAATTTCAATCGATTCCTTTTTGAGGAAATTGAAACCCAGATAATCGTGGCGCTGCATCTCGGCCATAGGGCGTCCGACCAATTCTTCAAAAGCATGATTGGCCTGATGCAGAATGTGCTTTAGGTCGGTAAGAATCAAGGCATCGGGGTTATTCTCAAAGAGCACGCGCAGGCGCTCTTCATTGCTGCGCAGTTGCGCTTCGCTGGCGCGCAAGTCACGCACCGTTGCTTCCAGCTTCTGTTCCATCAGCTTGCGCTCGGTAAGATCGACGCCCACTGTGATCGTACTGGGTTCTTGTGATACTGTATCGCTGACGACTGTAGTGGTGATCAAGACAGGCTTGATTGAGTTGTTCTTGCCTGCAACGAGTAACTCACCAGTCCAGTTGGACAGTGTGCCTGTACTCAGCAACTCGCTGATCGACGACAAAGGCATTTGACCTTGAATGGTCACCAGTTCATCAACCTTTCTGCCCAAGGCTTCCAGTTCTGTCCAACCGTATAAGCGTTCAGCGTGTTTGTTCCAGTAAGTGATGGTTCCATCATTACGGATGGCGACGAGGGGCTGTCCGACAGACTGCAGCAAACTCGACTGGAAAGCCATTTGCTCATTGGCCTTCTTGCGCCACGTGATGTCGGCTATAGCGCCGATGAAGACTCTACCCGACAATGTACTCAGGCTGCTGATATATAGTTCCACCGGGATTTCGCAGCCGTTGGCTTGTCGACCGACCATCTCAAGTCCCGTTTGCGGCGTCCGCGCTCTGACCTGTTCCAACAGATCCAGAATATGAGGTTCATGCCGATGGTGAAAGCGATCCGGAATCAACATAGTGATGTGGTTTCCGATTAATTCCGTGCGCTGAAATCCAAATACGATTTCAGCCTGGGCATTGACCAGTATCATCTTACCGCTGGCATCGGCGATGATATAAGCCTGTGGAGCGGCTTCAATCAGTGAGCGGAAGCGTTCTTCACTGTCGCGTAAAGCCTGCTCAGCCTTAACTCGTGCGGTAATGTCACGCAGTACACACACAACGCGAGGGTTACCATAAGCGTTTGCATCGCCATCACCGGCAGTAACAGGAGCTATGCCTATTTCCGCATCGAACCACGAACCATCGCGGCGCAGAGCCATGATAGGGAGTTGGTCTGTAGCGATACCTCTTCGGGCTTGATTCAGGGCAACCTGTAATGACGCCTTGGAATCCTCGTGCGCCAGATCCATGATCGCATGGTGAGTGTACTCGTCGGGCGCACAGGAAAATAGTCTGCCGAAGGCCGGGTTAGCATCCTCAATGCCATCTGCTAATCCGGCTAATAGGACGGCGTCACTGCTGCTGCGCAGCGTTGTGCTCAGCCTTTCATTGACTTGCTGAAGCGCCAGAGTGCGCTCGGTAATCCTATGTTCCAGTTCTTCGGTGTACCGATGCACTCTCTGTGTCAATTCTGTCTGCCGCATTGCAATGGCGATGGGCCTGGCAATCTCTTGCGCGATAGTAATGTGATCGTTGTTGAATTGGCCGACATCGTTTGTCGTCATGCGCAACAGGCCTACCAGGACGTTGTCCGCCTTCAACGGTATGTACAGGATTCTGGAAGTATCGCTGTTCTCCGATTCCGGCAGTATATCGTAACGAGTCTGCTGCCCGGGGTCGATGTCAATGACCAGAAAATCATCATGCAGTAGATACACAAACTGCTGCTCGTTAATAGGCCGACTCTCGCCTTGTCTCAAGAAGGGCGCCGTATCATACCGAGTGGCTAGACACTGACAAGTTAATGTGGACTCATCGACGCCGGCCACCATCATTGTCTGACACGGAATCAATTCCCATAGTGCATCCAGTGCCATATGGGCTATATTTTCTATAGGCTCAGCGCGCATGATGGCGAGATCAAGTTGATGCAGCATCTCGAGACGCCTGGCGGAATGCTGTACTGCAAGCAGCGCCAATCGCCTCTCGGTGATATTGGTGACGGTTGCCAGGCCACCATCGAATTGTCCTTCGACTGTGAAACTGCAGTAAGTCGAAATGACTGTCCAAACCACGTCGCCATTTCGGCGCACCAACCTCATGTCGTGGTGCGTAGTGATGGCCGCAAATACGTGCTGATCGTCATCATCGATCCTTCTGTCATCGGGATGGATAAAGTTGAGAAATGGCTTGCCAACTAACTCCTCAGGTGAGTAATCCAGCATGGCTGCCATTTTTTCATTGACGTGCGTCGTGCGTACCTGACCGTCAACTGCCCAAAGCCCTTCCTGCGCTGTTTCAACGATTCTGCGGTATTTTTCTTCACTAATCTGAAGAGACTCACTGGTGCGTACCAGGTTGTCAATGTCAGTCGCATTGATAAAAGCGGCATAAACCTGGCCGTTTTCGTTGTGTACAGGCTGGATGCTCGTGTGATACCAGTGTGACTCACCAGCGGCTACACTAGATGTGTCTGCTATGGCGCCACGTCCTGTCTGAATGACTTTTTTGACATGATCGAGCTGTCGCTTCGCAATCTGTGGCGGGAAAAGGTCAATCATGTTGCGCCCGATCATGTCATTGGTGGTCATACCTAAAGCTGTAGCCGCGATCACGTTGGCAAATAGGACTTGGCCATCAGCTGCGATCAATGCGAGAGCTGAGTCGGAGCTCTCGACCAGGCTGCGGTATTTTTCTTCACTGGATCTTAACTCCGCCTCCATGAGCTTGGCTTCAGTAATATCGCGCCCAATGCCCTGAATGTCCTGCAGCCTGCCTGCTTCGTCGTATATCACCTGGCTGACCCATTCGTACCAGCGGACATAGCCATCAGCCCGCATCATGCGATGCGTGATGGTGGCTGTCGGATTGGCAGGCGTCAGGCTGAGCAAGTGGTTGCGCAATAGCACACGATCATCAGGATGGACCGCCTGCAGAAAATTGAAGTCTGTGCTTCCTTCAGCAGATTGCCCGACAAATCGTCGAAATGCCTCATTACTGAAAGTAATTTGGCCTTGAGGCGTTACACGGTTAATCAGTTCAGTCTGTGTTTCAACGATGGCTCTGTATCGGCGTTCATTAACCTCAATCGTAGACTTGGCCTTTATGCTGTCTGTAATGTCGATGACAACAATATGGGTTGCCCATCTGCCTTGAAACTCAATAGTATGGGCTGTGACATCCACATCAATGATGACGCCGCTTTTCAAGCGATGCCGCCCTTCATCCGACCATTTGTAGCCCAGCCCGCGTTGTAGTAGCGTCTGACTCCATTGCGTCCACCGCGCAGCGTCTTCATGTGGGCACAAGTCGTAAATAGTCATATGGTGGAGTTCATCGCGTGAATAACCATACTTCGAAACGGCTGCATCATTCACTTCGAGCACATAGAGTGTGTCGAGGTCAATGATCAGCATGGGAAGCAGGTTGGCAATGTACAACGAGCGTGAACTGCCCTGTTCGTGTAGCACCTGGCTATCGAGCTTCGGCGCGTTCTGGTTGGCGAGTGGCTTCAGAACGGCGCCGGCAATAGTTGTTCGGGCAAGGCTCGATGTGGACTCAAGTTGATATAGTTGCAACTCGTGTACTATCGTTCGCGGAACCGAACTCATCTCACTCTTATCAAGAATCTCGTTGGCTCCGACCGCAATCGCTCTTTTATAGAAATCGGGTTGCAGTGAATCAATCACCACAATCACCTTTGTGCTTTGGCTGATTAATCTGAGTTGCGTCAGTATAGACAGGCAGTCATTTTCATCAGTCCCAAGATAGATCACTACAACTGCAGGCGCCTTGTCTGAAAAAGCGGACTTAATCGAGGCGCGCTGCCACACCATGGCAAGTGCGACGTCAAATCCCCAGCGGACACAATCACGTTCCAGGATTTCTCGTAAATGGAGCGACTGCGATACAAGAAGTACGTTGATTGATTTCATGAATTTACAGCCGGATATCTTTGCACCACGGTTTGTGAGAAGTGACGCTTCCGAAATTATATATAGAGTTTTCGCTTCAATAAAAGCACTGAATTAATATGATCGAGTGAGTCACGCTGATTTTACATCTCGTGATTCCAATTCCTTCACCGTTGGATAGTGTGGGTGAAATGTGACGTGGCGCTAGAATTGAGTCTGCGCTAAGTGCGCTATCGATCATCAATCAGGAAAGTGAGGTGCATACGTGAAAGCTACTGTGAGGAACGATTACGGCTATCTACGGGTGCGAGGGGCGCCAGGTTTCAACGCGCCCATCATTGGCACAGTGAATGGTGGTCTTACAGTTGACGTTCTTGATATCACGGATAACTGGGCGCGTATTCCTCTACTGGCGGGCGGTGCTGTTACTAACATTGAAGGAACCACATCACCAGTCGTCGGTTATATGTACGCGCCCATGCTGGATTTTGGCAGCAGTCCCCCAGTATCGACACCCACTATTCATATCGGCATTCACAGCATGGAAAATGCCCGCGCTGCCGATGAGACCGGTCAGGGCTGCAAGTACGTCATGTGCATGAATCTCAGCGTCGCCGAGAACGTGAAACAAGCCCACCCTGATGCAACAGTGATGGTTCGCCACTATTGGGGAACTACTATGCCAAGTGTCGATGCTGCCCTGGCTGCGCTTGGCGGGGGCTATAACAAAGGCCTGGTGTACACGGGTTTGAACGAATCGGATACGCTGGGGCAGGATGGCGACGCCTTGCGTCAACGCGCCGCATTTGACGTATCTATGGCACTGGCAATCAAGCAACGCAGTGGTGCAACTTATGCTTGCGGATCGTTCAGTGTTGGCACGCCGAACTATCTCGATTCCAATACATGCGATATCATCAAGACGATGTATGCGCCTTATTACAACAGTGGCACCCTGAAGATGGACATGCACCTGTATAGCCCCACGCTGGCGCATATTGATGATGATGGCGGCCTGCTGTGGTATGAACGGCGTTGGGAGTTTCTGTTTACAAAGTGCGGTTTTGATCCAACGGTCAAAGGCATTTATTGTTCAGAGACGGGCGTGGATCAGTCAGGCAAGGGCTTTGTCGGTCTTGGCGTAAATCAGGCACAATTTCAGCATTGGGTGCAGAGGTTTATCGAAATCCAGAAACGCCCTCTCGTCGTTAATAATGTTTCCTACACATCACCGTTTATGGGTGCGGCCATTTTTCAGTTAGGCGGCAATGGCGATGCACGATGGGTACCCTATGATATCGGCGGCTACCTGGGGACACTTCGGCCACTTTATTGAGCGCAATGACGTGGAATGAATTTGCCTCGCTATGCGTCAACGGTAGGTTTCTGCGAAAAGTGGGCGCACAGGTCTTGTAGGGGACAGCGATCACATTCCGGGCTGCGGGCATGACAAACCTCACGGCCATGTCGGATGATGTTGATGTGGAAGGTGGCATGCTGTTGGTCTGGACACAGCTTGACCATGATGTCATGTGCCTGGTCGGCCGTGATCGTGGGGCCAATTAACCCCAGCCTGCCTGTGAGTCGATGGACATGGGTATCCACGGGAAAGGCGGGTTTGTCATAACAGAAAAGCAGCACGATGGAGGCGGTTTTTGGCCCGACCCCGTTGATGCTGGTTAACCACGCCATTCCAGCATCGACGGATAGATCGGCCAGAAAATCGATGTTGAGCCTGCCTCTTTCCGTCGTGATGCGTTTCAGTGCAACCTGGATGCGTGGGCCTTTTTGATTGGCCAGGCCTGCGGGTCGTATGGCATCTATGACAGAGTCTGTTGGCGAATCGCGAACTTGATCCCAGGTGGCAAAACGGGCTCTTAGTCTTGTATAAGCCAGGTCGCGGTTGCCATCGTTGGTGTTTTGCGACAAGATGGTACTGACAAGCTCGCTGACGCCATCCAGCCTGGTCCAGTGAGGTTCGCCATAGAGCTTAAAAAGCCGGTTATGAATCATGCTGGCTTTACGCCGCAATGACGCAGTAGCTTCGGGATCAATGCCTGAGTCGTGGCTGTTCATGAGGTGCGGATGTTTTCAGTCGAGTGTGAGATGAAGCAGCTCTGTGGCATCGTCACCAGACGCAATCAGGAATTGAGATGAAACCATTGTCACCCCTGGCCCCAGCAGCGTCCCATTCGCCCGGTTATGCGCGACCAGTCGCTCAAAGCGCTCCCCATTGATTTCGAGCTTGATCTCCACAGGTAATTCTGCAGATGCACTTCCTAATGAGGGCACATGTCGGATCAGCAGCACCGGCGGGTGAGTGCGATTGGACACAACGGGCTGCACAAGCAGCACCCCGTTGCGCTTAAAACCACCTGCGCTGGCGGTCGACTGCGACCACGTTTCCCATTCAAGGTGCTCCGTGTTTTTTTCCGAGGCACATTGCCATAGGCCGGGTGGCGCGCCGAGGTTGCATTGACCAGAGAAGGCGTTATCGATTCTGATGACGTCCATTGAATCCAGATATACCACCTCCTCGGTCGTATTAGTCACAGACAGTTGCGTTATCCACTGAACCGCCTCGGAACTGCCATCATAGCCTTCCAGCCACGTCCATGTCACCTTGAGTCGATCTTCTTGAACAAAAGCGAGTGGATATTCACTCGCCCTGGTCGTGGCATGAAAACGGATAAGCTGCGTGGTTGCCACAGACGCAGTGTGATAACGCACCTGCGCAGTAACGCGGTGCAGGGTGGGGCCATCGTCCCAGTTGATCGTGACTCCCCGATCCAGCACCGCGAGCACACCTGAAGTGTTCAGCATTTCAATCCAACTGCAGGTTTTTAATGCTGTCATCTAATCCGCCGGGACGGTTGCGGGCAAGCCACACCTTACGGTGTTCCTTGATCAGCAGGCGTAGGTCGGCGCGCAACTCGGTAATCAATGGTTTACGTGCCGTTTCTTTGGTTTCACTCAGCGCTATTCGCTGCACGCCATAGCGCATCAGGCTTAAAACAAACAAAAACTCGTGCACGAGCAGGTCGGCGTCGGTTCTATCCATCTCCAGGTTGGCGACACGCTTGGCCAACCGGTCGATTTCTTTCAACGCAGCCTTGATCTCTGCCTTATTCGTCTTGATTGAAAGCTGCGCCAGTGGTCGCAAAGTACCTAGTCCATAAGGAGTGGCATTAAAAGTGCGGGTAGCGAAAAGCCGATAAACGTTGCCAATGTCGTAGGCGAGTTTTCCAGCTGCGCCGCTGGCGTCTTCAAACATGTGCCGGCTGATAGCCAGCGCAATGTCGATATCACGATTACTCTGCAGACACCATGAGACAGCAGCGCCATAACCATAACCAAGGTAGCTGACTGGCAGTGGCTGATGATGTCCGTTGTCGCCCCAGTCGGTAATCAAATAACCGATAGCGCCGTGAGCAAGGCCGTTCTCAGCGGCATTCAGCAGGTTTCCTAACGCATTGTCAGTGCGCCCGCCGACAGTATTCCATGAAGACGTACCGGGGCATACATAGAAGGGTATGCCAGATGCGGCAAACTTCGCGCCATGATCGTTAAACGGGTGATCGTGCTCATATCCCCATTCAAGGGCAATCACATCATTGGGCAGTTCAGGAACCAATTCCGGATGTTCCATGATGATGTCACCCCAGAACTGCATGGAACGGCCGTGCGCCTTGACCAGTTGATGAATCTTTAACAGGAAATCAAGATAGACCCGGCCGGTGCCTTTTGCCTCGCACTCCTCTTTGCTGCGGACTGCACCAAGATCCACGGTTTCGTCGCAACCGACATTAAACATCGTGCTGGAAAAATGAGGCAGCAAGTCATCAAACATTTCACTGACAAGTTTGATGCTGCCTGGATCACCCGGACACAAGGTGAAGGGTTCGTCGAAACGTCCCCATTTTGTGTCACAGCCATACGGCGCTTCGGCCAGTGGGCGATACTCATCGTGCGTAAGCCAGCGGCGCATATGACCAAAAGAGTTCTGGTTTGGCACCAGGTTTATATGCCGTGTGCGGCAATACGCATCGAGTTGCAGTATTTCCTCGCCGGTAAACGGCGATGCATGTTCCCACACGAGGGGATGCTTCTGATAAGCAAAGGTGTGCTCGGTGTAGAGTTGAAGCTCATTGACCTTGAGTCCTGCCAGGCAGTCGACCAGATCAAAGAGTGTCTGCATGGTGGGCACTTTGTCGCGGCTGACATCCAGCATAATGCCACGTGCGGGAAAATCGGGATAGTCCGTGATGGCAAGCAAGGGCAATGTGGCGCCATACTGGCGCAGGAGTTGCCCCAGAGTCATCACACCATAATAGGCGCCGGTGGCGTCAGATGAATGGATCGCGATGCCAGAGGCCGTGATATTCAGGCAGTACGCCTGGGTACGCGCCGGAGCTAGTTCGGGATTGATCGAAAGCACAAGCCCACACTGATCCTCTGGAACACTATCAGTGCCGTGAATATGCCATGTGAACTCGGCGAAGCGACTGATGTGGCGCTGAATTTCCTGGGCCGGGAAGAGCAGTGTTCCGGCTGGCTGGCTTTTGATGACAATGAGCTTATCGGGCGCAAGGGAAAGTGTGCCTCCATTCAGTTGCAATTGACGTGGTTCAGGTAGCAAGTTGGGCGATGATCGCACTAGACTGGGTTTAGTTTTGGTTGACATGAGATTGTATGCTCATTCAGTCAGGATAGGTTACTTATACCATACGCTAAAATCGCACCCTATGCCAGTACATTGTCAACCGCAGGTTGATCAACTATGAATGTCGCGCTACTGCATGACTGGCTGAACCAGATCGGCGGCGCTGAGGAAGTCTTGCAGGTTCTGCATGACTTGTATCCGTCTGCGCCTGTTTTCACTACCATCTATGATCGGCAGAAAATGCCGTCCGCGTGGACGGACTGGGACGTTCGCAGCACATGGATGGATCGCTTGCCCAATGTGCATCAATGGCATCAACCCTATATGCCGTTGTTTGCGATGACATGGGCTGCCATGCGCATACCGCCAGAGTTTGATATGGTAGTCAGCAACAAAAGTGCTTTTTGTATTGGAGCCCGTTACAGCGGTAAGCATGTGTGTTATTGTCTGACGCCGACGCGGTTCACTTTTGATTTTCCTAGTTATTCAGCACGCGAGACCATACCGGGTCTGGCAGTTGTTATTCTGCGGATGTTGAATGTCATCCTGCGTCGTTGGGAGATCGTTGTTTCCCGTCGTGTGACTCGCTATATCGCGATTTCGACTGAGGTACAGGAACGCATCAAGCGGATTTACGGGCGTGAGTCGGACATTGTTTACCCGCCCGTGCAGGTGGCATCGTATGATGTGTCGCACCAGAGTGATGATTTCTATCTGATCGTTTCACGCCTGTTACCTTATAAAAGAATTGATCTTGCCATCGAAGTGTTCAATCAGTTGGGACTCCCGCTGGTGATCGCCGGTGAAGGCCGTGACAAGGGACGACTGCAGCAAATGGCTGGATCCAGCGTGAAAATACTCGGTCGCGTTGATGATGCCACGGTGCATGACCTGTTGCGCAGGTGCAAAGCATTCATCTTTCCAGGGCGCGACGACTTTGGGATTGCGCCAATTAATGCCATGGCTTGCGGGAAGCCCGTCATTGCATATGCAGGCGGTGGTGCGCTTGACACCGTTATCGATGGTATAACTGGAATCTTGTTTGACCGCCAGACAGTTCCTGTAATGGTAGAAGCGTTGCGGCGGTTTACGACTTATTCATTTACGCCCGATCAAATTCGGGCTCATGCTGAGAGATTCAGCGTAGAGCGGTTTAGAAAGGAGATTGTGAAGGTGGTTGCAGAAGCGTAGTGACAGTAATCGGTGGGGAAGCGAAAAATCGCGATTCCAAACACCTGATTCCGGGCACGGCTCCCTTACCTTCAACTATCATGGAAGCGTTTTGCTTTAAGTGCAGAAGCAAGCACGATATGCTTGATTCAAAGCCGGTATTCTTTAAGAACGGATCGCCGGTCACCCAGGGTGTTTGTGCGAATTGCGGTAATCCAAACCTGTTCAGAATGGGACGCACGCCAGCGCATGAAGGCATGGTGCCGCCTGTGGTCGTGCGAGAGCCTGCGGGCGCCAAAGCCACTAAGAAGGGCAAGAAGGCGGGCAAGGCAGCGCCCAGGCTGAAACCACTGGTCATTGTCGAGTCGCCAACCAAGGCGCGTACGATTGGCAAGTTCCTGGGTCGTAAATTCCACGTTGAGGCGTCGATTGGTCATATTCGAGATCTACCCAAAAACCGTTTAGGGGTCGATGTCATGGCTGATTTTGAGCCACGTTACTGTATACCCGTGATCAAGAAGCCGGTTGTTAAGGAATTGCGCCTGCGCGCGCGAGAAGCTAGCGAGATATGGTTGGCCACTGACCCTGATCGTGAAGGTGAGGCGATATCATGGCATCTGACCCATGTTCTCGAGAAAGCTATTGCTGGCAAACCGATACATCGCGTAGAGTTTCACGAGATTACGCAGAATGCTGTGGCAGAGGCGTTTGCCCATCCACGCGAGGTGGATCAAAACCTGGTCAATTCGCAGCAGGCGCGACGTGTACTGGACCGCTTGGTGGGTTATACACTCAGCCCGCTTCTGCGCGACAAGATGGGACGCAAAGGCCTTAGTGCAGGGCGTGTACAGTCTGTGGCGCTTCGACTCGTTGTAGAGCGCGAGCGCGATGTGCTGTCTTTTGTACCTGTGGAGTATTGGACGGTTGAGACGGAATTAGCGAAGCAGGCGATTCAAGCGGCACTCACCAATGGCAACGCACGTAGCTTCATTGCGCGCTTGTACAAGAAGAACGGCGCTGATCCGGAATTAAAGACAGAAGCGGATGCACGGCAAGTCACAGCCGATCTGGAGCGTGCCAACTACGTTGTCAGTCGTGTGGATCGCAAAGACCGTATGCGCCGCCCTGCGCCGCCCTTTACAACCAGTACGCTGCAACAGGAAGCCAGCCGAAAGCTGAACTACAACGCACGCAAGACGATGTCTGTTGCGCAACAGCTTTATGAAGGCATTGATGTGGGTGACGGGCCTGTGGGCCTGATTTCTTACATGCGTACTGACTCAACCAATGTGGCAGTGTCTGCACAGGCAGAAGCCCGTGAATTGATCGCTGGTCGTTTTGGCGCGGAATATCTGCCAGAGCAACCACCCCGTTATACATCACGCAGCAAGAATGCACAGGAGGCGCACGAGGCCGTGCGCCCGACGTCCGTGTTGCGAACGCCAGAGGACATCAAGAAATCGCTTGATCGTGACCAGTTCAGACTGTACGACCTTATCTGGAAACGGTTTGTCGCCAGTCAGATGGAAAATGCCGTTTACGATGCTACAACGGTAGACATTGATGCCCAACTCGCTGTTGAAGCAAAAACCAGCTTGGTGAAGGCCGAAATAGAAGTTAGGCCGGTCTACTTGTTCAGGGCGACGGGCTCAATCATCAAGTTCGCCGGATTTCTCAAGGTCTATGAAGAAGGACACGATGAAGGCGAAGCGGTGAGTGAAGATGAGGAAGCACGCGATCGGCGTCTTCCTGAACTATCGGCGAGTGAGGTATTGGACCTGATTAGCTTGACTCCCAACCAGCATTTCACGCAGCCTTCACCGCGCTATACCGAAGCCAGCCTGATCAAGGCATTGGAAGAGGATGGCATTGGCCGTCCGAGTACCTATGCCACGATCATGTCGATTATTCAATCGCGGAACTATGTGGTGCGTGAAGGCAAACAATTGATACCAACACCACTGGGCCTGCAAGTCAATGACATGCTGGTCGACAATTTCCCTCATTACATTGACGTTGGCTTTACGGCGCACGTGGAGAGCGATCTGGACAGCATCGAGACGGGCGAGAAGGAATGGCGACCCGTGCTGCACGAGTTCTATGATCCTTTTAAGCTGGCAGTCGCGACAGCTTCAGCCAACATCCCGCAATACGAGCGCATCACTGAGTACACGGGTGAGACCTGCCCCGATTGTGGATCACAACTTGCCTTTAAGGACGGGCGATTCGGACGTTTTATTGGATGCACCAATTTCCCCAAGTGCAAACACCTTGAGTCGATTGCACTGCCCATTGTGCGTTGCCCGGTGGACGGTGGCAAGATTGTTGAGAAGCACATGCGTAAAGGGCGGCGGGTATTTTATGGATGCAGCCATTACCCGGCCTGTGACTTTACCAGTTGGAATAAACCAATTCCGATGGCATGTCCGACTGGCGATGCAGGGCTGATGGTTGATGTCGGAAAAGGCAAAGCGAAGTGTCTGACATGCGAGCAGACTTATGATATGCAGGATACCGAGTTGGAAGGATTGCCAGTGCTCGTGAAAGCAGCTTAAAGTAACTGCAGTGCCCTCAACGGGATTCGAACCCGTGTTTTGGCCTTGAAAGGGCCGCGTCCTAGTCCACTAGACGATGAGGGCAGTTCAACTGCACGGAGTACAAGTATACCATTGGGTTTTATAATCGTCTAATCGAAAACGCGTATAAGACAAAAGTCGTTTACAGGAGAATAGCGGTTGACACTCAGAATCCATCTTTTCTGGTCTAAAGCTGCATTGGCAGTGACGTTACTCACACTACTGTCGGGTTGTGGAGTGAGTACGCAGGCGCCGGCGCCTATCACGTCGACCGCAATGCAGATCATTGTCGTGACATCGACTCTGGAACCCACCAATACCAAAGTGCCTGCTACGGCAACATCTGCGCCCACGCCGACTATGCAGGCACCCACAGCGACACCGACCGTAGCGCCGACAGCGACACCTGATCCGAATATCAATCCATTCACTGGATTGACGATCAGTCCAACAGACGCGAAGACGATTCCAGTGTTGATCAAGGTGTCGAATTCGCCCGAAGTGCGACCGCAATCCGCGTTGGCGCTTGCCGATGTCGTAGTCGAGCACTATTCAGAAGGCGGCATTACGCGCTTCACCGCGCTCTACCATACGAACCTGCCAGAGAGAGTTGGGTCTGTTCGCAGTTGTCGCCTGATCGATATCGAATTACCGGTAATCTTTGAAGCCGGCATCGTGTGCTCGGGCACGAGTGGCGGCACCCGTGAAAAAATGCACGCATCGAATTCATGGGCCAAGAGCGGCGGCGATATCAAAAAGACGCTGTGGATGGTCGGAGATCAGGGTTACTTTGAATGCCAGCAATATGCTGGATGCACATTGCCAATGTATCGCACACCGGAAACCTATGCGCCTCATAACTTGTTCGCTAGCACACACAATGCGCTTGCTGAACTTGAGGCGCGTGATATGAATAAACCGACTACGTTTAACACATGGTCTTTCAGCACCAAACCGCCTGATGGCGGCAAGGGTGCGTCCTCGGTTGATGTGCTTTATTCATCAGGAACAGTAGGATGGGCATACGATGCCGCCAGCGGCGCGTGGGCGAGATCTATCGGCGGCGTACCGCATAGTGATGCGGTCGTCGGGCGACAGATTACCGCTTCAAACGTCATCGTCCTTTTTGTCAATCATGTGACGACTTTGATTGTCGAGGACAGCGGCGGTAGTCACGGTATTGAAATTCAACTGTGGGGCGAAGGCAACGCCCAGCTGTTCCGCGATGGCAAGCAGTATGACGTGCGATGGCAGCGAACTGGTAACGCCAGTGGATTGAAATTCGTGGATTCGAACGGTGCAGAGTTGCCCATGAAGCCGGGGAATAGCTGGCTTGAAATGGTGCCGCTCGATTTGGCGGTGAAGTCAAAGTAGATATTGTGGTGGTACGGAACTTGATTGAGAGAAGTACCACCGTGGTTACAACTTAAGCACAAGTGAGTATGCGCAGTTGAGTTCCCGTCCGAACTTTGCGGATATCGGTTATGCCATTGCGCCGTGCTATAGCCGAAGCGCTGGTCTTGTATCGCAGGCCGATGCGGAAAAGATTTTCGCCCGGTTTTACAATATGAATCACAATCTTATTGCACACGACAGAATCTCCTGAAGTGTCTGTGATGGCAGTTGGCGCAGGTTCGGTTGGACTTGGTTGTACCGCAGTAGGTTCTGGCAACGGTGCAGTTGGCGCAGGTTCGGCTTGCTGAGGTTGTGGCGTTGGCGTCTCTGTTGTAGGCTGCAGAGTTGCCATCTCGACAACAGGAGTGGCTGGCGCTGTTGTCGGCGCTGAAGCCGCAGGATTTGGATTGACACGGTCTGGCGTCGGAATGCCAACGCTGGCGGACTGCGTGCAGGCGCTAAGGCTATACACACAGACAATCAATAGTGCTGTCAAATTTAGATGATGGCGCATTTCGGTGCTCCCAAGCGTTCTTAAATACTAGGTTATACCATAGGCTGGAGTAAGGAAATACAATGCGACGAGATGAATCACCCAGGCAAGAGGTACTTTCATGGACAGATGTAGATGCGTTGATTGATCAGCTTGTGCCTCAAATGACCGGTGTATTTGATTCACTCATCATGATCACTCGCGGAGGGATCATACCGGGTGGCCTGATAGCAGAAGCCCTTGATATCAAACAGATACTGACGGCTGCGGTGGAATTCCCTTCAGATACTGCCCCCCGGCTGCTGGCCTGGCCTTCGTTCCTGCAGTTCCCGGATGATGAGTTGACGCGCGGGCGCAGGATTCTGGTAGTCGATGATGTGTGGACCCATGGCAGACATATTATGACGGTGCGCGGTAGGCTGGAGGCGCTCGGGGCGCGCCCGGAAACAGCCGTTCTGCACTACAAACCGGCCAAGTCGCTTTTTCCTAATCACAAGCCCACCTATTTTGCCGCTGTGACTGATTCGTTTGTCGTCTACCCTTGGGAAACCGATCGACGCACGCGCGGCATACGTATGACTCTGGGACACTAAATTGGACTTGCGGACAATACCGACAGATACCTGCCCTTTGTGTCGACAACGGGCACTCACCTGGGAAAGCCTTATCTGCAAATGCCTTTCTTGTGGTAGTGCATTCGAATATGACGCCTTGACAAAGCGTTCACACTATACCCATGTGCCCCCGGCATATCAATCGGTTCAAGTTGCGCTGCAGAACAACTGGCTGTCTCGACGTGAGGTATTCGAGATTTCAACGGTGCCAGCAACTACCAGTGATTCACCAACGCACCGAGCGAATCCATCTGCATCCATAGTTGCGCCTCGTTCACCAATGAAGTTGCTGGTTGTGGTTTTCCTGGGGATCATGTCGCTGTTTCCAATCTTGTGCGCGTGTCTGGCGCTGGTCTTGCTTGCGCCGGGCATGGCACAGACGCGCCAGCTGATTGCTTCTGCCAGCCAAGCCCAGGACGAGGTTGCCCGGCTTAGCGAGCCAGGCGTCGCCATTTCAGTGACGATCACACCCGCACTGGCATCGACGCGTCCCATCTCAGATCCGGTGACGCCCCTTATCGATACGTTGGCGCAAAGGAGCCCGACGCTGGCTGTGAAGGTGACCACAAGCCTGTCGGAAAAACCCAATGTTGCCCCTGTCTCACCATTGCGTTCTCCACTTGTGACACCTACCGGACCTAGTGCGAAACCAAGTGGGGTAAGCACGGTGGGGACTGCCACGCCCTTTGCGGCGGTGGGACTCACGCCCGGTAATCGCATTGTGACACCGATATTGCCTGCCACATTCACCGCAGTACCTACAAGGGCTACCGATGCAGGCACCGTTGCGCCTAGTCCCGTTGCTACCCAGAACGCAACTCAGACGGCTACTACCAATCCTGCTGACGTGGTAACAATGACTGTTACCCCGGCACCAACCTTGACGCCAACGCCTCAAGGCACGCCCTCGATCTTCATCAGTGGTTCTGTTGTCATAAGTGCAGTGATGTACAGCGGAACACCTCAGCTCAATATGTCGGACCAGTTTATTGAAGTGCAGAATCGCGGTGCCAACTCAGTGAATATCAGCACATGGCGTATCCATGCGCAACATGCGAACCTGGATTTCTACTTTACCAACGGCCTGGTGTTATCAGCAGGACAGACATGCCGTATCTACAGTGGCTCATCACCTTCCGGGGCAGGTATCTGTGGATCGTTTAGTTTTAACAGTCATATACCTGTATGGTCAGATACGTCTGATGCGGCCTTTCTGTATGATGAAAAGGGCCAGTTGGTTGGTTCGTATGCCTACAATGTACCTAGATGACCATGGACATAACGTTATTTGCCAATCTGGTGCCACAATAAGGTATAATGGGGGCTTGATTTCACACAGAGTGCTTGACAAGGTAGCCCCAGATTACTACTATTCATATGTCTTATGATTCTGTCAGGCGCAACACGCACATCATTATGTCCGTCGCGCGGTAGTGCGTTCGTAGACATAACTCAGGTATCATGCTGCTCTTAGGATAAGCGTGTAAACAGGGATACGATGGCCATCAAGAAGAAAATCGTCAAAACGTCGCCAGAGCCTAAAGAGGCTGCGACAGCAATAGAAGAGATCGCGGTTGAAGAACTGTCCGGCGAAGAGCAGTTGCTCAATGTAGGCCGTGACAAAGGGTATGTCACCTATGATGACATTCTGGCTGCGTTTCCGGATGCTGAGAAAAATCTCGAGCAGATGGAAGAGGTTTTCGCAGCGCTGTCTGATGCGGGTATTCAAGTCGTAGCAAGTGAAGATGAAGCCGCCGACCAGATGGCTTATGACGACGATGACGACGAAGATGAGTACGCAGACCACACCAACGAGAACTTGCTCGAAGCCATTGAAGCTGACGATACCGTTGGCCTGTATCTCAAGGAAATTGGTCGCGTTCCGCTTCTGACTGCTCCTCAGGAAGTTGATTTGGCACAGCGCATGGAGCGTGGCAAAGACGCACGTGAGGCTGTATCGCCGGAAAAAGTGGCGCCTAAAGATCCGGAGCGGGTTGAGCAACTCATAGAAGATGGATTGATGGCACGTGAACACCTGATCAATGCGAACTCGCGCCTGGTCATCAGCGTTGCCAAAAAGTATATTGGACGCGGTGTACCCTTTCTCGACCTGATCCAGGAAGGTAATATCGGTCTGATTCGCGCAGCCAAGAAGTTTGATTGGCGGCGTGGTCACAAATTTAGCACTTATGCCACATGGTGGATTCGACAGGCGGTCACGCGGGCGATTGCCGATCAGGGACGCACCATTCGTGTTCCTGTGCACATGGGCGATCAGATCAACCGCCTGCTGCGCGCAAGTCACCAGTTGACTCAGGAATTGGGGCGTGATCCAACCGTAGCCGAGTTGGCTGAAGCATTGAACGTCACCGTGCGCAAAGCGGAACAGATGATTCAGGTTGCGCGCCGTCCCATCAGCCTCGAAACGCCGACGGATGATGAAGAAGAGAGCGTACTGGGAGACTTCATCCCCGATGACGATAGCCCTGCACCTGCTGAGGTGGTTACATCGCAGATGTTGCGCGAGCAGTTGTCTGATATTCTGTCAACGTTACCGCCTCGAGAGGTGCGCATTCTGCAGTTGCGCTATGGCCTGCTTGATGGCGAGACATATACGCTCGAGGAAGTTGGCAAGAAACTTGGCGTAACGCGTGAGCGCGTACGTCAAATTGAAGCCCAGGCGTTGAGCCGTTTGCGCCATCCCGCCCACGCGCGCAAACTACGTGATTTCCTGCGCGAATAATCAAAAACAAGAGATTGGAGATGAACCCATCTCCAATCTCTTGTCATCACACGTCAGAGATACTTCTCAACCGCCCAGCCTCCGTCGCGGACGATGGGTATTTGTGTTTCGGGAACTGTGGGATCAAACACAAGTGCATTCTTTCCGGTTAAGGCATCAACGACATCGCCCATCCAGTCAGCAAGTGCAATAGGTCGTCCCAACGCCTGCGCTATCGTCATCGGCGCTACATCATCAAGCGCGATGCCATCGGGGTGGTCAAACGTGATTCGCGGCAATACCACGATGACGTTATCCTCTGGTTTAACCACTTCTTTCAGTTGAGCAATGATATCGTTGCCCTGTAACAGACCTGCGACGACGATGGTTTCGCCCAGCCCGTCATTACGAATCGGAACCACCTTGAGTGGAATACCTGTGCGATCTACAAACTCGCGCGCCGCTTTTGTGAGTACCGGGGCGAAAAGCGCCGCCGTAGCCAGTACCGCGCTGTCGTACTTCAATCCCAATATCGGGCCACGCACCTCGGTGCGCTTCAACTTCTGCCATTCATTGAGGAAGTCCCGCACCATGCCAAGGCCATTTTCCTGCAAAGCCAGATGGTCGTAGGCGCGCTTGGCTGGCAACGGCCGCTGGGTGACGAGATACCACTCATCTGTCAAATAGGCAAAACCGATGCCATGTCGAGCGCGAAAATCACGTTGTCTTGCTTCAACTAAGTCAACCACGGCGAGAGCTTCAGCATAGGTGTGCGGGTGATGCCCATATTTGTGATGTTTGGTCAACCCGACGGGCACGACACTAACCGAAAGCACGGCTGGATAGAGCGCGGCAAGGTCATCAATACTCTTCGCCAGCCATTTGCCATCATTAAGCCCGGGGGTTACCACCAATTGGGTATGCACTTGAATACCATGCCCCGTCAACCAGCGGAGTTGCGCCATGATATCGCCCGATGTTGGATTACGCAGGCATTGGCGGCGAATATCTGTGTCTGTCGCATGTACGGACACATAGAGTGGGCTGAGGTGTTGTTCAGCAATGCGCGCCCAGTCATGTTCATCCAGGTTGGTGAGGGTGACAAAGTGTCCAAAAAGAAACGAGTATCGATAATCATCATCCTTGATGTAGAGCGTGCGACGCATGCGTGGTGCATTCTGCAAAACGAAACAGAATGGGCATAGGTTATTGCAACGTCGAATGTCTATGTCGAAGGTGGGATGTTCAAACTCGATGCCCAGTGCTTGACCAAACTCCCGTTGGGAATGCAGTTCCATGGCAGTGTTGTCGCGTTCTATACCGAATGCCAGTTCGCTTTCAGCACCATAGTACTGCACGTCGATCACATCTTGTACTGCGCTGCCGTTGACCGTCGAAAGGGCATCATGGGCGCGTAAACCCGCCAGCATGGCGGCGCTGCCAGGTTCAACTGACTTGACTATTCCAGGCATGTTATCACTTGTACTCACCTCGCATCGATTCCGGCAATAATGCGGCTAGTCGGCGCATCGCATCCTCAGTCAGTTGGTGCAATTGTTCACGATTCGGTTTGCCATCGCTGTTCATCTCGAAGCCCGGACCAATCGTGAATGAGATACGTGCTCGCCTTAGCCGTTTTAACATGGGTGCAAGCTGGGGGGTGCCTACAATCCCGACTGGCAACACGGTGGCATTGGTACGGGTTGCTAGATAAGCTAGACCTTCCTGACCCTTGATCAACCCGCCGGTTCGACTGCGGGTACCTTCTGGCGAAATCAGGATCATGCCGCCGCCATTGAGCACTTCAGTGGCTGCGCGGATAGCGGAAGTATCTACTGTGCCGCGATGAACCGGTATCGCGCCATAGGTCATCACGAGTTGCCGAATGAGTGGTTCCTCAAAGGCTTCAACTTTGGCCATGGGTGTGATGGGTCGACCTAGTGCCGCCAGGACGACCACCGGATCGAAAAAATTCACATGGTTGATCATCACGATGACTGGCCCGGTCGGAGGCACATTCTGCAGCCCATTTACTTCGAGATGCATGAATGCCTTGTAGGCAAAACGCAGACCTGCATTCCACAACCAGCGCAGATGCGCGCGCTTATTCCATTTCCAACGTTGCGTAAACGAAGACTTTTTCCCTGTGGTCTGCATAGCCATATTTATCGTTAACTGCTTGGGCCAGATCCTGCATTTTTGGCCAACTGGCGCATATAGACGATCACGGCGACGATATCCTGGTCGCTTGAGTCACTACGCCCACCGTTGGCAGGCATGGCCATTCCCGTGACGTTGTGAGGATCGTTGGCTGCCCGGCCCATGCGCACGAATTTCACGAGGGATTCGTTGGTGCCAGTTAGCACTTGTTGCGAAGTCGTCAGCGCCAATCCGGAAGGTGTGCCTTCGCCTTTGATGCCATGGCAGGCAGCACAAGTGGATTCGTACAATACTTTGCCGCGTGCGGCAGCCGTAGAGTCTGGCGTAGGTAGCGGGTTGCTTGAGTAAGTCGTGGTACTGCCAGAGCTACCAATGCCGCCATATCGGTAGGATGATCCGGCGATGAAATAGGCTAGAACAACAGCCGCAATGATGACGAAAACGGGTAGTGCGATTGCGATCCGTCCCGGCTGTTTTGCAGCGTCGATAGAGGGTTCATCCTCCTCAATATCTGCGTCATTCCCAAGTCTGGCTGCAACCATGCAGAACGTAATGATCAAGAAGGCAATTAGCGCGAGAAATGGAATGGTTACCACGCCGCCAAATGCATTGAGGTAGTCGGCAGAACAAGGCACGCCTACAGTGCAGGGCACCAACGCTTTGACAAGGTCTGTTTTTTGATCCAGGTAGTGAAACAGTGAGATACATGCACCGGGTATGGACAGTGCTAACGCATATTTGTGTAAACCCTTATCGCGGCGCAATATGCCCACCGCCAGGACAAGTGACAGGGGGTACATGAAGATGCGCTGGTACCAGCACAACAGGCATGGTGCCCAACCTAGAATCTCGCTGAAAAAAAGGCTGCCACATGTGGCTACCCATGCTGTTAGCAGGGCCACATAATGGCTGTTCCGCCCGATGACGTTATAAAGACTGTTACTCTGGGTGTAAGAACCATCATCCGGTTCGTCGTTTTTAACTGTTTTGGAATTGTCAGTAGCCATCATACCTTCGCTTGTTCTATAAAACTATGTTACCAGAATTGCCTTTTTCAAAAGAGCTGCGACAAGTGGCCATTTTGTTTACATCGGCACATGAATCGACCTATGATGGCATAATGAGAATCTGTAATCGGCGTTTCGTGATCTGCCATTCAATAGAGGGAAATAGCCCATATGCCTCAACTTCAAACCCAACCTGTGTTTCAAGCACCACTTCATGCTAGATTGGACTTGCATGGGTATGTTGGTGACCGTATTAAGAACAATATCCAACAATGGCTGTTACCAGCACCGCAGGCGAATCCAGCTATGCTGCAGATGATGCGTGACAGAGATCGCGCTCCACGGCGCGATCTGGTGCCATGGGCGGGTGAGTTTGCCGGGAAGTACTTGACTTCGGCCGTGATGGCATTGCGGATGACGCATGATCCCGAGTTGCTTAAGGTAGTGACGCAGTTTGTGGCCGATTTAGTCGCTACGCAAGTTCCCGATGGTTATCTTGGCCCTGCACCTGAACATGAACGGCTAACAGGTAAAACACTCGCAGGTGACTGGCTGTGGGATATCTGGGGACATTACCATTGCATGCTGGGGCTGTTGTTTTGGCATCAAGATACTGGCGATGTTGCTGCACTGGAATGCTGTAAGCGCATCGCCGATATGTTGTGCCGACGTTTTCTGGATTCAGGTCAGAAAGTGGGCGAAGCATGCGCCGAAGAGATGAACATGTCCATCTCTCATGGGCTGTGTCTGCTACATGAGGCGACCGGAGAGTTGCGTTACCTGCAGTTAGCGCGTGCGATTGAGAAGGAGTGGGAAACACCACCCGCGGGGGACTATGTACGCACAGCGCTAGACGGTGTGCCATTTTATCAATCACCCAAACCTCGCTGGGAAAGCCTGCATGATATTCAAGCCATTGCTGAACTGTACTGGATCAGTGGCGATGACAAATACAAACAGGCCTATGAGCATATCTGGTGGAGCATCGTTCAAGGAGATCGGCATGACACAGGCGGTTTCTCGTCTGGCGAAGCAGCGGTCGGCAATCCCTATGATCCGCGCGCGATAGAGACATGCTGTACCGTGGCTTGGATAGCGCTGTCGATAGATATGCTGCGGCTTACGGGCAACGCTATTGTGGCAGATGAGATTGAGCTTTCCACCTTTAACGGCATATTGGGGGCGCAGCATCCATCAGGGCGCTGGTGCACCTATAACACGCCAATGGATGGCGTACGCAAGGCATCCGCGCACGAGATTGTGTTTCAATCGCGCGAAGGTGCACCGGAACTGAACTGCTGTTCTGTAAACGGACCGCGCGGACTTGGGATGATTTCGGAATGGGCTGTCATGGGCATCGATAACGGGCTTTGCCTTAACTACTTCGGCCCGGGTGAAATCACTGCCACCCTGGCGTCTGGCAACCGTATCACGTTGATACAGAACACTCGCTACCCAGTCGACGGCTTGATTGATATTAAGCTGCGCGTCAGCTTTGCTGAGCAATTCACGCTGAAGTTACGAATTCCATCCTGGTCAGAAGATACACAACTGGCGATTAACTCCGAGGAAGTTTTCGGTGTAGTCAAGGGGCAGTATTACACTATCAATCGGCAGTGGCGCGAGGGCGACGAAATCAGGTTGTGGCTGGACATGACGCCGCATGTCTGGGTGGGCGAACAAGACGCTGCAGGTAAGGTTGCGTTTTATCATGGGCCTTTGCTGCTGACCTATGACAGGCAGTTTAATGAATACGACCCGTTTGATGTGCCGACTCTTACAGCCTTCCAGATTCGTCAGATGCAACCTATTACATCCGAAGGCGACCAGGCGAGTTGGGTGATGTTCAACGTAGCCTGTGAAGGCACTTCGGATCTGCTCTTGTGTGACTTTGCAAGTGCCGGTTATGCCGGCACACCCTATCGGTCCTGGTTACCGGCTGCTGGGTTTCGCCCCACAGCATTTACCCGTAATCTCCCGGTTTGGTGCGCACCGCTTGACATATGAACCATGTTGGACCATGTCTTTGTGACTGTAATGAATGGAGTGGGACCTATGAATGAGTTTATCGACTCAGCCACTGTGCTTGATCGCCCTGCGATGCTGCGTGGACGGATGGCGCGCTATGGCTATTTGTTTTTCCGTGGTTTGTTGCCCGCAGATGCCATCACGCCTTTGCATCAAGCGATGATGCTGGCGTGCCGTGATCAAGGATGGGTTGATGCTGAGAACCATCCTGCCGGCCAACCGAGGCTGGAAGGTAGTCCCGAATTCTTCGACGTCTATGACAATGTACAGAGGATGGAGGGCTTTCATGCTTTCGCGCATCGCACGGAAGTGCTGAGCATTATCGAAGCGCTGGTGCAGGAGCAGGTTCTTGTCCATCCGCGTAACATCGCGCGCATCAGTTTCCCGAAAGCGGAGTTTTTTACGACGCCAGCCCATCAGGATTACGTGCATATCCAGGCGACGCCTGCAACATATACGGCATGGACGCCACTATCCGATTGCCCGCAGGAGCTGGGCGGTCTGGCAGTACTTGCGAGTTCGCACAAACTTGGCCTGCTTCCTGTACACAAAGCGAATGGAGCGGGCGGACTGGGTATTGATACTGATGATATCGATCTGCCGTGGCACACGACTGATTTCAAACTGGGCGACGTACTGGTTTTTCATAGTTTCGTGGTGCATAAGGCGTTGCCTAATCGCACACAGAATGGGATACGTCTGTCAACGGATTTTCGATATCAGGGTGTATCAGAACCGATCATCCTTGATGGACTTGACCCGCATTATGGGCGGCTGGGCTGGGACGAAATATATAGGGGTTGGCAGCGTAAAGACCTGCAGTACTACTGGCGCAACCTGCCACTCAAAACGGTAGCACGTGATCCTTCTTTTCACGCTAATGCTACCGAGAAAAAATAAACGAGGTATAGCAATGTCGAAAATCAAACAATCGCTGGCGTGGTGGTGCTATGGCCGTGATGGTGTTTCACCAGACACATTCTTTCGAGTGGCAAAGCAAATCGGGTATGCGGCCGTTGAGTTGCTACCGCGTGAGCTATGGGACGCAGCACGTGCGGCGGAATTGGTCATTGCCACACATGGCGGTCACGCGTCACTGACCAATGGCCTCAACCGGCGCGAGAACCACGATAGCATCATCGATGAAATCCTGCTTAACCTGGATCGTGCCGTGCAGTATCAGATTCCCAACTTGATCGTATTTTCTGGCAATCGACGTGGATTGAGCGATGAAGAAGGAGCGGCAAACACCATTGCAGGTTTGAGCCGGGTGGCTTCGGCAGCCGAGTCAAAAGGCGTTACCCTCGTGCTGGAATTGCTGAATTCCAGGGTCGATCACACTGACTATCAATGTGATCACACTGAGTGGGGAGTCAAAGTGATCAAGGCGGTGGCTTCACCACGCGTAAAGCTGCTGTATGACATCTATCACATGCAGATCATGGAAGGCGATATTATCCGCACCTTGCGCGCCAATATCGACCACATCGGTCACATTCACACGGCTGGCAATCCGGGGCGCAACGATATGGATGCAGTTCAGGAGTTGAATTACCCACCCATATTCCGTGCCATCAAGGAGAGCAGCTATAGCGGCTACGTTGGTCATGAGTTTATTCCTAAGGGTGACGTCTATGACGCCATTCGTTCTGCTTATCAACTATGTGATCTTTAATATGAGCAACTTTCATATTAGCGAAACGGCATTGCTACAACGTTTCGATGCTCTAAAGAGACAGATGGGGCTATCAGCGCAAAGCGCTGAAGAGTTGAGTGTCTGGCAAGCAAGCTTGCGGATAAAGCTGCGGGATTTGCTCGGTATTGATCACCTTACAGTAACGCCGCCTAATGCCAGGGTAACAGAAACAGTGCAGTGCAAAGGGTATCGCAGAGAACGCGTCGAGATCGATACCGAACCAGGCGTCACGATGTCGCTGTATATACTCATTCCTGACGGCGTTACGCATGCACCAGCCGTCATCGCTGCGCATGGCCACGACAGTGCTGGAAAACTAACTGTTGCGGGTGTTGCAGACAATCCTGATGTTGCTGCACGTATTACAACCTATGACTACAACTACGGCGAAGTAGCAGCACAAAAAGGCTATGTTACGTTCTGTCCAGACGCGCGTGGTTTTGGTGAACGACGCGAATCACTTTCGCAGGGCGCTGACCAGTTATTCAACTCATCATGCCATCAACTGGCACACATGGCGTTACCTCTTGGATTAACCGTTGCCGGAATGTGGGCATGGGATTTGATGCGCTTGATTGATTATGTGGGCACACGTCCAGAGTGTGCCGGGCAACCGGTCGCCTGTATCGGGCTATCAGGCGGAGGATTACAGACCTTATATCTGTCGGCACTAGATGAACGCGTCGCGTGCGCCGTCATCAGTGGTTACTTTTACGGTGTCAAAGACTCCTTACTGGTGTTATCGGGTAACTGCGATTGTAATTATGTCCCGCATTTGTGGGAAAACGTCGACATGGGTGACCTGGCAGCGCTGATTGCACCGCGCCCGCTTCTCTTTGAGACAGGCCGACAAGACCCGCTGAATGGCGCTCGCGGCGTAGAAAATGTACTGGAGCAGTACGAAATTACATCCAAGGCATATCGACTTTCAGAGGCACAGACTAGGTTGGACATCGATATCTTTGAAGGTCCGCACAAATGGCATGGCGCCAAAGTGTGGGCGTGGCTCGCAAGGTATCTGGGCTGACAGTGGTAATCCACTGTCAGAACCAGGCCGTTCGTTTAACCCTATGCGCTGCATAGAGCGTGTTCGGTAACCAGAAAGATGATCGTCTACTTAACTGCCTGTAACGATTTTAGAGCAGCATGGGCTTCGGCCATTTCGAGACTAAGACCAAGGCGACGAAAGCCGTCAACTGCTTGGGAGTAGGCATGTTGAGCGCTGGAAGTATCTCCCTGTATATGCAGTAATCGACCATCAAGCAGGTTGACATCGGGCATGTGCCTTTCAACAGAGTCACGCGCAACGCGTTCACGCGCCTGAGTGAGATGCCGGGAAGCAGAAACAGTGTCACCCATATCAAGACACACACGCACCATCTGCAGCATAATGGCAATAACGGCGCGCTGGTTTGCGTCGGGCCGCAATGAGGCCAGAGTTGATGTTAACAAGGCTTCTGCTTCAGAAAGCCTGCCGGTTTTCTGCAGACAGAATGCCAGCCAACGCGTGGTCACAAGTCGTGCTGAATTGCTGATCGAAGGCTCGTACAGCAGCTTGCGCCATGCGTCCTCAGCCATATCCAGCTTGCCGCATGCCAGCCAGTATGACGCCATGCTGTGGTAATAGGCCTCGGCGGTTTCCCCGGTTAGCGGATCGCCGGCTGCTGATGCCAGCTTCTGCATGCGCTCCAGATAGTCCTGCACTTCTGATAAGTTTCCGGATCGCGCGATACGCTGCACATGATGAGACAGCCACGTGAGCTCATCGAGCGTCTTTCCCATCGCATGGGCTGCCTCAGAAGCGGTAACATTGATGTCTGGTACCTTGTGCATCAATCCGTGCACATAGCAATAAAACGCGCATCCATGGATGAGCGCAAAGGTATCCTTATGCCGCAGATGTGAATGCGTCCACCCGATAACAACGTGCAACATGCTCTGTTCAGGATCGAGAAGTTTCAGGCGGTGCAGGTCGTTGCGGCAATAGCCTACTTGTGATACCAGATCAATATACCAATTCACCCAGCGTCCGCGTGCCGCTTCCTCGAACGTGGCTTCTGCCTGTAGCCTTGCGTGAACAAAGGCGCGCACTAACGGATGCAAGGCATAGCGATAATTAAACACTTCTTCCTGGTTCTGGATATCAATGAACGCCAGGTCGTCCAGCCGTTCGGTGGCATGTTTAAAGGCAAGTCCACGCACATCGGCCGTGCAAGTCAGGGCGTCACTATTGATCCCGCCTACAAAAAGGGTGGCCGAGAGCAAGACCCGGCGTGCTGCTTCATCCAGCAGAGCCCAACTGCGTTGCATCAGATCATCGAAGAGCTCGCCACGCGCACTGTAAAAATCGTCAACGACCTGCTGCAGGGTTCGACGTTCATATTTCAGACAGCCCAGTGCCATCTCGATGGCTTTGGGGTTGCCACCAGTGACCTCAATTAACGGATTGAACTGCGTGACGTTTTGCGCGAGATTCTCCATGTGCAGGTGCTCAAGCCTCTTTGTGACGAACTCAGTTGCTTCGGATTCGCTCATCCCGCGTAACTCAACATGGCAAGCCCCCTGCCGAAACTCACGACGCCATTCTCGTGTTGTGATGATGCCTTTACTGGGCTCCGGTAGATTGAGCATCCATCGAAGCAAGCTCATGTCGGTAACCGATTCGAAGTTATCAATGATGACCAGTACAGGCCAGCGTCTTAATAGTTGATCGACTTCACGGCGTTTTTCATCGTGCGGCAAGGTGGCAAATGAACTATAACCAAGTGTGTAGGCAACCTCATCTAGCACGGTGGAGAGTGTTGTGTAACCGGGGCGCTCCGAATCGCTGATCCATACGATGCCTTCAAAATAGGGTGTTTGCTCATCTCGCAACAGGCATCGGCTTGCCACTTCACGCGCCAGGGATGTTTTTCCCATGCCGCCGAGGCTTGAAAGCACAACCAGCGCCGTTCGCTTCTTGAGGGCAGAAGTGATTTCGTTGAATGGCTTTCCACGCATGACGAAATGGGCATAACTGGGTGCTGGAAGATTCTGAAGTACCCGTTCTGTGGGTTCTGTGGGCGCCATTACCTGTGGACACAGACGACTGATTAACTCGTCAGGTGATGGATAGTCGCCGACGAACAAAAAACGCGCTAACCACCGGCGGTCGAGGTAACCCCGTTTGACACCCGCTTCCGCTATGATGCGAACTGTATGTGGATCAGGCGGTAAATAACCTGCCTTGTAGCGTTGTACAGAAGCTACGGAGAGGTTGACCAGCGCGCCAATTTCTTCCTCGATGATGGGCGCTCTTTTTCCTTCGTATATCGCGATACTATTAATCGCACCACTCAACAGTCTTCCGAACTCGATATTTCGTTTGGGCCTGTTATTCTGCATCTTTGCTAGCCTGACCTGCATGTGTTAGGTTGAGCGGGGAATGTAGCAGTTCAACTCTCTGAACATTCCATAAATGCTTTAGGATATTTCTTAGGTATTGTACGGTAGCATAAGTCAGGTTGTAGAACCATGATGACGACGAAAAGTCCCTGAATCTGAGGATCGAAACGTTAAAAAGGAGTTCCCTTCGAAGCTGACAAGACGTTCGATTGTGATAGACTTTGTGCGCACGTATGTCAGAACTAAACGAGCCAGTTGCGAATTGGGTGATCTTTGCGGTAATCATCCCTTTGATGGTCGGTGCACTGTGTGCATTACCGCTCTGGTGGAGAAGAAAAGTCATCGTTGGTAATCTGATCGGATCCATCGTGATAGCCGTGGCGGTATTCGTGATGATCTGGCAACAATACGGTGCTTTGGTACGAACACAAGCAAATTGTTCACAGCAATGGACTTCAAACTGTGCAGACATTACAGGTGTGTCACAATACACACCTTATCTCATCCTGGTTTTACTGGGGTGGGTTGATGTGTTCTTTTTACTTGTCATCAGTGGAATCGTGGAAGACAGATTGCGGCCTCGCTGGCTTGATACCAGCAAATTGTGATGATATTAAGTGTAAACTATGGCCATCGTGCGACTGTCCAGCGATTAGTAAAGTCTATCGATAATCATTCATAACGAAACCCAAAGAGGTAGAGGTAAGGTACACGTGTCAACCAGTTTCATGACAACCAAGCAGCTCTTCTTCACCAGTGAATCGGTGACGGAAGGGCATCCCGACAAAATGTGCGATCAGATTTCCGATGCCGTGCTGGATGCATGTCTAGAGGATGATCCCATGAGCCGAGTGGCCTGCGAGACCGCCACAAAAACCGGTTTTGTGCTGTGTTTCGGCGAAATCACTACAAAGGCGATCGTCAATTACGAGGTCTTGGTCCGCAAGGTGGTTAATGACATTGGCTTTGATAGTTCTGAGGTTGGATTTGACGGCCATACTTGTGGCGTGATCATCGCGCTGGCAAAACAGTCTGCTAACATTGCCCAGGGCGTCGATAAAGCTTTTGACTCGGGCGGTCAAGATGGCGAGGACGAGGTTGAGCGCACTGGCGCAGGCGACCAGGGCATGATGTTTGGATTTGCGTGCAATGAGACGCCCGAATTCATGCCTTTGCCTATTGCGCTGGCCCACCGACTAGCGCGCGAGTTGAGCGTAGCCCGAAAGACCAAAAAGATTGGCTGGCTACGCCCAGATGCAAAGAGCCAGGTCACGATTGAATACTCGCGTGGACAACCGGTACGTGTCGATACAGTTCTCATCTCCACTCAGCATCATCCTAGTGCAAGTCAAGAAGAGATCAACCAGACGATTACCGAGGAGATCATCATGCCGAATCTTCCTCAGAATATGATTGACAGTAAGCTGAAGATCTATACCAATCCAACTGGAAGGTTTGAAATTGGCGGACCGATGGGCGACGCAGGATTGACGGGTCGTAAGATCATCGTCGATAGCTATGGCGGTATGGGCCGACACGGCGGCGGCGCTTTCAGCGGGAAAGATCCAACAAAAGTGGATCGTTCTGCTGCCTATGCTGCACGCTGGGTTGCGAAAAATATCGTGGCCGCTGGTTTGGCAGATCGTTGTGAAGTTCAAGTGGCCTACGCGATTGGTATGGCGCGCCCGCTTTCAATCAATGTTGAAACATTTGGAACCGGCAAGGTGAGTGACGAAGCCTTGATCAAGGCAATCAATGACGTATTTGATCTGCGCCCAGGCGCTATTATTCGCGATCTGAACCTGCGCCGCCCGATCTTCCAGCAGACGGCTGCTTATGGGCACTTTGGACGGACGGATATCGACTTGCCGTGGGAACACACGGATCGCGTCGAGGCACTTCGAACTGCTGCGCACTTTTAGCTCAGGCATTGGCGAGAACCGGCGTACTGTTAGAAAGTATGCCGGTGTTTTTGCTACTCCCCGATGATCTTCACCAGCACGTGTTTACGTCGACGTCCGTCGAATTCGCCGTAGAAAATCTGCTCCCACGTGCCAAAGTCCAGCTTGCCGTTGGTCACCGCAACGACGACTTCTCGCCCCATGATTTGACGTTTCATGTGGGCGTCTGCATTATCTTCGCCCGTATCGTTGTGGCGATACTGAGCAATCGGCTCGTGTGGCGCAATTTGCTCCAGCCATACGATGTAATCATGATGTAGTCCGCTTTCATCATCATTGATAAACACCGAACTCGTGATGTTCATCGCGTTGATCAAGATCAGTCCCTCTTGAATGCCACTCTCGCGCAGACAAGCATCCACCTGCTGTGTAATGTTAAGGAAACCACGTCGCGATGGAACATGAAACCACAGTTCTTTGCGATAGCTTTTCATGGTGACCATTATCGACTTCACGGCAAAATTGATCGACTGATATGATTCACGCCAGCATGTCTCAAATAAAGTTACTCAGTCCCTACTTGACGGAAGGGTATACGTGGTTAAAAGGTAACCTGCACACCCACACCACGTTCAGCGATGGCACTCACACTGCTGAAGAAGTCATCGCAAATTATGAGCAGTGTGGTTATGATTTTCTGGGAATCAGCGACCATGATGTGTTCACAGCGCCACATGATTATCAGCACATGACGCAGATGGTGCTAATACCGGTTGTAGAAGTGACATCACTTGGCCCGCATATCCAGCAAATTGGCGTGCACCAGCGTGTTGAACCGGACACAGACCGCCAGGCGGTTGTCGACCGTATCAACAGTGATGGCGGTTTTGCAGTAATGAATCATCCGAACTGGGAATGGCATTTCAATCATTTTCCACAAGAGATGATGTCGGATCTACAGGGCGCTATTGGTCTTGAGGTCTATAACGGTGTCATTGAGCGTCTGGATGGTTCAGCGTTGGCGTCTGATCGTTGGGATCGACTGCTTTCCGTTGGAAGGCAGTTGTGGGGATTTGCTAACGATGATGCACATTACCCGACCGATGTGGGTGTCGCGTGGAATGTCGTGCAGTCGCCTGCTCGAAGCGCCGACGACATTATGAGTGCGCTCAGGCAAGGGCAGTTTTACGCGTCCACCGGTGTTATGGTGAAAAGTGTTGAGATTGATGGGCTGTGCATACGTATTGAAACAGAGAACGCTCAACGAATCCGCTTCCTGACGCGTTTTGGAACGATACGCTCCTCAACCGACGGCGCTTCGGCGGAGTGGGAACTGCCGGATAATCTAACGCAGCTAAAAAACTGGCGATATGTCAGGATTGAGTGCTACGGCGAAGGCGGCCGCATGGCGTGGCTGCAACCTATACGAATTGATGTACATTAAATGCCAGGAGTGCGCATGAATATTGAATTATTGAAAGAGCTGACAGAGACATGGGGACCGCCCAGCCAGGAAGCACGGATACGGACTGTGATCGAAGCTGCGGTTAAGGGTCTGGTTGATGAATTGCGTGTCGATCGCATGGGTAGCCTGATTGGACTGAAACGTGCCACCGTTGCCCCTAAAGATCAAGCTGCAAAGCGGGTGATGTTATCGGCCCATATGGATGAGATCGGCTTCATCATTACGCATATTGATGAAAAAGGCTTTGCGCGGTTCAGTAGTGTTGGTGGACTGCGCCCACTGACCCTGGTGGGTAATCGCGTGATTTTTGCAGATGGCACGATTGGCACCATTCAGATTGAAAAAGGGCCACGAGCCGCAAATGATGCACCTGGAATCGACCAGTTGTTTATCGATTCGGGCGCTTTGGATAAAAAGACATCGCCCATCAGGGTTGGCGACATGGGTGCATTGATTGGTACACTGATTCAAAGAGGTGATCGATTAATCGGCAAGAGCATGGATGACCGTGTGGGTGTTTTTGTCGTGATTGAGGCCTTGCGGCAGCTAAAAAACACCCCGCACGACGTATATGCGGTGTTCAGTGTCCAGGAAGAGGTGGGCTTGCGTGGCGCGAGGACGTCAGCCTATGGTGTCAATCCCGATATCGGCATTGCGCTGGATGTGACACTCACCGGCGATTTCCCAGAGGCGCCACACATGGAAGTTGCACTGGGTAAAGGCACTGCGATCAAGGTGATGGACTCCTCGGTCATAGCTGATCCCAGACTGCGCGCACTGATGGTGCAACGCGCAAAAGAAGCGCGCATCCCTTATCAACTGGAAGTGTTGACGGCTGGAGGGACAGATACTGCGGCAATCCAAACCTCGCGCGAAGGGGTGCCGGCAGGTTGTATCTCTATTCCAACACGCTACGTCCACTCGATTAGTGAGATGGTTGATGTCAAAGATGTGCAGGCAAGCATCGATCTGCTGGTTGCCATTTTGAGTAAGCCAATCGCCATTGACTGACCTGTCGGCGTTCAAAGGTCAAACGTAACCTTCGAACGCCGACTTGATCAATATGAGGGGCAGAGCTTTCCATCGCGCAGCTTGACGCTTTGGATTATTCTTTTATCGCAAGTGTCGCCTGGATTGATCGTTGAGGCATCAACGGTGACATAAGCCTTTAACGGCGTGACTAGTAACTTACGAATCAAGGTCTGTTCAACCTGAAAAATACCGGCGGAGTTACTCATGAGCACAGCTATCTCAACGGGCACCGTGTCTCCCCGCTGGATATTGACATCTTCGATGGCGAGTGCAGATACGGCATGAATATCCACTTTGCCAAGATCAAAAGGCATGCGCGCGCGCCCTTTTGTCATGTCACAGCCATCCGCCACAGCCACCACCGCAGCTTCCATAAACAGAGGTGGCGGATTGACGTCATGGCACAGGATTGCAGACAAGATGAAGTCTTCAATCAACTGGCGCTGTTCAACATCCGGATATAGCTCAGGCAGGTAGGACTCAAGCACGGGATGAGCCAGTTGTAACGCCACAAGCTCGTGTGTGACACGATGCACTGAGTTTCCAATGTCATGCAGCATGATTCCGGCAAGAGTCACCAGAAACGCATCATCAGGTCCGCCTGCGCCGGATTCGATGACGTCCATGGGCACATTGGCGCTCATCAAAAGCGTCATGATTTGCATGGCATACGAGGTGACGACGCGCGCGTGGATTGGACCGTGATCGTTGTAGCTGAGTTTGCTGACTGTAGTGTAGTTTGAGAGATTCCAATGGGCGCTTAGTCGGGCGTCTGCTATCAGATGCTCGTACAGCTTTGACGTCAACGGATAAGGAGCAGTCAACTCATGAATCTTCTGTTCGGCGCGTGCAGCTAATTCGGTATAGTCATCCGGTAAGTCAGCCTTCAACTGCATGCCATGATTCAATGGCGCGTGTGGCACGATAACAATTCTGGTCATGGCGCTTAGCGTTTGCTACGGGTTCTTGTCCTCAATGCTGAGGACGCACTGCGCAATCCACCATTGGATGATACCCCCACGGGAGTGTGTGCTACATCCAAGTAGTTATGAAGCTCATCTTTGGCTTCATCCATCTTTTGGAGCAGGTCTCTGTCATTACCTTTGAAGCCCTGAATGGTGCGGCGTGCACACTGCCCGCAGCCAAGGCTGGCTCGGTAGCTGTCTAGGTCACAGGTCAGGCAATTGCTCAAGCGGATCATCATCAAAGAAAAAGCGAGGACTTCATCATGGTTTTCGGGAAGACTGCTGATGTGATCAACAACCTCGCGCCAGGAATCACCGGGACGAATACTACGAAGCTCTGGTATACACCGTGCTGGGAAGAGGATTTCACTGTCAGGATACATGGTATTAACGCTATCTGAAAATGAATATGCGATTATTGATGACACCGAGGTCATCGTTGCTACGATTCTTTAATATCATACCTTAGTCCACTTGGCAATAGGCTATGATCTATTACTTGAATATGTCATTTTGACAAATCGGGCTAACGATTCGTCCAGCATGCCTGTTTAGTAGGGTTACCCGAGTGACGCTTATAATCGCCCCAGATGGAATCCATACAACTTTATACACGCACAGGTGATGATGGCTACACTGGTTTACTCGGCGAGGGAAGGGTTGCCAAGTACATGCCTCAGCCAGATGCTTACGGAACTGTCGATGAGGCCAATGCAGCGATTGGCATTGCTCGTGCTGGAGCACAGTCTGCTATAACCAGGCAACTGCTATTGACAACGCAGCGTGATCTTTACAGGCTGATGGCCGAATTAGCTGCAACACAACAGACAGCAGCGCAGTTTCGAGGAATTGATGAGGCGCGCGTTACATGGCTGGAGCAACAGACGAACGAGATCACCTCAGAGGTCGTTTTGCCGCGCGAGTTTGTTGTACCAGGAGACACGTTGCCTGGCGCTTATCTTGATCTGGCCAGGACAATTGTCAGGCGGGCTGAACGCGTCGTCGTCCATTTGCTCCATGACGGCATCATCGAAAACCTGCAGTTGGTGCGCTACTTGAATCGGTTATCCTCACTGTTGTTTGTATTGTCACTTTATGAGAATGCTCTGGCAGGCGCATCTCAGGCGACATTGGCCAAAGAAAATCAAGTGTCCATGTAGGCGTGACAAAAACGACCGATGGCGTAAAATAGTCCGGTTGTTTTATCGAGAGTTATTAAACCCGTGGGCGCGGGCAATCTTGCATAGCGCCATCGGTTGCGGATGTCAATTTTCTGGGCTATGCCGTCTCCCGCATTCGCGTTACGACTTGATCCAAGTATGCAGCATAGTGGGAGCGAAACACCCAGGCGGAGTAATGGATTGTTTATGAATAGAGAAGAACTGGTATCGTTATACCGGCAGATGGTGCTGATACGCGTATTTGAGGACAAATCTGCGGAGATGTACGCGAAGGCCAAGATTGCAGGCTTTTTGCACTTGTACAACGGTCAGGAAGCTGTTGCGGTGGGTGCGCTCTCGGCGTTGCGACAGGACGATGACCTGGTTACACACTATCGAGATCATGGCTATGCTCTGGCACGCGGCCTGGCATCGACCGCCGTTATGGCGGAGTTGTACGGGCGCGTAGGCGGAACTACTGGTGGCCGTGGTGGCTCAATGCACATTGCTGATATCAGCAAACATTATTGGGGTGGATACGCGATCGTTGGCGGCCATTTACCTCTGGCAACTGGACTGGCCTATGCCAATACTCATCACAAGTGTGACAGGATAGTACTCTGTGTTATGGGTGAAGGTTCGACCAACATCGGCACTTTCCATGCCGCATTGAATTGGGCGCAATTGTGGAAACTCCCCGTGATATTTCTGGTTGAAAACAATCAGTATGCGATGGGGACAGCGCTCAGTGTGCATAGCGCCGTGACGGAGATTTACAAGAAAGCATTGGCGCATGACATGCATGCCGTACGTGCTGATGGTAAGGACGTTCTTGCGATGCACGATGCGGTAGCATTACTCGCCGATCGAGCGCGAAGGGGCGAAGGACCGGCATTGCTCGAAGCGGTAACCTACCGATTCCGTGGCCATTCCATGGCCGACTCGGATGTTCAGCGCCCGAAGGAAGAAATCAGCGAACAAAAGATGCGCGACCCGATCACAATGTTTTTGAATGACGTCCTGTTTAAACAGAACCTGATTACGCAGGTCGAAGTTGACCAGATACAAAAAGATGTTGAAGCGGAGGTGGAGGCATCTGTAGCCTTCGCAGACGCAAGCCCGGAACCAGCCCTCGATACGCTGTATAACGATATCTACGCTGATCCAGTCGACAATATTCAGATTAATGGTTCATTGATCAAGCCCGCAACGGTACTACCGAGGAATGGTAAGCATGGCTGAGATTACATTTCGTGAGGCGCTTAAGCGTGCATTACGTGAAGAGCTGGCGCGCGACCCTGAGGTGGTTGTGTGGGGTGAAGATATAGTAGCCTACGGAGGTGGTGGTGCATACGCCGTCACAGCCGGATTGGCAAAAGAGTTCCCTGGACGCATTCGCGATACACCCATCGCAGAAGAAGCCATCGTGGGCGTGGCAATTGGTGCCGCCATGGCAGGTATTCGGCCTGTTGTGGAGTTGATGACCATTAACTTCGCTTTGGTAGCCTGGGATCAAATAGTGAATCACGCAGCAAAGCAGCATCATATGTTTAACGGCGCAATCAATGTGCCTATGGTGATGCGATCACCGGCCGGTTTTGGTAGAACCGCTGCGACACATTCACAGAACTTTGACGCTTGGCTGGCTTCGATACCAGGTCTGAAAGTTGTTGAACCTGCTACTCCCTATGATGCCAAGGGGCTTTTGAAGAGCGCCATTCGCGATAACGATCCAGTATTCTTCATCGAACATTTGCAGTTATATGGCACGCGTGGCGAGGTTCCCGATACTGAGTATCTTATTCCGTTAGGTGTCTCTGACAGAAAACGTGAGGGCAAAGATCTGACGGTGGTGACATGGGGACGTATGCTGATTGAAACCATGAAGGCTGCAAAAACTCTTGCCGCCGAAGGCATCGAATTGGATGTGATCGACCTTCGCACATTGCGGCCACTGGATTTGTCACTTGCGATTGAGTCGGTTAAGAAAACCAATCGCGCCATTGTTGTAGAAGAAGGCTGGCGCAGTATCGGACTTGGCGCCGAGATTGTAGCGTCACTTCAAGAAGAAGCATTTCATTACCTCGATGCTCCGATAGCACGTGTCGCAGGCCTTGAAGTACCCATGCCGTATGCCAAAAATCTTGAGCGGGCAACACTGCCTTTCGCTGAGGATGTGGTTGCCGCGGTACACGCCATGATGGCGAATCAATACTAGGATAAAGTTAAATCAATGGCTACCGAAATCACAATGCCCCAGATGGGATTCGACATGACTGAAGGTGTCATTGCCAACTGGTTGAAAGCAGAAGGCGATGCAGTTAAAAAAGGCGAAGCAATTGCCGAAATAGAAACAGACAAGACGACCATTCAGATTGAGGCTTTCTCAGGTGGCGTGCTGAGCAAAATTCTGGCGCCCGCAGGCGCCAAGGTTCCGGTTGGAAATGTGATCGGGATCATCAGTGCAGCAGGAGAAACCGTTGCTTCAGCACCCAAGGCTGCCACGCAGGTCGCTGCCGTCGTGGAAAGCACATCTGGTGTTGAAACACCCAGGCAGCCCAACAATGCTGCTGTCAATGCAACACCCGTAGCCCGACGTATGGCAGACGAGTTAGGTATCGATCTAGCCAAGATCAAAGGCAGCGGTCCGGATGGGCAAGTAACCAAGACGGATGTGGAGTTGTTCAGTGCAACTCCAACAATGGTTGTTCCAACTCAGACAACCGGACGTCTATTGGCGAGTCCGAACGCTAAAAAAATAGCCCAGGAGCTAGGTGTTGATCTGCGGCAGGTTAAGGGTACTGGACCAGAAGGGCGGATCGTACGGGCTGATGTGGAAAGTGTTGCCAAGACGCGCACAACGCAACCCGTTTCCGTTCAGAAGCAAGTTCAACCTGATAAGCCTGCAGAGACGACTACTGCAACACCTGTGACGGCGGTTGCAGCAACGGCTACACCTGCTGCCGGCGCCAAGCGACGTTCTTTGACTCGAATTCGCCAAACGATTGCTCAACGCATGGTTCAGAGCAAGACGACAGTGCCGCATTTCTACATCACCGTGGCCGTTGAGATGGACGCGGCGCTTAAGTTACGCGAGCAGATCAACGATGCTTTGAAGGTGGAGAATCTAAAGGTCTCGGTAAATGACCTTGTGATTCGGGCAACCGCGTTGGCCTTAAAGCGTTTCCCAAATCTCAACGCTTCATTTGCTGGCGATGCCATTGAGCTGCATGAGCAGGTGCATGTTGGTGTGGCCGTGGCATTACCAGGCGGTCTGGTAACGGTGACTGTTCGTGACGCAGACATTAAGTCACTAAAGCAGATCGCGGTCGAAATGGGCGGTTTGGCGCTGCGCGCGCGGGATGGAAAGGCACAACCGGGCGATATGGGTGGTCAGACCTTCACAATCAGTAATCTGGGTATGTATGGCGTTGAAAGCTTTGCCGCAATCGTGAATCCCCCAGATGCGGGCATTCTAGCGATTGGCGCTTCTATACCTACAGCTGTCGTACGAGATAGCCAGATTGTTGTGCGTCAGATCATGCATGTCACGCTTTCTGGTGATCATCGTGTATCAGATGGTGCGGAAGGCGCTCAGTTTGCCAATGAGGTAAAGCGAATACTTGAGAATCCATGGGGACTCGTTTTGTAGTGCGCCGTTGACCATTTGGCATGTCTAATCATAGGCCCTCGCATGGGAGTAACCCGTGTGAGGGCTGTTTTGTCGTAGTTTATAGTGTCAAGAATATCATGGCTACAGAAACTGTTGGCGATGTGATGCATAAAGGGGTGGTCAGTTGCTTACCCTCAACGTCGTTGCGGGATGCAGCAAGATTGATGACTCAGGCAAAAGTACGCGCTTTGGTTGTCATGGATAACCAGTGCGGCCTGAGCGGTATCGTATCTACTACCGACTTGGTAACGGCTACTTTGGAGAGTGCTGGTGCGCCTGAGAGCTTGACTGTTAAAGATGTCATGACGCCATCCGTTCTGACCATAGGGCCTGGTGAAAGTGTTGAGTTAGCAGCAAAGCTGATGCTCAAAAAGCGTGTTCATCGTTTAGTGGTGGTTGATGAAGCTGGTGGAGACTGCAATCCGATCGGTGTGATTTCCATGGGTGACATTGTTCGCAGTATTTCAGAAGGATGAGTTGATGGCATGCCAATGAAGTGGCGCCGAATGATATTAGCTACTGTTGGGATGGTTGCAGTTATCGCAGCCTGTTCAGTCCCGCAACCATCGGCAGCGCCGGTGCCTTCCCAATCGCCAAAATCCACAGTGGCACCGACGAGATTGATCGCATCGCCATCACCTCGATCGTCCCCGACTCCAATGTCAGCGTGGCAACCACTCGGTGAAGGCATCGAGTATATACAACGTCGTGAGCCGGTTGCTGCCACTGATGACTGGGTTACGGTTGTAAGGATTAATCTCAGCAAGGCGCAATTGCATGTGTACTACGCTCCGGATCATCCAAGGTCAGTAAGGAACTGGTTTGAGACCGTGAATCCAGATGTCGTGATTAATGCGGGGTTTTTCACTGAAGAAAACAAGGCGACTGGTATTGTGATTGCAGATGGTAAGCGCTTTGGTCAAACCTATAAAGGCTTTGGCGGTATGTTCAGCCTGCGCGGAACGACGCCACAGTTGACATGGCTTGCACGCACGCCCTATGCCCAGGATGACCGCGTTACCCAGGCAATTCAAAGCTTTCCAATGCTGGTCTTGAATGGCTTGCAGATTGACGGCATTCCAGATGATGGCTCACGCAACCGACGAAGTTTTATCGCGATTGACCGTAGCGGGAAATTACTACTGGGAACATGCCAGTCGCCACTTTGGACGATGAGCGAACTGGCACATTACCTTGATACGAGTCCATTGCTCAATGTCGTATCGGCTCTCAACCTTGATGGCGGCGCCTCTTCTGGTATCTGGATTCACGGTGTACCAGATGTGTTGTTGATGGATTCACTGGATGTAGTACCGACCATCATTGCCATTAATGCTCATTAGCAGATTCATTGACAGATTCATTAACTGGTTCAATGTGCTCATAAAAGCAAAGCATTGACTTGCCGTACTTGCGCTGATCGACCAATTCGAGATTCCTCAACGTTACCTCGTGAAACTCGCGTGGATCAATCTGCACGATAACGGCGCCAGCGGTTTTTAACCATACCGGCTGATTATCAATAGCAACCAGTGCATCCGCCCAAAGCCCATGGTATTGGGGTGGGGCGACGTATATAAAGTCATAGGCTGTGTTTGGCATGCCAGTGATGTACTTGAGCGCGTCCTGGCGGATGACACGTGCACTGCGCACTAGCCCCGTGGTTTTCAGGTTTGTCTCAATTGTTCTGACAGCTAACGCACTCTGATCGATGAAGGTGACGAACTCAGCGCCGCGGCTGAGTGCTTCGATGCCAACAGCGCCAGTTCCGCCGAACATATCGAGCCATTTAGAACGCAGAACATCATCAGCCAGAATATTGAACACAGCCTGTTTTACGCGGTCAGTAACAGGTCGTGTGATATCTCCAGGAACAGATTTAAGCATGCGCCCTTTGGCGCGTCCAGTGGTAATTCGCATATTAATACGGGGTATGAGATGACGGAACTGGGACAACGGGTTTATAAACAAGCATCAGCTGCCAGGCGCCGAATAAGTCGCGTCTGGCATGCCACACGCCAGCGGTCGGGCTGTGGTTGCCGTTCGGAAAGACGTATTTTGTCAGATCAATTGTATCGAATGAAAGGATTTGCAGAAGTGCTTTTATCGGAGATCCATGCGTGACGACGGCTAACGTACTCTCTGTCTCTGTATCAAGGCGCGCGAGAATTTGACGTAGTCTTGCTTTTACTTCTTCATATTTCTCGTCACTGCGATGCTCGGAAAGATCCGCATCGATGAGCAATGGCTTATCGATTAGGGTTGCGATGATACGTGCTGTGTTAAGAGCGCGTTCCAACGGCGATGCATAGATTTCTTCGATGCCACGATCGGCAAGAAATGCCGCGGTTACTTGCGCTTCAGCGCGACCAATATCCGAAAGGGGAGGTCCTGGTACACGATCATAGGCGATGCCGGTGCCTAATTGAGGATGACCATGGCGAACGATGTACAAGTTTTTAAGCATATTTAAGTTTTAAGGTTGACACGATATGGCGCTACTCTCAGCAGGCAAGCCATTCTGGATTTCGTAACAGCGACAGTAACTAGCGTCGGACTCGATCCGCAAGCGCTTGTCCCATTGCAGAAAGATGACACTTGTCATCGCGCATTGCGTTGTGGCATTGCCTGTGCGAGGTGTAGATAAAGTAAGGCCAATACCGGTTGCCCCGGTGCGTTCGTGGATCAACCACATACGTTTTTCATGCAACGGGTCATCGGCATTGATAACGATTCCATCCGTAATCGCAAGGTATAAAAGCAGCCCGATGGTCAATGGAACGAGAATCGCGACAGCAGACACTATGGCAATCGCAGTTCGTTCCACCCATGTCTTGAAATGTGATGGCGCCGATATCGTTAATGTTGGAACCGCTGGCGATGACCCCGTTGGCCAATGATCGTTATTCATCTAGCCTCGTGATGCCCCGTAGCGAAAAACCATGTGAATTGCCATTGGTATCGTTCGTGTCGTTAAACCTGCGACCTTGATAGTATAATCGTTTGGCTAACACGGGGATGTGTTGAAATTGGCAGACAAGCATGACTTAGGATCATGTGGTGCAAACCGTGTGGGTTCAAGTCCCACCATCCCCATTGATCAATGGATTGACATGTAGTCGTGGTCAGAAGACAGCTCGGATACTGAAGGGCATACTTCAACAATCCTGAATCGAAAAATTCAAGTTAGTAATCAAAACAATATGGATCTCCAAGTAGAAAAGCTCGAGACGCATGAAGCGCGTATAACGATTTCACTCACAGATGAGGCCATTGCAAAGGCTCGTCGTGAGGTCGCCCGCAAAATATCCAAGCAGGTGCGCGTACCTGGCTTTCGACCTGGCATGGCGCCGATTAACGTCGTCGTTAGCGCTGTAGGCGAACAGGCTTTTGCTAATGAACTGGCAGATGAACTGGGAAGCAAGTATTACGCCGAAGCAATTGATGAATCAAAGCTGGAACCGTATGGACCTGGTCAGTTGGAAGATATCAAAACTGACCCTCCGCAGTTGATCGTTCGGGTGCCACTGGAACCAACCGTCGATCTGCTGGATTACAAAACAATCCGCGTACCTTATGTTGCGCCAGTGGTTACTGATGAGGAAGTGGAATCTCAAGTTCAGTATGTACGTGATGAGAACGCCATCGTGACACTGGTAGAGCGTTCGGCTCAATTAGGTGACCTGGTTGAAGCTGATGTTGAAGTCACGGCAGAGGGTAAGGAAGTTCTGCATAGCCATCGCCCCATTGTTCTTGACGATGCCAAGATTGGATTGCCAGGTATGGCTGATGCGATTGTTGGAATGAGTGCTGGCGAGCATAAGGAAGTCGCTATCACACTACCAGAGGATATCGCTGACGAGGCTATGCGAGGCAAAGTCGCCACTGCTGTCATCGATGTTAAGCGCGTAAGCAGCCGCGAGTTGCCCGAAGCCAATGATGAACTGGCGCAGACGGTCGGTTCTTTCAGTACGCTGGAAGAACTGCGCAATGACCTGCGCAACCGCCTGGTCGAGTATAGAAACCGGACGAGTGAGCAGCAGTACCAGAATCAAGTGCTGGACACATTCACCGGCCTGTCTCAAATTGCGTACCCGCCAGCCTATATCGAGGATCGCCTGAATGAACAACTCGAAGAGTTGAAGAGCGACGTTCAGCGCGATGAGCGGATGCCCTTTGAGGAATGGCTAAAGGTTCAGAATAAGTCTGTGGAACAGGTTCGTGAGGATATCCGGCCTAATGCGATAGCACGCGCCCGTCGCGGCCTTGTCATGCGTGAATTGGCGCAGAAAGAGAGCCTGCGCGTGACCGATGCTGAGATTGCCGCTGAAGTTGAACGCACACTTTCTCAGTATGGCAACGTTAGCACAGCTGAACTGCGACGCACCTTGCTGCAGGCAGAGAATCTACGCAGCATCCAGAACAATATCCTTTCACGAAAGGTATTGCAGGAGATGGCCAGGATCGCAGGTGGTGAGCTTTCGGCTCAAGAGCCAGAGACAGCGCCCGTTCTGGTTAATGAGTCTGAAGTTGAAGCTGACCAGACATCATCTGCGCCAGGTGACACTACAGCGTAGTTCAAGCATCATCGCCAAAATGGTCGGCGAGAAATCTAACTTGAAATTAACATTCGCCGTTTACTAATTACGCACAGATTGTGTATCAAACTGAACAAAGTTCGTAATTAGTAAATTTAGAGGTGTTTTGTGAATACTATCTTTTCGCAGTCACAAACCGATCCTATTCGGTCGGTCCTGCCGATGGTTATTGAGACAAGCGGGCGGGGTGAGCGTGCTTATGATATCTATTCGCTCTTGTTCAAAGAGCGGATCATTTTTCTGGGCACACCCATAAACGACCAGGTGGCGAATGCAATAGTGGCGCAGTTGCTGGTGCTGGATCGTGAAGATAACGAGCGCGATATTCAGTTGTACATCAACTCACCAGGCGGACAGGTTTCTTCCGGCCTGGCTATCTACGATACGATGCAGATGATCACTGCGCCTGTAAGCACTGTGGCAGTCGGTATGACGGCGAGCTTTGGAACACTGCTGTTGCTGGCTGGAGCAAAAGGTAAGCGCTATGCGTTACCCAATGCCACTATCCACATGCATCAGCCACTAGGCGGTGTTCAGGGGCAGGCCTCCGATATCGAGATTGAAGCACGTGAAATTCTGCGATTAAAGGAATTGCTTAACAACATTATCTTAAGACATACATTGATGACGACAGAGCAAATCCTGAAATACACGGATCGCGACTTTTACATGACGGCTGAGAAGGCGAAGGATCTTGGTCTGGTTGATCAGGTGGCTGAAGTTAATCAATCCAAAATAAAGGCTATTCCCAGCCCGGCGTTGCCAGCCTGAGGAAAACTAGCAGGTTTTTCTTAATCTGAAACCTTAGTAACGCAGGATTGACTGTGACCTGCCAGAACCCCGACTACACCCAGTCGGGGTTTTGTTTTTAACATCAATCGATGTTGTAATTATTGCCGTTGAAGCTAACTCCACTATAATCAAACTGTGTCAAAAACAGGACCACAGCCTAATACGTGCACTTTTTGCGGCAAGAGCGAGATGCATGTCAACCGACTGATCGCAGGACCACGCGGGGTATTTATCTGTGATGAGTGCGTCAGAATGTGCCAAACGATCCTGGATGGCGAACGGCGATTGTCTTCGGATCGATTGCCTGCCAGCGCCGGTGGCGCGACCAAAACGTTCTCACCACGGTCTATATACCGCCACCTGGATGGTTATGTGGTCGGTCAGGAATCTGCAAAACGCACTCTTTCGGTTGCAGTCTATAACCACTACAAGCGAATCGATAACAAGGGACGACTTGCCGACGTGGAAGTTGGCAAAAGCAATGTGATGCTGATTGGGCCGACGGGTTGCGGTAAAACACTGTTGGCGCAGACGCTTGCTAAGTTGCTGGATGTACCTTTCTGCATCGCGGATGCTACGGCATTGACTGAAGCCGGCTATGTTGGAGAGGATGTAGAGACAATTCTTTCACGTCTGATTCAGGCATCCGATGGTGACGTACCTCGGGCACAACGCGGTATCGTCTATATCGATGAGATTGATAAGATTTCGCGTAAATCCGGCGCGAACCCCAGTATAACTCGCGATGTGTCAGGTGAGGGCGTGCAACAGGCGCTGCTGAAAATCATTGAAGGTAATGTGGTTTACGTGCCACCACATGGCGGCCGTAAACATCCACAGGGCGAGATGATTCAGATTGACACGACCGATATCCTCTTTATCTGTGGGGGAGCATTCGAGGGATTGACGGAAATCCTGCAGGAAAGGATGGGTTTGCGTCGGCATATCAGCTTGCCAGGCGCTGCGGTGCCTAAAAATGCCGCTGAGTTATCGGGCACTCTGATGCATCATGTTACGCCAGATGATTTGATGCGTTACGGATTGATACCTGAACTGGTTGGCCGCCTACCGGTTGTCGTTGGACTGGACCCCCTGAATCACAAGGGTTTGATGGATGTGCTGACACGTCCGCGCAACGCTATTGTGAAGCAGTATCAACGCATGCTGACTCTTGATAACGTGGAACTGGTTTTTACAGACGATGCCTTGCAGGCCGTGGCTGATCTCACACTGGCGCAACAGACCGGAGCGCGAGGATTACGTGCCATCATAGAGCGAACTCTGATGAATGTGATGTACGAAGTACCATCCAGACGCGATGTTCGCAAAGTAATTGTCGATGGTTCTTCAGTGCGAGGCGAAGCAGCTCCCAAAATGTATGATTACACTGGCAGGATACTTGGCGTTGAGCTTGATCAAGCTGCTTAGTGCGACAGCACGGGTCACGGCTTAAACAGGGAGACAGTCCATAAAATCCAAGATATGACCCCATCGCCTATACTTCAACACGGCGTCAGAAAGCTACGTGACGCCATACTCGAATCACCACACGCACGACTCGTGCTGCTCATGCTGGTATGTCTGGTTGCGGGTGTCAGTGTCGGCGCTGCCGCATCACTGGTGAATCCTTTGCTTCTCCTCGCGGTTGTACCAGTTCTCAGTGTGATGGTTTGGGCATTGCGCAATGACGAACGGGCTTTGTGGCTCATGATCGTGATTATCGGGCTATTGCCGCGATTTGCTGCGCCTGTCAAGTTAGGTGTAACGCCAACATTTCTGGATCTGGCGCTGATCCTGCTTGCACTAACGTGGATGTTCAGCGTATCAAAACAACCTCTGCGACTAGCTGATGTTCCGATAGCCCTGCCGTTACTCAGTCTTGTGGTTGTAGCCGTTGTGACATTTGTTGTCGGATTGCCAAATGGAACTTTGACACCGCTGGTACTGCGACGTTTCGTTGAATTGTTGTTAAGTTTGATGATGGTTTTTATTCTGGTCGCGATGTTGCGAGATCGCACGACACTGTTTAGGGCAGTCCGTGTGCTGATCATTGTTGGCGGTGTTTCTGCACTCACCGGGATCCTACTATACGTCATTCAGGATAATCTTGCCATTCAATTGCTTTCAGCACTGCGCCCTTTCGGATACCCAACCGGCCCGGACGTTCTGCGCTTTATCCTCGATGATCCCGCACAAATGCAGCGCGCTACGGGACTATGGATTGATCCCAACGCGTTTGGCGGGTACTTGCTGGTGACAGGATGCCTGACAGTACCTCAACTGTTTACTCCAAAACCCGTCTTGCCACGATTACTGGTGTTTGGTGTTCTGGCCGCTGTTGGCCTTGCGCTCGTTCTCACTGTATCTCGCGGCGCTATGCTAGGATTTCTGGTCGTGGCAATGGCGTTGGGTGTATTACGCTACCGACGCCTGCTGGTGCTGGTTTGCATTGTTGTCGCGTTGGCGCTCATACTTCCGCAAACGCGAAGCCTTATATCTCATTTTGCTGAAGGCTTTGCCGGCCAGGACCTTGCTACCCAGATGCGACTTGGCGAGTACAAAGATGCATTTCGACTCATAGAGCGATATCCCTTGCTCGGAGTTGGATTTGCCGACACCCCTGATGTCGATCTGTATATCGGCGTGTCTTCCATGTACTTGCTCATTGCGCAGCAAATGGGCTTGCTTGGTGTCGGTGCATTCCTGTCAACGATCAGCATTCTTTATCACAGCGCTTTGAGAGTGCGCAAGTCAATCTGGCCAGATGAGGCAATGAGCGCAGTATGGCTAGGGGCGTTTGGCGCCATTACAGGAGCATTGATCAGCGGCATCTTCGACCATTACTTCTTTAACATCGACTTTCATAACTCCGTTATGCTGTTTTGGTTGATGGTGGCTATCGCCATCGGAAGTCAACAAGATGCTGCTAAAATCGACCCCTATGGATATTAGCGTAAAGCCCTTAAGGCAAGTCGATATAGTTAGTGTCTCTGGTCGGATAGACAGCGCAACGGCGTCTGAATTCGATAATGCACTGAAAGGATTACTCGAACGCGGACGTAAGAGGATTGTGTTGGATTACACCAAGCTCGATTACATCAGCAGCGCCGGGCTTCGGGCCATGCTGTCCGGTTTGAAAGCCGCGAAAAACGGAGGAGGCAACGTGGTACTCGTCAATGTCAATACACGCATTGCCGATACGTTGAATCTGGTGGGTTTTCATTCCTTATTCCTTCAATTCACCGATCTCGTCGATGCAGTGGATTCATTCTAATGTCGATAAAGCGCCAATTAGTTGTGCCAGCTAAGCACGATCAGTTGGCAAAACTGGCATTATTCGTCGCTACAGGCGCCGAGGAAGTCGGATTTGACGACGGTGAGGTCAACCGTATTGAGTTGGCTGTCGATGAAGCATGCTCCAATATTATCGATCATGCCTATGCCGGCTCAGTAGGGTACATCCAACTAGAAATTGAAATCGAGCCTGACCGGTCATTGACGATTGTTCTACTGGATCAAGGGCAACCGTTTAATCCGGAGTCGGTTCCAGTATTCGAACCTTGTCAGTCACTCGATCAGATGCGCATTGGTGGGCTGGGTCTTCATCTGATGCGCCAGGCGATGGATGATGTGTGTTTTGAGTTTGGCGTACCAGGTATGGGAAATCGTTTGACAATGGTCAAGAACTTATGAGTGCAACGCTTACTGTAAACGAGACCAGTATTACGCCAGAAGTTGGCGTCGGCAAGATTGTGCGCAAGCCTATTCCCATCCTGGCTGTTGCGGGGAGACTGGATGCGAGTACGGTTAATGTACTTGAGCGTGCGTTGATGCGTTCCTTACTGCAAGGGGCAAAAGTAATCATTATTGACGCAGGCGAGATTACATATATTTCCAGCAGTGGACTGCGTGTATTACTCACGGCCCGTCGCCAGGTGCGCGAGAGAGGCGGCGATATCATACTGTGCACACTATCACCAAATGTGCGTGATGTCATGGATATGGTTGGGTTTACAGCATTGTTCACGGTGTTTAATACACGCGAAGAATCACTTACCGCCGCATTGGGTGTAGTATAGACACTGTGAGTTTTCAAGGTGTTTTTGTCAGGTGGAACTGGATTAAAAATAGCCTTTGACAAATCGTAGTAAATAGATATAATTTACGGGCTAAACGCTCTAACTCGGATTCTTGAGCAGGCGCTGGTGCGCCAAGCAAGAATTGTATAAAGCGAAGAGGCTACAGCATAAAATCTGTAGCCTCTTCTGTCGCCTGTAAGCAAGTGATTTTTTTAAGAGAGAGAACATGCCGACAATTAATCAGCTGGTTCGCAAAGGCCGCAAACCAAAGCCGTCATACAGTAAGGCGCCGCAGTTGCAGTTCACAACCAACTCTCTGCAGGGTGGTAGGCGGACAACGCAACCCGGTGGCGCACCTCAGAAACGAGGTGTATGCACGGTTGTCAAAACAGTCACACCCAAAAAACCGAACTCAGCATTACGCAAAGTGGCACGCGTACGCTTGACCAACGGGGCAGAAGTCAGTGCCTATATACCTGGTGAAGGTCACAAGCTGCAGGAGCACTCAGTGGTGCTCGTTCGCGGTGGCCGCGTAAAAGACTTGCCCGGCGTTCGCTATCACATCGTGCGTGGCACTTTGGATGCGGATGGTGTAGAGAAGCGCAGCCAGGGGCGCTCAAAGTATGGTGTTAAGCGAGCCAAGAAGGGCGCTGTTGCCAAGGGCAAGAAGTAAATTGACAGATCAACTGCGTCACTTCCAGGTGAAGTGAGACGCGGTTGGTGACTGATGAGGATTTGATATGCCAAGACGATATCGGCCTGAAAAGCGTGAAGTTGAGCCAGATTTGCAATACAAGAGCCAGGTGGTTCAACGATTGATTAACCGCATGATGCAGAGCGGCAAGAAGAGTACTGCTCAGCGGGTGGTATATAAGGCTTTTGAACTAGCTGCAGAGCGCTCACAGAAGCCAGCTCTTCAGGTATTTGAAGAAGCGATGACGAATCTGCGGCCTGCGATCGAAGTAAAACCTCGACGCGTTGGCGGCGCAACGTTGCAGGTGCCGGTGGAAGTGAACCCATTCCGACAAGAGAGCTTAGCGATGCGCTGGCTGCTCGCAGAAGCGCGCAAGCGCTCTGGCAAATCGATGGCTGAGAAGCTTGCCGCGGAACTGGTCGATGCTTCGTCCAATAACGGTGCAGCAATTAAGAAGCGTGAAGAAACGCACAAGATGGCGGAGGCCAACCGTGCCTTTGCCCATTTCAGGTGGTAAAAAAGTAGCTGGCTGCCGACATGAGCCTTATGGGGCTTCAAGTTGGTTACCGACTACACGGTGAATGAGATGCCGAAGGAATATTCAATTGATAAGGTGCGCAATATCGGTGTTATTGCGCATATTGATGCGGGCAAGACGACTACGTCTGAGCGTATCCTTTATTACACTGGACGCACCTATAAGATTGGTGAGGTGCACGAAGGCGCTGCCACCATGGACTATATGGTGCAGGAACAGGAACGCGGCATCACAATCACCGCAGCCGCTACGACTTGCTACTGGCGAGATATTCAGATTAACTTGATCGACACTCCTGGTCACATCGACTTTACGGTCGAAGTGCAGCGCAGTTTGCGCGTGCTTGACGGTGGTGTCGTGGTTTTTGACGCTGTCGCAGGTGTTGAACCGCAATCTGAAACAGTATGGCGCCAGGCTGACAAGTACGGCGTGCCTCGCATTTGTTTTGTAAATAAAATGGATCGCGTGGGTGCTAGCATGGAGCGCACGGTCGACATGATCGTGGAACGCCTCGGCGCCAAACCGTTGGTGATGAATCTCCCCGTTGGCCTTGAGTCAGACTTCGCTGGTGTAATCGATCTGCTGAATATGCAGTTCGTCACTTTCAGCGGAGAGAAAGGTGAGACCGTCAACACTGCGGCGATTCCAGAGAAATATGTTGACGCCGCCAATCAGGCGCGCGAAAAGATGATCGAAACGGCTGCAGAAGTTGACGATAACCTGCTTGAGAAGTACTTGGCTGGCGTGACGCCATCCATTGATGAATTGAAAGCCGCCATTAGAAAAGGTACGCTTTCACAGCATTACTTCCCAGTCTTCTGTGGTTCTGCCTTGAAGAATCGTGGCGTGCAGCTAGTACTCGATGCCGTTTCAGATTATTTGCCATCTCCGTTGGATGTGAAACCCCTCGTGGCTATCGATCCAAAATCCGGAGAGGAAGTTACCCGACACCCGGATCCGAAAGAGCCATTTTCTGCCTTGGTCTTCAAAGTGATCAACGATCCCACAGGCATGGGCAAGATGGCATTCTTCCGCGTCTATTCTGGAACTGTGAATCAGGGCGACACTGTGTTCAACCCCGGCAAGGGGCGTCAGGAACGCATGACCCGCCTGTATCGCATGCATGCGAACAAGCGCGAAGCTATTCCAGAAATCAGCGCGGGTCACATTGGGGTTACTTTGGGCCTAAAGGAAAGTATGACCGGCGATACACTCTGTGATCTTCAGTCACAGGTAACGCTTGAGAATATTTCCTTCCCTGATCCAGTTGTGAAACTGGCCATTGAGCCCAAAACTGTGACTGATCAGGACAAGATGGGTCGCGCCCTTCGCTCCCTGTCAGATGAAGATCCGACGTTGCATGTTGCCTCTGATGAAGAGACTGGACAGACAACACTGGCTGGAATGGGCGAGTTGCATCTGGATGTGATTGTCGATCGCATGAAGCGCGAGTATGGCGTTGAAGTTCGCGTTGGCAAGCCCAGTGTGGCTTATCGCGAGACGATCACTCGCCCAGCGCATGCTAGACACCGTTTCGTTCGGCAGTCCGGCGGTAAAGGTCAGTATGGTGATGTAGAGTTAGAAGTCGAACCCGCAGAAAAGGGACTTGGCTTTGTATTCGAGAATAAGATTGTCGGCGGTACTATTCCTAAGGAATACATCCCGGCAGTTGAAAAAGGTATTCGCGAGACCTTGGATGGCGGCATTATTGCTGGTTATCCCATGGTCGATGTCAGAGTTAGACTCGTCGATGGTTCTTACCATGAAGTCGACTCCTCTGAAATGGCGTTTAAGATCGCTGGTTCTATGGCGATTAAGGACGCAGTTGCAAAGGCTGGCGGCATCATTCTTGAGCCAATGATGAAAGTCGAAGTGGTAGTGCCTGAAGACTATACCGGCACCGTCGTGGGCGATTTGAACTCGCGACGCGGCATGATTGAAAGCCTCGAGAAGCGTGGTAATGCTCAGGCGGTTCGATCTCATATACCGCTTTCAGAAATGTTTGGATATGCCACGGACTTGAGAGGCATGACGCAGGGACGCGGAAACTTCGTGATGGAGTTTGCGTACTACTCTGAATTGCCACGCAACCTGGTTGATGAGTTGCTGCATGGTAAGAGCAACCCCAAGGACAGCAGTAAGAAGTAAACGGTAATAATAAAAGCGTAAACAGCACCATGCATTTTACGTTTCAAGAGTTTTGCACCAACCAATACGGGAGACAGTAGAGATGGCAAAGGAGAAATACGTAAGGAGCAAGCCGCACGTCAACGTCGGCACTATTGGTCATGTCGACCACGGTAAGACGACATTGACGGCCGCCATTACGAAGGTGCTGGCGATGCGCGGTGGCGCCAGCTTCATGGCCTACGATATGATCGATAAGGCGCCCGAAGAGAAGGCGCGCGGTATTACGATCTCGATCGCGCACGTGGAGTACGAGACTGAGAAGCGCCACTATGCGCACGTCGACATGCCCGGTCACCGCGACTATATCAAAAACATGATCACCGGTGCCGCGCAGGTTGACGGCGCTATCCTTGTTGTAAGCGCGCCTGACGGGCCCATGCCCCAGACGCGTGAGCACGTGTTGCTGGCCCGCCAGGTCGAAGTGCCGTCAATGGTCGTCTTCCTGAACAAGGTCGACATGATGGATGATGCGGAACTGCTCGAACTGGTCGAGATGGAACTGCGCGAACTTCTGGACAAATACGGGTTCCCCGGAGATGCAACTCCCATCGTACGCGGCAGCGCGCTGGCGGCGTTGGAAAGCAAGTCGA
>CAIQQO010000397.1 GCA_903873965.1 uncultured bacterium
AAGTCCAGTGTAATCATCATTGCGGCTGGCAGGACGGTCGAAGAATATCTGATGAAGCGGGAGGCGATAGCAGTGATACGACCTGAGAAGTGCGGGGCGTGCGGCAGCACAGGGATGTGGCATGGGAACGGGTGGTACCCGCGCGGAATAGTGTGGATCGGCGGGACAGCGGAGGCACTGGAGGTCAGACGGCTGGAGTGCCAGGAATGTGGGCGCACGACGTCGCTGTTGCCGGACTTTCTGCATCGGTATCGGCATTACGGGCTGGAAGTGATCGAGCAGGTCGTGTCAGCACGAGTGGAGGAAGGAGACAGTTGGAGCGCGATGGCACAGCGATACAGCCGTGATGGAGCGCCATCGCTGCGCACAATGAGACGTTGGTACAGCGCGTTCGTGGAGCAGGCGCTGGCGTGGCTGACGGCGTTGTTGCGTGCGTTGGCGCTCGTGCTGCCACTGTGGCAAGCACTCGATCCGCACGCGACAACTCTGGCAGAGGCACGCCAAGTACTCATGTTGGGGTCACGCCTTGCGCATTGGCTTGAGGAAAACACCACAAACTGGTGGCGGGTGATGTGGCGCTGGGGCTGGAATAGCGGCGTAGGCCGGCTGGTTTGAGCGGAGGCGGGTTGAACAGCGGCACGCCGAGCCGCCCGGCGCCGGGGACTGCCGCCCACACAAGTTGCGACTAGACCAGGGTGCAGGGATATCGGACGATGGGGAATATGGCAACCCCACTCGACTTTGACGATCCGGACATCGAATTAGCGCTGTTCAAGCACGGTCTGATTGCGCAGTTGATCCACCATCCGCCGACAACTGGCCGATTGGAGGGCGAACTGCGCGCGTTAGCCGAGCAGACGTATCAGATTCCGCATTCACGGCGCACGCGTGTATCCATCAGCAGCCTGAGGCGCTATCTCAACGCTTACCGCGAGCGTGGCTTCGAGGCGTTGCTGCAACAGGCCATCACGCTGCGTGAACAGCAACCCGAGCGCACGACACCTATGCTGATCGAAATCCTCAAGCGCGACGGCAAGAGCGCCAATGCGCACACGCTGGGCACCCATTTGCGCAAGGCGGGCAAGACGCGCAGGTTGTTGCGATCCGGGCTTGCCCCGTACCGACGATTCGAGCGTGACCGCGTCAATGCGCTATGGCAGTCCGATGCCAGCCAGGGACCGTGGCTGCCCGATCCTGACCGTCCGGGCCAGATGCGCCGCACGCATGTCATCGCGTTCATCGATGATCACTCGCGCCTGATACCCTACGGCGAGTTCTTCTTCGATGAAGCCCTGCCTCGCCTGGAGCGCGTACTGAAGGTAGCGGTGCTACGGCGCGGTCTGCCCGAGGCGATCTATGTGGACAACGGGCAGATCTTCAATGCCACCCAGTTTCGCGCCGCCTGCGCCAGCCTGCGCATCGAGGTCATTTTTGCCACGCCGTACAACCCAAGGGGAAAAGGCAAGATCGAGCAGTTCTGGAATCAGACCCAGCAGTCGTTCTACCCCGAGGTGGCCGCATCGGGCATCACCGATCTGACCACCTTGAATCAATCGTTCCAGGCCTGGCTGGAGCGCATCTACCATGCGCGCGTGCATGGCGAAACCGAGCAGACACCGTTTGATCGTTATACCGCTGGCGTCAAAGGCGTGTGCACTGTCGATGCCGAAACATTGCGCCTGGCGTTCTTGTGGCGCACCAAGCGCAAGGTAACCCGCCAGGCCACCATCAGCCTGCAGGGTAACACGTACCATGTCGATGCGGCCTGGTGCGGGCAGACCATCGAACTGCGCTATGACCCGTTTGACCTTTCACGCATGGAGATCTATCGCGATGGCGTGCGCCTCGGCACCGCTACCCTCACCAAACACAAGCGCGACCTGCATCTGGCCATCGAACACCTGGTACCCGAAGCATTACGGCGTGATCCCCCTGCCAAGGTTGACTTTTTGAAGAGCTTGCGAGAAGAACACGAACCGCTCCGCGCCTGCGCCAACAGATCGGCGGCATCCGTTTTGCCAGCCTCGATGTGGCCTCAGGCCCAAATCACTCAGCAGAGTAACCTACTCATGTTTACCCAAATCTATGGCTTTCAGGCCAACCCATTTTCGCGAACCTTAAAATACTCCCGATATCCTGGCCACTCCTGACCTCAAAGAGTTACTCGTGCGCTTGACTCTCGCCGTGCGTGAACGTGGCATCGCTCTCGTCACCGGCGATGTCGGCAGCGGCAAATCCACCGCCGTGCGCGCCTTCATCGCCTCGTTGGATCACAATCGCCACATCGTCCTCTACCTCACGCTGCCCATTGCTTCCACCAGCGCTTTGTATCGCCAGTTGCTCATGCTGCTCAATCAGCCCGTCCCCTTCGGCTCGACCGCACAGTGCACTGCCCTTCGCGCCGTTCTGGCCGATCTCATTCAGACCCAGCGCAAAACACCAGTCATCGTCATTGATGAAGCCCACCTTCTGCCTCACCTGCTCATCGATCCACTGCGCACTTTGCTTGCCGCCCAACTCGACAGCCAATCCCTCGCCGCTCTCATCCTCATCGGTCAACCTGAATTGCGCCGTATGCTTCAACTCTCCACACACGCTGCCTTTGCCCAGCGCGTTACCCATCGTTGCCACCTCGATCCGCTCCCCCTCGATGTCATTCTGGCTTACATCAAGCATCATCTCAAGGTGGCTGGCCGCAGTGACGCCGTCACCCTGTTCTCCGACGATGCTCTCAAGCGCATCGCCGAATGGTCGCAGGCGGCTCGGCGTACCGCGCCGCATTAACCAGCTTTGTACCGCGGCCCTGGTTGCGGGTGCGGTTGCCAAGGCCAAAGTCATTGTTGACACTCCCGTCCGTCAGGCTATCATCGATTTCGAACGCGACTGAGCACGCTTCCTCTCAACTCATCAAACGCAACGGGCACAACCATCTTCTGGTTGTGCCCGCTCTTTATCCCCGCGATGCGTCTCGCCATTTATTCCGGCTGTGCACCTTCATTTAGCCCGGACGCTAACAGGTTTGGAAGCCCCCAACCAAATCCGGCGAAAAAGATGACAACCATTAATATCGGAACACTTATTGGTCAATCCGACAAGACTAGGCGACATTCGGAGTAAGTGCGATTCCAGGCACACGATGAGGGTGGCGAGGTTTGTGTTGTTTGCCCCAGATAAAGGGATGGCGATGATTATTCCAGTAACCCGTCGCAGCATGGATCGCCTGCTCAATATCCTGCCACGTCTCAAACCGGCGACCCTTGAGCGCAAGCGAACGCAGTACCTTCCACCACGGCTCAATCAAGTTGAGATATGCGGCGTACTTGGGTTGGAAGACAAACTCCCAACGCGGATGAGAAAGGCTGAAAAGCAGCACATCGATGGCACGATGAGTACTCAGGTTGTCCATGATGGCGCAGATACGAGCAATATCAACGATGATCCAGGCATCCACCTTTTCCAGGAAGTCAATGAAGTTCGCGATGGTACGTCCACGATACGTTTCTGTGAATGCCGCGCCAGTTGCGGGTTGGAAAGCGCCAAAGACATACCCTTTCCCGCGGCGTCCGTAGTCGATCTCTTGTACCGCCCGTTCGTCAGTGCGGACGAGTTGTGTCCCACGCACCGATTTGGCCGACTCTGGCCCCATCTCGTCGATGCACACCGTCACGCAGCCTTCTGGTGGTGCAGTGTAGAGCTGCGTGATCGCCCCCTTTTTTCTGCGAACTGCGGGTCCACTCGTTCACCGAACCATGCCTCTTGTTTGCGCCAGCGCAGCCCTTTTGCTGCCAGGATGTCGCTGATCCGGCTGCGTCTCATATGGATGCCTTTGCCTTCGACTAGATATGCTGCCAGCCGATCCAGTGTCCAAGTACTGAAGGGTAACTCCAACGTTTGCGGGGCAGTCAGTGCTGTGGCTACTATCACACCGACTGTCGCATCGTCATATGTCCGCGGTGCACCTGAGCGTGCCTTATCCTGCAACCCCAGCATGCCATCCTGGTTGAACCGCTTAATCCAGAGACGCACACAGGTTGCGTTTACTTTGAGTTCCTCCGCTATCTCCGGAGGCGATTTGCCTTCTGCCGATAGCCGTACGATCCTGGCACGTTCTACCAATCGTGCGGTTTCTGTCCTGGCTCGTGCGACTCGTTCTATCTCTTTGCTTTCCGTTTCTGTCAATTCACGGACACGGATCGTCATGTTTCCCTCTGGTTCTCAGTACTTTACCCAGAGTTATACTACTCTTGCCGGACGAACCACTTATAGATAAGCCTTGAGATATACTTACTTATGTGTTATTAGTACTATCGGGTTATCTGTATAACTGGTGGGGTCAATCAGGTTTCTCTTATGACAGCACACGAAATAACTTCAGCTACACTAAAAGCTCATCTACTTTCGCATGGCGTGAACTTTAGCATTGACCTGTTCAAAGCGGTTCAATACGAATTCTATGAAAACCAATTTGTCTATGACCAAACGAGCAAAGGTACGACAAATGCACATCGCATACCTCAGGCTCTTTTAATTGACAAAGATGTGGTTGCAGCAATTCTGCGGCGTGAGGAGTCACCATGGAGCTTATCGATTGATGATGTGGGTAGTATCTTTCTTAGTAACAACGGATCCTTATACCATCAA
>CAIQQO010000398.1 GCA_903873965.1 uncultured bacterium
AGCCGCTGATGCGCCAATCTTGACTTCACCTTCAGTGGGTGTTAGTGACGATTTGAATGTGTACACCTTTGTGTCAATGGTCACAGTATCGTTGTTTGATACGTTTGTACCATTTGACGTTAATGTGGCACTGGCGTAAGCCGCTGAACTTGCTGTTCCTACTACCTTGATCTGTTTACCTTGTGCCGAGCCGCTCAGGAATTGTTTTGTGAATGTCGCAGCCATAAATCCTCCTTACATAAATACTTGAATCATTATGATGTCGGCTACACCACTACCACCTGCGATGGTCGCCACGGTTGCATTGGTGATCCGGCCTGCGGCGTCAATCGTGATGACGGGCGTATGCGTCGTGTCGCCATAGGATGCAGCTGCGACAGCCGTTGCCGGAAGATCGCCTGCCACCAATGCCCTGAATGTCGGCGCTGCGTCCGCGCCTGTAGTTGGTCCGACCAACACCTTGTTAGCGTTCTGCACATCCAGACTGAGTTCCTGGACTGTCAACCCAAGCAGTACATCCGCTGAGACTGCCAGCGTGACTGGCGCAGAACTACCCAACCCAAGCAGCGTAATCACATCCGCTACAGATAGATCAGCAGGAACCGCGCTGCCAGCGGTAGCATTGCCTTTGAGTGTGCTGGCCGCCATGTTAGCCAGTTTCGCGTTGGTTATAGTGCCATCACCTACGCTGCCACCCGCAATATCGGCTGCATGCAGACCATCCAGCGTGTCGGCATTGAGATTGGTAACCAGATTTGTGCTAGTGATCACCAGTGGCGCTGTGCCAATCGCGACAGTCGATTCAAGGGTGTTGGCCGTGACCTTGTGAACGCCAAGCGTAACGTTACCCGATGCCCCTGTGTACGGAACGACGCTGGACAAGTCAGGATCGGGAACAAACCCTGCCGCAATCTTGCCGGTCGTGTGATCGGACACGGGGATTGTGTCAATTGCTGCGGTTGCACTGGCATGAAAGCCGTCTACCTTGTCCGAGTCGCCAATGATCGGCGTGGCGTCACTGCGCATCCATGTGGTCGCGCTGCCGTTAGCCACGGACTTGCCAGCCGTGGCAGACGGATTTGCCCCTACCGGATTGGGTGTCACCCACCCATCTAACTTGTTGCTGCCGTCTGATACGGGTATTGTTGCCGCTGCTGGTGTAGCTGAGGCGTGAAAGCCGTCTGTTTTATCACTGTCGCCGATAACAGGAGCGGCGTCGCTACGCATCCATGTGGTTGCACTGCCGTTAACCACGGACTTGCCGGCCGTTCCCGTGGGATCTGCGGAAGTCCCCATGCGCGCCATAGCTACTGCGATTTTGTTGTCAACAGCTTCCAGCAAAATACGCCAGATGTTGATGAAATTAATGCTCAAATCAAACTCAGTGGCCCATAGCCAACGGCCAGCCCATCCAGGCCGGCGCCGGAATAGTCGCGCACTCTGATCCAGGTGCGCCCCATATCAAAAGAGACATAAAGCCCATTGTCACTAGCCAGATAAATCGTGTTCTGGTTGTCACCATCACGCTGCATGGAATACGCCAACCCTGCGCCGGTACTCCCTACAAGAGAAAACTCTGACGCTTCCGCTGCATCCATTTCGTAGAAATTACCTGCTGTATCTGCTGCCCATACAACGGCATTGCGGATATGGTGCGTAATCGCATTTACCGTATATAGAGCGCTTAACTTGGTAGTTCCATCGTCTGCCGACTTAATGACTACTGACGGCGCTGCTGCAACAATCTTGAACTCGACTTCAGAATAGAAGGGGCCAAAAATGCTCCCGTCTGCGGTACCGGACACACCCATCATTTGATAGTAGCGGTAGAAACCCGTGTTGCCAGACATACTGGTACATATATCAGAGTCGTTTGAGTTAAACGTTGCCCCTATACTCGTCCACGAACTTGCATCATTCGACCCTTGCCACTGCCAGATGCCGTGCAGGTGATTCGACGTGTTGTGATGAAACGTCGTCTCGGTGATGATCTGCGCTGTGCCAAAATCAAATCTAAGATACTTGCCGGCAACGCTTCCACCGAAATAGACGCCATAGTTACTCGTGTTACCGTCTACCAAATCCTGTGGAACGCGCCCGGTAACGAAATTCCCCCATGTCAGGTCGGTTGTCACGGTTATCAACAAATGCCGATCCCCAGTTCCAAGTGTGTTGCTGTAGTCCGGGGTGCCGCCGCCAGCGCCTTCATATTCGGCACTCACGAAGTTGCCAAAGTAAGACATAGCCAGCCCGTGCAGAGTCGTGTCCATGGATACTTGTGTCGTGTCCCCTGTTTCAGCTGTGATGACGTGAAGATCCAGCCCGGCAAGAACCCATACCTGGCTCAGGTCCTCGTTTTCTACTACCGCATGAACAGCGTCCGCATAGGTATTCAGCAGCGTCCATTCTGCCGAATCAAGCAGTGAAATATCAACACAGAAGAACACCGTACCGTCTTCAAGCCCCACCGTGACACGATCGTGATAGGTCTCGTTGACCCAGATACAGTTCACGGCAGCATCAAAAGTGGTTACAAGCGTCGGAGTTGTCGCCAGGTAATCAGCGCTGTAATAGAGTTTGCCGTTGGACATCCCGAACAAGCCGCACGACTGCGCGGTTGGCGGCGTGCTGATTACTGTGCCGCCATCACTGGGCGTCCATGTATGCCATGTGGACTCGTTTGCGGTTGCTTCAGCGCGTGAACTTGCTGCCACGTATAGGGCGCGAGTTGAGATATCCAACCCAATCGACCCACCACTGCCGCCATTTGATATGTCGATCGCATGCGTAACGGCATCCGTGTGGGCATCTCCGTCAGTAACAGTCAGCGTGATAGTCGGAACTGGCGATAGATCGGCGGCAACGAGATTGAGCGTATAGTATTTTCCGGTACCAGTTCCCGTCTTGTTGTTGCTCCAGGCGTAAGACAACGTGTCTGGCGGATTGTCTGCGTCCCATGAGCCAGATCCATCGCAGGTAATAGCGTAATGGGCCGCGCTGTCAGACCCGATTGTCTTGCGCACAGTGGCCGTAAACTCGGCGTGGGGTTTTAGACCTGCCACGTAGCCACCAGTTCCCGGCCCGCCCTCAAGGCCGATTCTGCACCAGTACCCCGTGCTGTCATAGTTGTGAGTGACATGCCTGACATAGTATGACGTGGCCGTTCCAAGGCCAACGCTGCCGGCCAGTACCGTGACCGTCATACCCGGATTCAGATAGGGATTCCCGGGAACTGTCATTTCGATTTCATCGATCTGGCGGTTGACTTCATTTAATAGTCTGGTGGCGACAGTTCCGGCCAGCGTATTGTCCTGCACAACCTCAGATCGAAATTCAAACGACGAGTTAGCCGGACTGACTTCAACGTAGGCACTAACCGCATTAACTCCTGTCACACGAACGTGATTATGGACGCCTCTGATCGAGCTGCGTCTGCTGATTGTCGTAATGTTCGTGCCCTCACTGAACGCAAATGCGCCCGTAACGCCTGGTATAGACGAGTAAGGTAGTCTGCGCACCGCACCGCCCGGCGTATCAGTCGTGATGTAACCGAGTGTCTGGTCTAACTCATTAAGTAGAGCAAAAGGTGACTGGCCATCACGTAAAACCAGTGTCTTGACTGCCCCGATCGTCGTCCCCGCTCCCTGGGCATCAAATTCGTTGATACCTGCGGCAGTTAGTAGCGCCGTGGCAATGACCGTATCAGTCTGTGAGCTATAGGACAGGCTGCTACTATGTTGATACTGAGCATGTTTGAGGTAACCAGCCGCCACAAAGTACGGGACGACGCCGTCTCTTTCATCACGCTCAACAAATCCCTTGAATACCGTGATGGTTTGCTCGTTATAGCCCATCCATATCTCCACGGTTTGTCCGGTTATTGTCGTCCAAACGTACCCAGCACCCGGTATGACGGAGGCTGCGCTCGATATCAGATTGTGACCGTGGCTGATCAATACCTCGGATATCGGAGTCAAAATACCAGCCACGTAAACGCGGATAGTTGGGGTATGGCCACTGTCGGCTATGGCATCGAGTAAAGTCAAGCGTCACCTCTGGTCATACCAAACGGTAAGCGGGTAGACTGGCCGAGTACCAGTAGCAGATCGCGTTCCATGTAATTCAACAAATCATCCATGTGGACTCCGTCGACCATATCCGCATTGAGGTTTGTAACAACGGTGGTGCTGTCGATAATCAATGGCGCAATTCCTCCCGGCGCATTGATCTCAACTGCGCCAGACACCCTGGCGTCACCATCCACATATAAATCGCCGGTGATCGTACCGCCAGAAAGCAGCAGGAACGCGGTAAGCAGGTCATCCCCGCCGGGCTGGTGGGTGTCTGCATGATGACTTGGCGGGTAAGAATCCGGCTTGTTAGTGATTGTGCTCCAGTCGGCTTCGGGAAGGACTGTTAACGTCGTCCCCACCACGCCGCCTGAAGAGATGGACACGCCCGACATGCCGCTCCTACCCGAAGAGGTTGCGGTGACTACCGGGCTGCCGTCCTCATAGGTCAGTCGCACGATATCGTTTATATGCGCGCCGCCTCTGAGTTCTACATCGAACAGGATTTCACCTGTACTCAGGCGGACGTCAACGCTATGCGATTTGGCGCGCGTGACGGTCGCCATCACACGTTCTGGTTGGGCCGATTTCCGGATTTTCGATGTAAATGTAGTCGCTAGGCGTTTCAAGATTCGTCTCCGCGCAGGCTGTATGACATTTGCTGCTGGTCAAATGACAATTTCAACTGGGTGATGACGTGCTTTGTGATGGCCCATTGAGGCGCGTCACCCGGTGGGGCATACTCGATTGTCACTTTGTCTTCTGGCTGCGCTTCATGGAGCAATGCGCCAGTCGCGGCAGACGGGGAAGCCTGTTCGTGCATTTCGCGCGCGGTTAGCTGGGCGATTGCGTTCGCCTCCTCGATGGTCTGCACAGACGGGTGGCTGATTTCCAGGTAGCGATCGCCACGCTCTCTGATGTCAGATTCATTGGCCCACATGCCGGCTACGTCATTTGCACCGGTAACGCCGACTGACGTCGGTGATGACAGATCCGCCTTTTGCCACGAGTGTTTCGAGATCGCCACGACGCTGCCCAGGTCATCGTGATCCCAGAAACGGCTGAATTCGACTCCTCCATCCGCACTGGAGCGCCATTTAACGACACGATCTTCAGCGATTGCAGAAACAGCCTGCCCGGCCGTTGAGGCGCGCCTGACCACGTAGCGACGTACTTCTGTGCCTAGCTCAACGACAAAAGCTGAGACAGCGTAGCTGCCTCCCGAGTATGAAAGCTTGATCGGGCCGGCTGTATCGTAACGATAGACGATCGGGGTCGTCCCACTCTCATCTCTGAAATTCTCCAGGTTGAAAGTCCATAGCGGCGCGTTATCAATCTCGACGGTGACCAATTCATTTTCGACGACCAGGCGCAAATGCACCGTCTTGGTGGGGTCGTCTGTGTAATCGTAATTGGATTCACCGTCATGCACACCGGAAATGTCGTAATCGGTCAATGGGATATGCGCCCGTTCGAGCCAGGCTAATTCCGGATCGCCTGCCGGGTTCACGCCACCGGTCACACCGTGGACTTCATCGGTCTCATGCGTTGTCGAAAGGCCAACGTCAATGACGCCGTACTTCCCGGCGTCTATGTCGGACGGTTCGGTGCGGACTCGCAGCGATAGCCGGTAGTAGTCGCGAAACTCAATATGCAGGAAATAATCGCTGGTATAGGTCGTCGTTTCTCCGTCAACTACAACACCATTGCCCGGCAGGTGAACATCAGCCTCCAGGCAGAAATTAACGACGTCGTGGCGCAGCGGCATGCTTTGTTTATCCGAGCTGACTGTGGCTGTCCAGCTGGTAAGCGGGTCTGTGTGCAGCGTCCTGAAATATGACTTGCGCATCCCGGCAAGCCCTGCGATACGCTTGACCGCATCCTGAATCGTCTGAGTCATTCCACCCAGCAAGTCAAATCGGCTGACCTTGATCCACGGGGGCAGCCCGTGATCGTCGCATGGCCAGTAGTAGACCGGCGTCGTAGCGGCATGGCCTACTTTGCCAGTCCCGAACGCGCCTCGTCCGCTGATGATGGCAACCGTCAGCGCGCCGGTCGCCCCTACTTCCGGGGTGTCATCCTGCAGGTCGCCGTATACCTTGTCGTACACCTTCGACGTGATGCTGGGCGGATCGGTATTGAGCATGGGTGTGGGCCCTGCGTGCTGCGCCGCGACGTAACGCTGTTTTTCGACTGGCACAATCACTGCCGGGTCAACGAGCTGCCCTGACGATGTCTGGTTATTGTCCAGTATTTCAACCATGTAGTGACGCGTTATCGCATTGGGAATCAGCCCGAGGTCCGAGCCAACCTGATGCCACAGATGTGAAGTCGTGTCATAGGTCATCCAGTTGACATATATCGCGCTCGGCGTGGTCTGAATGGCAAGCGTCGAGTAGTACGTTGGGATGCACAGCCACTTTCGGTAACTCTTCTTCGCGCTCATCGGGTAAACGTGCTGCACCTCCCAGTTTGCAAGCGTCGAATAGGGTAATGCAGTCAGCTTGAATGCCTGAGACAGGTCGGTGCGGTTGCAAACATCGCCGACTGCCGGGGTTCCCCACGCAGTATCCAGCGGAGACGGGAATCCAGCCAGCATGGCACTTTGGTTTGCGGCGGAGAAAGTCACCGCTGTCGTGATGTTCCACGCAAAGTCCTCGACCCACTCTTCTTCGTACGAAAATATCTCCTCTTCGGCGCGCATGTAGCCGCTGGTTGGCAGTAATTTCGTCTCAAAGAAGCTTCTTTTCGTGATGCCAGTGTGATTGAACAGGACGCGCCACGAAGCCGGGTCGGAGCCGTTCCAGCCAACATCGCCCTGCTTGATCGGGTTGGTGGAGTCCAACCCCCATGGCAGACTCTCCATGCGGGCAAAAGGGACATGGGTTAACGCCCACGACGAGCCGGTGTCATAGATGTCATGCGTCACACCATCGGATTGCATATAGCGCACCATCATGGCGGTGTTGTCGTTGGCGTAGATAGCCGCCTTCCCGTACAGGACCATGACCGTCTTTTTTGCGGGTGGGTCAAGCACCAGCTTGCTACCGCCATAGACTGTCTTCGTCTCGTATCCGCTCGACATAGTGCCTGACCGCAGCGAGGTACGGAAATAGAGTGGCACGATCCCGTAGGAGCCGAAGTCCCACCATGAGCTTGTGCCGCCGGTGCCGGCCACGCGAACGTGGGTTGTACTGAGTACCCCGGTGATATACGTGTAATTTCGATTGCTCTTGACGTACAGCGGCATGCCGATTTCGAGATTCCGCATATCGCAGCCAGTCGTGGCGTAAAAATCCGGATCGTTTGACGGGTGATTCCACGCGCCGGGGATCGCTGTCACGTACGCATCGTCGTTCCTGCTGCCATCTGTCTGACCGCCCGATACCAGCGCGCGATTGACCGAAATCGAGATGTCCTGATAACACGCGTGCGAGTAAGCGTGCTCGTCACTATGCGTCGCTGTTTCAAGCGTCAGTCCTGCGAAATCCTTGCCGGGCTGCGCGCGTTGCGCGGTTGCATCAAACATGAACTCAGCAATCAGTTCGAAGTCAGAATTGGCAGCCGCGTGATCAAAACGATAATCATGCTCTTTGGCGAACAGTTGGACACGACGGTTTAGCGCGCGCAGGACGAGATCATAGGTCTTGCCGGGTGCCATGCCCCATTCTTTCTGGACGGTGTAAGTGCCGGGTGTGGCAATGGTCTTGATGTTTTCAGGGAGTGTTGCCTCCCATAAGCCGGAGACGTATGGCTTGAGATTCCAACCTGTCCCGACCTTGTTCGGGTCTGTCAAGTCTATTGCCGTCAGGGAGAACGAGCGCAGCTCCGGCTTGACGTGATGATGATCCTCACCCCATGGCGTCACCTGCGTTTTGGGAACCATGAAGACGCAGCCACTGCCGCTTTCGTTCGAGCCAAATACAAATCCGAAGCTCGACAAGTGGCCTGTGTCGTGCGTCGACACCTCGACCGTTGCTCGCATCAGCACGTTCCCGGACGTGTCGCTTTCCAGCAGGTACACGGCTGGCGTGTTGACGCGCTTGAATAAGAGGTGATTCGTGATGTCAACCGCAAAAAAGCCGTCTGCGCTGGAAATGGCTTTGGTCGTGGAATCCACTTTTGCCAAACTGTCGTCGATCAGCGGGGTGAACGCATCGATGTCAGTCATCGAGCTGAGCATTTTCTTGCGCCCTTCAATTTCAAGCTCGATGGGAGCCTGATACTCGATCAACGTCTTGCCACCAAGATCGCGCGCCACGATGGTTGTTCCCGCCCGGCCGCCTTTCGTGTCGTTGGCATTGTCCGGGCTGTCAATACTGAATACACGCCATGGTTCAAGCAGGTCTGCCGTGCCGGCCTTGACGTAAATCGTTGCGCCCGGCCCGACCCGCGCGTCACCATCGAGGTCGTTCCCGCCTCCTGCTGTGGCGTTACCCTGGATTTCCATGCTGAGCTTGTCCGCTGCGTTTGAGATCAAATCGGCGGAGGAAGTCACGGCTTGCCTCCAGATATCACGCCCAACAAGTGAGGGGATTTGCGTCTTGGTCGCCACTGCGGAAATAGCAAGCCCGTTGCCGCCGTAATACAGCGTCGGGGTATCGCCTGTCCCACTATCCAGTAGCAAGGCGCCGTGCGAACTGGCTTTCTGCAGGAATGAGGTGCGTTCGCGGAACGACCAGTTCCACCCGTCCGAGCTTATGAGCAGCAAATCCCACCCGTTGATGTGGGTCTTGTTCCCGACGGTCTGGATATGCGCCCAGCGCGCCGTCATATAGAACAGATCATTGATACGGCAGGTTGTGTTCGCCAGCAACGCCAGCGTATCCGACTCAGCGTTGATCGGAACGATGGCTCGGATGTCACTGACAATGCCGTGTCGCAGGCTGAACTGGACTGCCCTGCCCCGCACTTGATCATTGGCTATGATCTGGATCGTCGCGGTCTCGGCGACATAAAATGAATGGATGTAGCATGCCTGCTTGGCAACGTCGTACCACTGAGTCGGCTTTACGGCATCATAGGTGTCAGTCAAGGGCATCTGGATGATTGCGTCCAGCCGGAAATAGGCCGACCCGTATGGCGGCAGCCAGTAAAACTCAATCGTGCTGCGCTTGTCGGTAAACGAATGAGTCCCGACGGCAACGATGATGCTGCCATCCTCGGTTGGGCATACCGCTTCCACCCTGCATACCTTTGTCGAATTACACACATACGGCACTGCGAGTAGCGGCCCTATTGACGGGTACGAAGGGGCCAGATTTCCCGCCACGTCCACGCCGATTTGAATACCGTCATCGTCGTGCTGCGCCACGTACACGTAGTCGTTGTCGACAAAAAACGAGATTCCGTAGCGCATGGTCTTGTAACTTGACAGGGCGCATGAAGCATCTCCGGTGGCGAGTATCCAGTCTGCCGTCACGCGCGGGTCGATGTAGTGCAGGTAGGCAGTCCCGTCAGTCCTGCGGCTGGTTACCCACGTGAAGCGTTGCGGCAAGGGGGACGGGATGTTGACTGTAATTGTCCACAGATCGCCGACCGTATGCCCGGTCAGCCCGTCAAATACGACTTGGACGTTATCGCCCAGGCTGACTGGGTCACCCGTTATCGCCGCCGGTGTGCTCCATGCGCCAGTTGCTTTCCGGAAGCTGAAAAAATCGTCGGCGCGAATGATCACCGTAAACACCACGTCACCGGATTCCGCCCCGGTATATGTTTCGTCAATCAAAAACGCCGACAGGTCGTCCACTCCGCTGCCGCTGAATAACTGGCTTATCGACGTGTGGAGCGGCTGCTGCTGCCTGTAGTTTTGCGGGATTGCCGTATCCAACGACCCTAGAGAGCCGGTGTTATCAGCATAATCGCTGAAAGACAGCAGCTCGTAGTACCCTTCAAAGCTATAGCGCGGGAACGTAGCATCAGCCCGTTCTGCGGCGGCATTGGCTTCACTGATTGCGATCAAACTATCTTCTCCAGTAACGTAACCGCACAAAGATACCAAGACTCCAGTACCCGGCCTTGAGGCTGTGGGTCTTTGGCTTTGGAAATCACTACGCTGACGGAGTTGCCCAGCAGATCGACAAATGCAAAGTCGGCATCAGCAACGTCGGTCACCATCAGCAACCTCTGCATATCTGCCATGCTGAGGTAGTCGCCATCATCCGGGTCTGTCTCGAACAGGAGTTCAACGTCCCAGCTCCGCCTGGGGATACTGAATGATTGCGCAACTCCACCGTTCAGTAGTTCGCGTACCTTCTTGTAGTCCTGTGGGTACATAATGACGCATTTAGTGGCAAGTGACTTTTTGCCATCTATCATGACGTAATCGTATGTCAAGCGTAGTTCCTCGCACTATCGTTATCCACTGTTTCGCCTCCATAGTCAATTACAGCAGAGGCGATTACCCTATCCGAAATGACCACGTTGACTACACGTATGGTGCCGTCTCTCGGCGGAGGTGGTGGCGCAACCGTTCCTAGGCCGGCGGCAGTTATATTACCGCCTCCGCCACCACCCGTACCATTTCCACCCTTGCCAATCCCACCAAGTCCCGCAGCGTCAGCGCCGAACAATTCCGTGGCGCGCTGTTTCATGCCAGCCACGATACCGTCAATAATGCCAATGCCGATCGCAGGGGCGGCCGCAATCATCTGGCCGGCGACGTTCATGATGATCGTCGAATAGCCGGACAGCGCCGCGGTGAATTCGGGATAACTCTGGGTAACGCCTATGGCAATGCCCTGCCCAAATGGCAGACCGAGTGTGCTCGCCGTAACTTTCGAGGGCGAATGAATCTGGTAAAACGCCGTCCACCATTCCGTGCCAGCCTCTCCCAACCCCTTAATCGCCTTGATGACGTCAGGTTTTGCCTTGTCGAATCCTGCTGGTATGCCTTTGGCGAAATCGTACCCGGCATCCTTCATGTTCTGGTAGGTCTGCAAAGAGCTCAGAGCCTGCTCCGGTGCAGTGGGAACCGCTGTGACAATCGGCTGAATCGCGATCGGCACCTGCTGGACCCATCCTGGAGTCGGGCTTATCGACGCAGCAAATTCCGGGGATGCGTAGAATTGGCTGACTACACCAGCTCCAAATTTATCGATCACCAGGTTAGGCGAAACAGGCACTGTCGTGGTTATAGGTGTATCCGTCGGGCTGATTAGCCTGCTTACGTAGTCTGTGTAAGCCTGAGCCGCCGTCGGGCCGTCCTTTGGGTTGTCCAGGCTGCCGATGAATATGGGTTTTACCGTTACGGGCTGATCAACTTGAATAGGCTCACCTTGTGAACGCAGGAAATCCATCGTCCCCATCTTGAGGGTGTCGGTGGGTGACTGAACCGATTGTGCCGGCTGAGGCACAAAAACCGGCGTCGGGGAAACCGGGATATTTACATTGATCGGGGTATTTACTCCAAAGATGTCATCCAGTTTTTTATCTATTTCGGCTTCCATCCTGATCTTTTCAGCTTGGGCGAGTTTCCACGTGGGAGAGTCCTGTATGTTTGAGGCGAGCATTATCACCGGCATTACCGTATGCTGTTCGGCCGCCGTTTTTTCGAGCCACTTGTTGCCTGCGTCTGCCATTAGCTGTTCCTTGAACGAATCGCGCATGCTTGGCCCTTGTATCCCCAACCCATCACGGAATCCTATCATCACGCTGTGCAATAACAGGCTGCCGGTCGTATACAGGGTATCACTGACGGTCAAAAGAGCCTTTGACAGATTGTCTACAAAAAGCTTGGCGCCTGGCTTCAGGCTTGTCGTATCGATGGTTCCTGGGAATCCCGTCATAATACTGACCCAACTAGCAAGAGCCAGCACTACGTTGCCAGCCGTCTCGCCGATCGCCTTTCCCAGGTTGGCTACGAGCGGGAGAACTGCCTGATCCCTTAGATTTTCGACGGGCGCAACAAGATATGCGAGCATCGTCCCAACCAACCCCTTAATCCCATCTATCAACCCATTCAGGTCAGTGGCACTGAGACTCTTAAACACCGTGCCGATCCCATCGGTAACGCTCTGTACGAAGTCATTCCATTTTGGCAGATTGTCCGTCAAGCCATCCTTGAGCTTCCCAATGAGGTTTTTTGCGCCGGGGACCAGGTCGTCGCCAACCCATTTAGTAATGGCTGTGCCAATTCCGACAATTAAACCCTTAGCCGCTCCAGCGAAATCGCCATTAGACAGTTTCCCAATGGCATCATCGACCAGGCCCGGCAGTTTCCCGAGCGCCTCGCCAAACCCAGACAGAATCGGCCCAGCGTTGTCGTCCCAGAACTTGCGCAAACTCTGCGCCGCGGCCGGAAGATCGTTTTTCAGGGTAGCGGAAATTCGCTCAAACCCTTGCGCAATACCCAGTACCTTGTCTTGTTGGCCGGTCGAATCGCCGAATATGGCCTTGAAAATGTCGCCTACACCAGGCAGGCTTTTGAGCGCTTCCGTTGCGCCGGTAATGAGATGCCCGATCCCGCGCGCGATTGAGCCGGTAGGCCCCTGGTCGGTGTTCTGCTCCAGCGATTTGCCTAGCTCGTTAGCCAGGTTGCTGGCGACAACACCCATGGAGCCGGGAATCGTTAAAGCCTTCATGATGCCGCCAAAGATGTCACCCTTACTGATCATGCCAATCGCTTCGTCGAAGGACGGCCCTAGTTTCTGCACTTCTTTGGCAACATTCCAGACTGCATCTGCCACTGGTTGCGGAACGAGAGTCAGCAGAGCGGCATGCAAAGCCGTAGCGGGGTCTTTGGACAAGCTCATGGCGCTGGACCATACCATCATCGCCGTCGTGAGCGTTTTGGTCGACTTCTCCGCTTCAAGCGTCTTGGGTGGGACGAGGCGCAGCGCCTCCGCCAATGCCATGATCGGCTCTTTGCCTTTCCCTACGCGTTCTACAAATGCCGACATGACAAAGTCGGTTATGCCCCACTTATTGACCAATCCATCGAGTGCCGGCCCGATACTCTTGTTGAGGGATTCGCCCATGTCTACAAATACTCCACTCTCGCGCAGGCGCAGGAATGTACTCAGCATGTTGCTTGCCAATTGCGTGATATGGTCAAGCGCAGGGCCGAGCAGATCAGGCATAGTCAGGTTGAACACGTCACTAAGTGTTGAAGACAACCCTTTCAGTGACCTTGACATGCGCTCGGACGCGCCGGCAAAGTTTGTTTTCGAGTATTCACTAAACAAGCGCGCAAAGTCATCCCACGTTATGGTTCCTGCCTTGATCTCCTTGTTGAAGTCCTGGTAGTCGTTGATATTGAGGTGCATCTGCTGCCCCATGAATCTCAGAACACCATTGAGGTCAAAGCCAGTCAATGCCAGCTGGCGTACCTGCATAGCGCCAACACTGCCCTGCATGCGAATCTGCCCTAAGTGGTAGGTCATGCGTTCCAGTACGGGGCCTGATGCGCCGACGCCTGCCGCTACGTCCAGCAGGGCGCTCGTGAAAGTCCTGGCGGACTCGGCTGAGTAACCAAAGACCATGGCCATTTTCTGGACGCCCAGAACATCCGGCAACGTGTACGGCGACAGGATCGCAATATTTCCGAGCTGCTGCATCAGTTTCTTGCCGGCTTCTTCTGCCTGCGGCATCACCTCAGCGATGTTTTTGACGCCAACTCGAACCTTCTCAAAGCCCATAACCGATGTCTCAGCCGTTCCGGGAACCATCTGCAGTTGCCCGGCGAGCAGCTGATAGGCGTTTCTAGCACCCTCAACTGTGTGCATGGAAGTGTCCATCTGAAGTTGCGTCGCCTTGCCGGAACTCGACAGCTTGTTATAGGCGTCTTCCTGACGTCTCAGGGCGAGTTCAGCCCCCTGTAATTCAAACGTGAGCTCCCCGACGCTCTTTTTGGTTTTGCCGACGACGGTCATGTGATCTTCCGTTGCCGCCACGAGCCGCATGCCGGTCTCGACCATCTGATCCTCGCCGGAGTTCTGCGCTAATTCCTTGGCAAGGAGCGTGTCCAGCCCGATCTGCATGTACTGCATGTTGGCAACTGCGGCGACGGCTTGACCGGGCAATGCCATCAGCCACTCGCCAAACTGGGCAGCAGCGCCTGAAATCAAGTTGCCTAGCGCAACACCGAGTGTGGTGGAGGCAAGCGTCATGCCGTCCATGCCGCGCCCGGCTTCGCCGGAGCGGGATTGGACATTGTCCATGCCACGGTCAAAGTCAGAGGTGTCAGCTCGTACGGTGGCAAACAGATCGGCAATATTAGCCATGACGCCTACCTCCTGGCGGATTTAGCCGCACTAGCCGCTACTTCTGAGCGTTCATTCTCCAGCAGCGAGTGGGCTTCTTCTGTGTACAAAGCCCATTCGCGCCAACAAACCGGTTTATCGAGAAGTTCCCACGGCGCAACGCCGAGAAACCTCGCAGCCCTGATCAATGGATACCAGTCGGGACAACGGCCAACTGCTAACTGCGGCCGCGAGAGCCACCGGTAGAGGTCGTTGCCCCGCTCAGTTTTCCCTGGTCTTTCTCAACTTCATTGAACACGGCTGTCAGGATGACCTGCGGAATCTTCGAGAGTGCTTCGGCTGTAATCGGAACAGGCACACCGTTGTCCGCAAGATCCCACGACACGACTATATTGCAGATGTTCTGGATGCTTATCTCCTGCTTCTCAGAATTGCTCGCGTCATCCATCTGCGTCTGCAGTTTGTTGAAATACTCAGGCGTCAGCACGCTCGGCCGGTAATGGACTTTCAGAGATCCACTAGGAAATTTCACAATCAGTTCTCGTTTCTCTGCGATCAAGTCGGTCAAATCAATCATTTACAACTCCGTGAGTTTGCACTGCACTTCAATAATGAACGGGCCGCCGTCCAGGTCGTCGTCAGCCACCAGCGAAAAGTCAAAATCCGATGCGAATACGCCAGAAGCGTCGGCAGGCCCTGATACGTTGGTGATCTTGGCCGCGCAATCAATCTTCCAGTAGTAGTTGAACCCGGTTTCAATCTCGTCACCCACTGCCAGCAGGCGGAAATACTTCGTCGCCCCTGTGCGCATCGTGCCAACGTGCACGCGCGCCAGTGCATCCATCGCCATGCTCATCTTGCCCGTGACTTTGGGCTTGGCTTCCACGTAGAACGAGTAGGTCATGTTGCCGGACTTGAGAGGCCACAGCGTCTGTACCCGTCCCGACGTGTCAATCTCAAACGTAAACGTCCTGTCAAGCGCTTCGGCTGAATCCAATCCGGCGTAAGTGTCGGCCATATAGACATCCACGCTGGACGGAGTGACCGGGACCAGGTCGATTGTGTTCGGAGCAGCACCTGTTTGTGTCACCGCGGTGGTGCCAATTCCCACTGTGGTCGTCGTGCCAGTTCCTGTCGGTGTCAGCGCCGAGTAGGTCGCCGACAGAAGCGTGGCGGCGGCAGTCGCTGCGCTCACAACGGTAGCGTCTATACATTGGATAAGGAAACCCGTTGTGTGCGACCCTGTGACTATCCAATCATCCACGGTAAATCCAGTCAGGAGGCCGAGAGCCGCCTTGACCGCTGCCGCATTAGCATCAAAGGCGAGGTCGGAAGTATCGTCACCATCAAGAGTCAGTACGTACGTTCCGCCTGAATTAGGCGCCGTGAAGACAATTCGTGTTGCAACCGGGCTGAGGCTGGTGTAGCTGGCCGTCACTGTGACTGCCTTGTCTGCCATCCCGTTCACGAACGAAATAACATACGAGAGCGTCCC
>CAIQQO010000399.1 GCA_903873965.1 uncultured bacterium
CAGGCCAGAAACGGCAGGCCCATGCGCTGCATCAGCAGCACCGTGATGTACCCCCCCAGCATGGCGAATGCGCCGTGCGCCAGGTTGATGAAGTTCATCAAGCCCATGGTGACGGCCAGCCCCACCGCCAGAATGAACAACAGCATGCCATAGGCGATGCCATCGAAAAGGATGGTCAACATGTCATCGTCACAAGTGCTGTCCCTGTGCTGCGGCCCAGCCCGGCTGGGCTGGGTTACTTGTTCTTGCCAGGATCCTTGACGTCCTTGATGGTGTCAAACTCGACGTTGTAGAGTTGTCCATCCTGCTTTTGCACCTTGCGCAGATAGATGTTTTGCACCACATCGCGGGTCTGCGCATCGATGAACATGGGGCCGCGCGGGCTCTCGAAAATCTGGCCCTTCATCGCCGCCAACAGCGCGTCGCCGCCACCCTGACCCTTGGTCGCTTTGAGCGCTTCGTAAATCACGCGCATGCCGTCATAGCCGCCCACGGCCATGAAGTTGGGCCGCAAGCCCTTGTTGGCCTTTTGAAAGGCGTCGACAAACTTCTTGTTCAAGGCCGAGGGATGCGCCGCCGAATAGTGGTGCGACGTCACCACGCCCAGGGCGCCGTCACCCATGTCATTGAGCTGGTCGTCGTCCGTGACATCGCCGGTGCCTATCAGCTTGATGCCCGCCTTGTCCATGCCGCGTTCAAGAAACTGCTTCATCACCGCCGCGCCCGCGCCCGAGGGCACGAACACAAAGAGCGCGTCCGGCTTGAGGTCGCGCACTTTCTGCAGGAAGGGCGCGAAATCGGGGTTGCGCATGGGGACGCGCAGCGATTCCGACACCTGTCCGCCGTTGAACAAAAAGCGTTCCACAAAGAATTTTTCGGCATCCAGCCCGGGACCGTAGTCGCTCACCAGGGTCACGACTTTCTTGATGCCGTTCTTCGGCGCCCAGTCGGCCATGCTGACGGCCGCCTGAGGCAGCGTAAAACTGGTGCGCACGATGTACGGTGAGGCTTGCGTGATGCTGCTCGTGGCAGCCGCCATGACGACCAGCGGCGTCTTCGACTGGGTGGCAATCGGCGCCGTGGCCAGGGCAGAAGGCGTGATGCCAAAACCTGCCAGCACATTGACCTTTTCGTTGACAACCAACTCCTGTGCCAGGCGTTTGGTCACGTCAGGGATGGAGGTGTCGTCCTTGACGATCAGTTCGACTTTTTTGCCGCCAATGGTGTCGCCATTCTGGGCCATGTACAGCCTGGCAGCGGCTTCAACCTGGCGTCCGGTACTGGCTTGCTGACCCGTCATGGGCAGGATCAAACCAATTTTGAACTTGTTGTCTTGCGCATTCGAATGCGTTACGGCAAGGCCCATGGCGGCAACAAGCGCCGCGCGAAGCAATAGATATTTATGCAATTTTTGTCTCCTGTCATGAAAACCTGTGGATCGGTTTGCCGATAGTATGAAGGCAAGTCGAGCCCGTGGAATAGCTAAAAATCAGCTTGTTGTTATACCAAATTTGAATATCTTCTAGTCCCTATGCTGGTATTCAAGCCTTCCTTCACTGGGTATGCTGCAGGGACGTTTGGATCGCACCACTTCAACATCAACAAGGAAGCTCGCATGACTTCGATCGTTCGGCCGCCGGAAATACCTGGAACCACCCTCTTTGACGGGCTTCAGGCGCGCAAAGGCTATGCGCTCAACAAAATGTGTTTCTCGTTCAACGCCGCGGATAACCGCGGCGAGTTTCAGCGCGACGAAGAAGCCTACATGCGCAAGTACGCGCTCAACGACGCGCAGTCTGCCGCCATCCGGGCGCG
>CAIQQO010000400.1 GCA_903873965.1 uncultured bacterium
CGGTACTCGACGGGATGCTGCTGTCCCGCGATTACCAAATCGAGTATCCGAGTGCGCGACTGACTTTGGCTTCGGGTGACACGGTGGAGATTGCAGCTAACTCCTACCGTGTGCGCGAAGTGCGTCAACTCAGAGACGGCTCCGAGTCACTCGCCACCTTGTCGAGGTTGTGATGCAGAGTATTCGCGAACAACTTATCCAAGCCGTGGTGGCCAGTCTCACACCGGTTGCAGCAGCTCAAGGTGCAACGCTTCGTCGCCAACCCACCATCCCCACAGACCGGACGCATAGCCCAGCACTGCTGGTGTATCCGGAAACAGAAACCGTGCGGCGCGTTAACGACCGCTGCGAGCGTGAACTCACACTACGCCTCGTAGCCGTTTCGTTTGGCACAGAAACGGAAGCGCCAGAACCCATCGCAGATCGCTTGCTGACTGCCGCGCACTTGGCACTTTTTGCTGACGTCACGCTGGGTGGCTTGGCGCTTGGCATTAAAGAGTTGGACTGCGACTGGCAACAAGACGATGCCGACATGGAAGCCGCTGCCATTCCTGCTCGTTACCAGCTTACCTACCGGACGTTAGTAAGTGACATTTCACAGAAAGGTTAACTCATGCAGATTGAATTACTGAAGCTGCATACCCATGCAGGCGTTCCTTACCTGCCCGGCGCTAACGTCACCATGGATGCCAACAAGGCACAGTGGCTGATCGATAACGGCGTGGCAAAACCCTCCACCAGTACCAAAACAAACACCAGCATTTCTAAACCAGAGGAGAAATCCAAGTGAGCTATTACGCCTCGTTTCAAGGCCGAGTCTATCTCGGCAAACGCGATATCAATGGTGAGCCCATTGAAGTGCGCTCGCCCGGCAATGTTGCCGATTTAAAGCTGTCGCTCAAGACCGAAGTGCTGGAACATTTCGAGTCTCAGTCCGGACAGCGTTCGCTTGATCACCGCATGATCAAGAGCAAGTCAGCAACCATCACGCTGGCCATTGAGGAATTCACCAAAGAGAATCTGGCGCTGGCGCTTTATGGCACAGCGGTAACTTCAAATGGTGGAACGGTGACGGATGAAACCTTGGGTGGGATTGCGCCAGTCATTGGTGATCGCTATTTCCTCGCGCACCCGAAGGTCTCAGCCTTGGTACTGACAGACAGCGCAGGCACACCGACCACTCTGATTGCTGGCACGCATTACACCGCCGATACCGATTTCGGGGCGATCCAGTTTTTGGATGTCACAGGACTGACTGCACCGTACTTGGCGAGCTATGCCTACGGTTCAGTTGCCGAGATCGGCATTTTCACGCAACCGCTGCCGGAGCGTTACCTGCGTCTCGAAGGACTCAACACGGCACAGGGCAATGCGCGTGTGCTGGTTGAACTGTATCGCGTCGCCTTCGATCCACTGAAAGAACTGGCACTGATTTCCAGCGACTACAACAAGTTTGATCTGGAAGGCTCTCTGCTGGCGGACTCCACTAAACCCTATGACGCGGTGCTAGGCCAGTTTGGTCGCATCGTGCAGATCGGATGATGATGAATACAACAACGCAATTTGATGCCTTGCCGCCAGTACCAACCTCAATTCTCATCGGCGGCGAAACGCTTGAGGTCACGCCACTCAAGGTGGGAGAACTTCCTGCCTTTGCGCGCGCAGTACGTCCCATCGCC
>CAIQQO010000401.1 GCA_903873965.1 uncultured bacterium
GGACGCACCTTTGATACTGTCGTCGTCCACAAACTCGACCGATTCTCGCGCAACCTCGAAGACGTCATGCGAATCCTGGGTGAGCTAGAGAAATACAGCGTCACATTCGTCAGCGCCACCGAAGCCAACATGGATTTCACCACTCCATATGGCCGAATGATGCTTGGTTTCATGGGCACTATGTCGCAGTGGTACGTCGATAACCTGCGCAACGAAACCACCAAAGGTAAGCGCGAGCGGTTCGAGCAGGGTTTCTACAACGGCGACTTGCGGTTTGGATATAGCAAAGGTGATGACGGCGGCCCAGAGCCAAACCGTGATGCCGAAGGAGTGCGACTGGCATACGAATGGTGTATACAGGGAAAGACTGATGCTGAGATTGCTGCCCTGATGAACACAGCAGGATACCGCACGTACAGACTGATTGAAGACAACAAGAAGAAGGCTGGCCCGGATGATGATCCCAAGACACGACGTCCGTGGACGAAGGACTCAGTAGCATCCATGTTACGAGCTGGTCAGTTCTACATGGGTAATACGGAGTATGTAGGCGTGGGCGAGCGTAAAAAGCGTACCCGGTCTTTACAGCGAGGCGAGCGGTATGCGATGCAAAAACAAGTCAAAGTAGGCACGCATCCAGCCATAATTACAAAGGAAATGTATCAGCAGGTAATAGAATCCCGAGCGCAAAGGGCAAATGCAGGGCGATTCGCTACAACACAGGTGACACAAACCTACTTGCTTGGAGGAGGTTTAGCTCATTGCGCAGTGTGTGGCGATCCATTGCGCTGCACAAAAGGCGCTTCAGGAGAAAAGTACCTTTACTATCGGTGCACAGCATCGATACGAGGAGGCTCCTGCGTTGGAGATCAGCATATGGTTCGTGAAAAAGCGCTAATACCTCAAATTGATGACACCATAGCGCATCTGGTATTGCCTGAAGATTGGCGTGCGCTTGTTCAGCAGTTCTTAAAGACTGATGACAAACCTGAACGAAGCGCCAATGAGAGACGCAAACAGGACTTGCAGGCGGAACTACGTAACTTGAGTTTCCAACACCAAAAGAACCTTATCAGCGATGAAGAATATGTGCGCATGGCTTCCCCGGTAAAAAATGAATTGGCGCAGCTAAACCGACAGACTGTAGCGCGCATACCCGAACACGTAACCACCGCAGGCAAGCAGATGATTGCCATACACTCATCGTGGATTAAGGCCACGAAAGAGCAAAGGCAGGCTATGCTGAGGTTACTATTCAAGGCGGTTTATGTTGACACCATTCGCAGCGCGATAGTTAGTTATGAGCCAAACCCGGAGTTTGACCTGCTGTTTTTGCAGATGGGTATGATCAAGGTGGGTAGTAGGTACATTCAACCTACACCTTAACTGCAAATTATGACAGGTGCCGACGGTAGATCCAACAGTGACATTGCAGAGTAGCTAGAAAAAGACAAAAACGAAAGGAAATGATGTTTGCACTTCCTTTCGCTTTATGTCTAGGACGGACGCGACGGGATTCGGACCCGCGATCTCTGCCTTGACAGGGCAGCGTGTTAGGCCTCTACACCACGCATCCAGCTAGCAGCCCCAGAAATATACCATACTATAAACAAAGGTCAAGGGGTTTTCTGAAGAGATTTGTGATAACTTTCCAAAGTCATTCCAGCAGTGCGATCCCACGTAAATCGGGCTGCGCGTCGCAGTGCCCCAGTCCCGATCATCGCGCGCATCGAACGGTTGGTTAACAGGCCGACAATCCCCTCAGCCATGCCGGCAATGTCATTTGGCGAGACCATGATCCCGGCGTCGCCAACGACCTCAGGCAGTGATGTAACGTTGCTGGTGACAACAGCAGCGCCGCATGCCATCGCTTCCAGCACAGGCATGCCAAAGCCTTCATAGAGCGAGGGGTAGGCGAACACGCCACACGCGTTGTACCATAGCGCCAAGTTATCTTGCGCGATCTGGCCGATGAAGTGCACTTTGTCTTTTAGTCCCAACTCGGTTATTCGTTTATATATGGGCTCATATTTCCAACCCGGACTTCCGCCAACATAAAGTTTCGCCGATGGCACACTTCGCAGAACGACATTGAGTGCCTCAATGAGCGCCGGCAAGTTCTTTCGTGGTTCCAGGCTGCCGAGGAAGAAGATTGACGACATGCTGATGTCGTTAGCAGACCGGAATGCGTAGACGTTCTCTGCAGGCAAAGGGCGAAAGCGTGGATGTACCCCATGCGGGATAACATCGATGCGACTAGCCGGAATGCGCAAATACTTGACAACGTCGCGTTTAGTCCACTCACTCACGGCGATGATGCGTGCCGCGCGTTGACATGATAGTAGCGTCAGGATGCTCAGGTAAGTGCGGTTCAACAGCTTGTGCGTCTGTGGGCGCGTGATAAAGCTCAGGTCATGCACGGTGACAACGGTCGGGCAAGATGCATTTAATGGCGTCACAAAGGCCATGCCGTGATAAACATCGGCGTGTTGCGCGCGCAGGAGTTGTGATGTTTCCATCTGCTCCACACGTAATCGCGTTATGGGGGACTCGGTGTCGCGTGAGGAAGGGACTACTGAAACTGCTGCTTGGGCATTGGAGCCCAGGCGTGGTGATGGTAGTGATAACTCTTGACGTGCTGTTGGACTGATGAGAGCGGTGAGTTTGACTTTGCCGGAAAGCACTTCTGGACGCACTGCGAGTGCTTCGATCAGTGCCTTGATGTATTGGTGAATCCCAGCCTGCCTATAGCCAGGTGTCCCGCTGAGAAGATACGCACCGAGAGTGATATTCATTTCATTGCCGCCAGAACCTGTTTGATCGTCGGTTTGCTTCCACTCAGCAGGTTGCCTGCACGGAAGAGACGTGCTACGAGCATCGTGACGAGTACACTTGTTGCTGCCAACAGGATGGCGCCAAGGGCAATTTGATAAAACGGGACATCGGTTGCGGTGACACGGATGACCATCACCACGGGCGCAGTTAGCGGCATCAGGCTGAGTACAACCGCCAGCAGGCCGTTAGGATCGAGCACCAGGGAGGTGATGATATAGAGTGGGCTGATGAGCGGCAGGATAATAAAAAAGGTGTATTGTGCTGCTTCTCGAGTGCCCGGCATCAAGGCGCCCAACCCGGCCATCAATGCAGCATATGTAAAGTACCCCAGGATGAAGTAGATGATGGCAACAGCGATGCTGCCGGCGCTGATACTGCCCAATCCTGCTGAGGGTGGTATGGCGCTCAATGCGCCTAGTGATGACATCACCCACAGAATCATTTGCACTAGCCCAATCAATCCGAGCCCGAGGATCTTGCCTGCGAGAAGCTGAGTAGGCGTAACAGATGTCATCAGCACTTCCATGACGCGGGTTTCTTTCTCGACACTCACTGTCTGCATCAAGTAACTTGATGCCGTCACCATCACGATCATGAACAAGATACCGGCAAATATGGGAAGGATCGGAAACGGCAATCCTGCGCTCTCATGGCTATCAGCGGGTGAGCGTTTTTCAGCCCGTTCGATGTTGACTGTTGTCTCGAAGCGGGTGAGTGCCCGTGCGTCGCCATCCAGCAGGTTGAGCCTAAGCAGGTGTTCGAATTGGTTGGTAGGCGAACTGATCGGCGTGAAATCTGGCGAGACATAGGTCACCTGCCCTGTCATGAGGTAATCAATGGGCACAATAAAGTATCCGCTTATCTTCCCTGCTGTCAGGTCGACGCGCGCCGCCTGTGTATCGCTATAACGGATGAACGTTGCTCCGGCAGGTATTGTCTTGATCAATTGACTTTGATCAACGAACCCCTGCTGCTGCTTTTCATTCTGCTTGGCGTTGATCGTGGCGACAGTTGCGACCCCGCTGCCAAGAATACTGATTGTCATGATCACGCTCATGAACAAGGGTAGGCCGATCAAGCCAATCCAGTAACTGGGTTTGGTCACAATGGTGAGGAATTCATGACGCAGGATGATGAATGTCTTATGCATGGTGGATCAGAATCGGATTCTTGCAGCGAGTTCACTGAGTTTGATGCCTTGCCCATACCGAAGCATGCCGAAACGGAACACTTTTGATGCTATCCACATCGCTGTGACGACACTTAGGGTAATCAGAACCAACGAGAGAATGATCTGCCACGCGGGAATGTTAGTCATGCCATACCGCAACAGTAAAGCCAGTGGTGCGGTTAGTGGGAAGAGGCTGAGTGCGACTGAAAGTGTCCCGTTGGGATCGAAGATGATGACGCCAAAAAAGAACAGTGGCATCATGCCGGTCAACATGACTGGAGATGACCACGATTGTCCTTGTTTAGCATCAAGTACAACGGATCCTATCGCAGCCATGAAGGAACCATACAGCAGGTATTGCAGTATCGAGAGCACCAGTGCAAGGATGATAAAACCCGGGTCGATAGTGGCATTTTGCAGGAAATCAAAACGCTCCTTGGCAAACTGCATTACGAAGGCGCCGGCGATCAGCCATACGGCAACTTGAGTTAATGCCACGCCAGCCAGACCGATGATCTTTCCACTCATCAGTTGCATGGGTGTAACGGAAGTAA
>CAIQQO010000402.1 GCA_903873965.1 uncultured bacterium
GTTAAGAGATGGCTGACACAACAACACGAAAACCGTAGTCGGCGCTACGGGAGTTCGGGTTGAAGTAGTTGCGGTACGCACAGCGCACGTACGACGCTACACCGTGGAAGGCGCCGCCGCGCAACACGCGCGCGGCACGGCTACTCTGATCCTCTCGCCCATCATTAGCTTGATACGGATAACCTTTGTGCAAGCTACTTGTCCACTCCCACACATTACCTGCCATGTCGGCCAACCCATAGGGACTGTCTCCCGCCGGGCTGTACTTGCCCACTGCCGTTGTATCCTTCACCTTCATGTCGAAATTAAGTAAGTTGGCGTTGGGCGCTTCATTACCCCACGGGTAAATTCGCCCGTCCGTCCCGCGCGCCGCCTTTTCCCATTGTGCTTCGGTCGGCAATTGCACCTGCCTGCCGCTCGTTTGTTGAGCCCAGGCGCAAAATGCCACGGCATCGTCCCAACTCACCAGCGCCACCGGGTGCCGTTCTTTGCCATTCAAGTCGCTGCCCGGTCCTTTGGGGTGTTGCCATTGAGCGCCTTTCACATCTTCCCAATTGCCGCCGGTATAGGTATACCCGCTTCCCGCTTTCTCCGCCGTTGTCACATATCCGGTCGCTTTCACAAAGGCCGCGAACTGTTCATTCGTCACAGCATATTTACCGATCAGGTATTCATCCAGCATCACCTTGTGCTGCGGCTTCTCGTCGCTGCTTGCATCCGTGCTGCCCATCAGAAACTCGCCCGCCGGGATGCGCACCCAATCCAGCGTCACACCCGGCGCCAACGTCAACGCCAGCGCGTTCTGTGGCGCTGACGGGCGCACCTCAGCCTGTTTCTCCGGGTCTATCCCCAGCGACTTCTGCACCTGCGCCAAACGGTCGCGCGCGGCCTGCGCCTCCGCGTCGGCTTTGCGGCGGTCATTCTCGGCTTTCTCAGCTGCGCGCTTGGCCGTGTCCAGCGTCGCATTCATCTCCTTGACCACCACCTCAATCGTGGCTGCTTCGCTTTCCAACTGCGCCGCACGGTCATCGGCCAGCCGCCGCGCGCGTTCATCCTCAGCCGTGCGCCGCCGCTGTTGTTCCACGCGCGCCCGCGCTTCCACCACCCGTTTCTCTCGCGCGTTCAGGATTGCCAGGATTTGTTGCGCCGCTGCCTGTTGCGCCGGGTCAAGCGCCGCCTGCAACGCCTGCACCAGCGCAGCGGCGGTGGCGGGCCGATCCTGCGGTTGCTTGGCCATCCCGTGCAACACTTCAATCGCCAGCGCCGGCGGCAGGTCTTTCTGAAATTCCAGCGGGCTGGGCGGCGGCGTATCCGCGTGCATCTGCGCCAGCACCGCCGGCGCTGCCGCCTGAAACGGCACCCGCCCGGTCAGCATCTCATAGATGACCACCGCGAATGAATACAGGTCCGAGCGCTCTGTGGCCGGGTGCCCTTCCGCCTGTTCGGGAGACAGGTATTCGGCCGTCCCGCCAAAGTCGCGCGAGGTAGCCGTCATCGACGTTGTGGCCTCCCCGGCGCGTTGCAGCCCCAGGTCGCCCAACAACGCCGTGCCGTCCTGGTCGAGCAGGATGTTGGCCGCCTTCACGTCGCCGTGGATCACCTGCCGGGCGTGCAGCGCATCCAGCGCCTCGCCGATCTGCGACGCATACTGCAACGCCAGCGCAGGCACCAGCGCGCCGGTTCCGCGTAGGCGCTCCCGCAGGTTTGGCCCGCGCACCAGTTGCATCGCTATGTAGCGCCGCGCGTTGATCTCGCCGTGGTCGTACACGCGCACCAGGTGCGGGTGATTGAAACTCGCCGCGGTCGTGAATTCCTGGTCGAAACGCTGCACGAACAACGGATCGCCTCCCAGTCGCGGCGCCAGGATTTTGAGCGCCACGTCGCGATCCTCCTCCTCGTCGTGGGCGTGATACACGGTCGCAAATCCGCCGTGCCCGATTTCACTCAGCAATGTATAGCGTCCAAAGGGTTCTGGATAGTCTGGCATGTGTACTGGTGTTATACCTCGGTTTAGCGTCGCATGGCAACCCTGAATCCGTAATTGACGTAGCGGTAGAACGGAAGGTTGCCGTAGCGTTGCGCGCTGCGCACATACGCCGCCGCCGAATCAAACGCCCCGCCGCGCAAGAGGCGCGCGCTGGTGCTGGTCAGATCCTCGCGACCATCATCGGCTTGGTAGGGATAGCCAAACGCGGGTGTGGTGAGATCACTGCCCCAGATAGAATTCGTCCACTCCCACACATTACCGGCCATATCCGCGGCGCCATAAGGGCTGTCGCCGGCCGGGCTGTAGATGCCCACGTCGGTCGGATAACCAAGGGTCGCGCCAAAATTGAGCAGTGACGTATTGGGCGCCGCATTGCCCCATGGGAACAGCCGTCCGTCGGTCCCGCGCGCCGCCTTCTCCCA
>CAIQQO010000403.1 GCA_903873965.1 uncultured bacterium
CGCAGTATGACCGAAGACCAACTTGAACAGGAAGGTTCAGATTTTTACTTGGCTGCAGTTCAAAGGAACTCGCTAAGCGCCCATATGGTCGATGTCAACTATCCTGACCCCCGTGTTGCCTCACGAGGGAATGTTACTCCCCTGGTTGATGTCGTTTCCCCTGTTTTCGTCTTTCATTCTGGGTCGCCGGGCAACTGTTTGCGCTGGGCTTGCCGGAATGAGCGCGTAGCGCGATTGGAGTCAAGCCCAGCGCGCTCGCCGATGATGCGGAGCTGGTCACACATGGGCCGCAAGGCTTGCCGATTTGAACAACCGGCCCAAGATCATCTCCTTGGCGCACTCGGCACGCCATTCCTTGATTCGACGCTGTAGCGTTCGCAGTTGCGCCTTGCTTGCATACGCTTGTGGAAACATCTCTGCCAGGCGATCCATCAACGCGTGCGCTGGCACTGACGGCTCTGCGATCAGCCAGCCTTCGATGACCGGCCAGGCATCGGCGAACGGGTCCACCCTGGTTCGCCACCAATGCGTGGCGTTCGGTTGCCTGCGGTGCGTCGGGCGTGCCTCGCCGTCCTTCCAGGCAGTAGACAGACTCGCCAGGAATGCGTCTACGCCTGGTCTTGGCGAAGTTGCCGCCTGCTCGAGCACACCGTGCGTCGCGATGTCGATGAGACTTTGTTGGGCAAAACGGATCTCTTGCAGCAGCCGGACTGGATCCAGGCTTTCGAGCTGTGCCTTCAGCCTTTCCTTGGTAGGCGCATCGATCCGCTCGTGCGCCAGAAGCCGCTCGCATGGGGTCGCCGGCGCGTGATAGGTCTTGTGCACGTGGGCACCATCGCGCGTCTTGGATTTGAGCTTGAACGATGGCTGAAAGAAGTTGATATACAACCGTGATGAGGCATAAAGTTGCGCCAGGGTTTGCGTCGCCACCGGCCCGCTGAGCCGTCCATAACCAACCAGACGCCGTACGATGGCACCATTCTTCTGCTCAACCCACGCCTGGTCGTTCTTCTTGTATGCACGAGAACGGGTCTGCTCCAACCCCTTTGCTCGACAGTAGTCAAAGACGTTCTGGTTCATGAAGGCGCTGTCGTTGTCCGAGTCCACGCCCAGCATCGCGAATGGCAGATCTTTCGCCGCTTTGTCCAGGCCTTCGATCACCAGCATCTGGTTGCGCCAACGCATGGCAACGCATTCGGTCCACCCGCTGGCGATATCGGTCAACGTGAGGGTGTGCACGAAGTCACCATCGGTTTTTGGGCCACCGCAGTGCTCGACCATGTCGATCTCGAAGAAGCCCGGCGGTGGATCGCGCCAGTCAGCAAAGGTGCGTACCGGTATGCTGCGCCGAATAGCAGCCCCCACACCTTTGCGGCGCTTGCGCTGCCCGTCAATATGCGAGCGTGCCCCGGCCAGCACACGATCAATGGTCGCTGCACTGATTTGCATGATCTTGGACCTGATGAGGGGGTCCAAATCGAGGTGGCCGTGACGCTCCATGGAGTCCACCAGCATCGGGATCAACGCTTTCAACCGTTTGCCGCAAAGCCGATCAGCCGCCTCCCACAGCACCGTCAGCGCTTGGCGGACTGCCTCGTCATACAAACGGTTGCACTTCGGCGTGGCCTTCCCGGCAATCCCTTTACCCCCCAAAAGACGGATAGCGTGCTTGCGGTGATAGCCGGTTAGGGCCGCAAACTCGTCAAGAATTTTCACTCTTTCACCGTAGTTTGCGCCGCGATACCGCACTCGCAGCGCTTCTATCAACTCCTTGCGTGTTGTCATGCTGATTTGCCTCATCACGTTGTTCCGATCCCGCCGGACCATCCGACGGGTAGCAGATTACGTGAGGCAACGGGTTAGCACCGGTAGCAAAACAGCTGAGTCAATGCGGCGGTCAGGATAGTTGACATCGACCACGTGGCGTCAGTTGCCGGAAAGCGGGGTTGTCTACGAAAGTGCAAAGTACGATACTCGAGCCCAGTTCATTAGTTCTTTCCCGTAAAGGTTAGAGTGCGCCGTATCTTGATTTTTTCGCTGCTATTTGTGCCTTTGTCCTC
>CAIQQO010000404.1 GCA_903873965.1 uncultured bacterium
CAGAATGGTGCTGTCGGCCACAGTCGCCTCATCGTCAATGATGGTGTTCTCGCCCAGCACCGCATACGGGCCTAGCTCGACATCCTTGCCGACGTAGCAGTTATCGGCCACGTAAATGGGCGCCGCAATGCGGGCGGTGGGATGGATGGCATGGTTGCGCCCGATCCATACACCTTGCGCGATCTGTGCGGCGTTGATGCGGAAACCGGGGATAGGAACAGTCGTCTCAGTACTCTGCGACGCTTGCCACGCGCTTTGCAGGAAGGCATGCTGGGCGGCGGCATAATCGGCCAGCGATGCCAGCGGGTTCCAATAGGCATCCGCCGTAAAGACATCGACCGACAATCCCTGCGCCAGCAACGCGGGTATCAAAAAGGCCTCGATGGTCTGAGCAACATCGGTCTTCGCCGGTATCGCGGCCAGCGCGCCCGGTTCAAGGATGAAGATGCCGGTGCTTGCAGGCGCGTTGATACTGATATCACGGCCGCAGGCGGTGACCTTGCCGGCCGCACCATGGCATACGCGCGCGCCGGAATACGACGCTGCGCAGGCGTGCGCCACGATGGTCATGGCGCTCTTGCGCTCGCGATGCTGCGCCAACACTGCCGCCAGGTCCACCATCGTGATGGCATCCGCGGGCATGATCACGAAAGTTTCCTTCAACTGGCGCTCGGAGCGTTTTAAGACACCGGCGGAACTGATAGGCTCGTGGTGACGCGCATAGGTAAAACTGACACCCCAGCGCCGGCCAGTGCCCAGATAACCCTCAATGGCTTCACCACCGTTGCCGAGGGCCACCAGAATATTGCGCAGGCCGTTCTTGGCCAGCAATTCGACGGCGAGTGAGATGACAGGCCGGTCGGTAAGTGGCAGCATGGGCACGGCCACCGCGCGTCCCAGCCGTTGAAAATGTTCGTTCTCGTTGTTCGCAAGTATTACTGCCTGCATGCCGAAGCCATCCTTCAAGTATCAATCTGCCGCGCTAATCTTACTTAATCGCCGCTGCCACGTCGGCATAAAGCGTGAATAGTTTGTCGAAACGCGCGAGTTGCATGGTGCGCAAAACGTCGTTGTGGCAAGAAGCTACTCGCACCTCGCCATTGACTGTGCCGGCTTGCCGGTTCAACTGCATGAGTACGGCCAGCCCGGCGCTGGAGACAAACACGGTGCTTGAGAAGTCGCACACAATGCGCGGATGCTCTGTCAACTCGGTGTTGCCTTGCGCCAGCACCATCTGCGAGGTGGTGTTGTCAAAGTGGCGCGGCATCTTGAGCACAGCCCACTGACCAACCATCTGTGTCTTGGCCAACCCCGGTGTGTTGGATGGCTGCAGCGCATCGGCGGCGACGCGAATCTCGAAGAAACGATCCATCCGCATCATGGACAACACCGTCATCACCGGTTTGGCCGGCGCTGACAACACGACATCGCCGCCGGCATCGCGCGCCTGCTTGGCCAGGTGCACCAGCGCGCCCATCCCGGAACTATCGAGAAAATCGGCCGTGGAGAGATCCACCACGATATTCGGTGTGACAGCGAGCACCTCCTGCGTCTTGGCGCGAAAGGCGGCGACATTCATCATGTCGAGCCGGCCTTTCACCCGGATGGTTGCAATGCCATCGACCAGCACGATCTCGGAAAATGGCAGCAAGGGTTCGCCCGCAACGGCCTTGGGCGTCGCCTGCCGGCCCATGACCCACCATTGGCGCGAGAAGAACACGGCAAAACCGGTCATGTCGATCATGTAGCGCTTCCACAACCGGCGCGGCTCCTGCGCGAGGCGGAACGTCCATTCCAGCCCGGTTTTCTGCATCCATAGCGGTGCGCGCTTGACCACGCCCGCGATGAAATCCAGCGTCGCGCCCACGCCGATCATCACCGGCACGCGCAAGGCGCGCGCGTGCATGTTGATCCACTTCTCCTGTTTGGGATTGCCAAAGGCCACCAGCAGCACATCGGGGTTGGCAGCGCGGATGGCCTCGAGCACGGCGGGATCGGTTTCGAGCAGCGATTTCACCGGCGGCGCCAAGATGCCGGCAATCTTCAGCCCTGGATTGTGCTCCTGCATCAACTTCGCCGCCTTGGCCGCGATGCCGGGCGCAGCACCGAGCAGGAAGATGGAAAAGCCCTTCTCGGCGGCGCGGGTGGCCAGGGCCGGCACGAGATCAGCGCCAGTTACGCGGCCTTTCAGCGGCACGCCCAGCCGGCGCGCGCCCCACACCAGCGGCATGCCGTCGGCGGTGGCCATATCGGATTCCTGCAGGATGCGGCGCAATTCGGGGTCGTCCTGCGCCTTGATGACGAAATCGGCGTTGACCGTCGCGATCTGATGGGTCTTGCCCGTGCTGCGCCCGATGGCAATAAACTGCTCGATGCGGTCGAGCGCCTCGGGCATGGTGACATCGTCGATGGGCACGCCGGAGATGATCAGTAATTTGCGGATTGCCACACTCGCCATCTTAGTACGCCCCTTTGCCTGAAACGACGGCCGGGATGGTTTTAAGCATGATCTCGATATCCTTGAGCAGGCTTTGCTCGGCAATGTATTGCATATCCAGTTCGACCCAGCGCTTGAAGGTCATATCGCTGCGCCCGGATATTTGCTGCAGACCCGTGATGCCGGGAATGGCATCGAGGCGCTTGAGTTCATCGAAGGTATATTGCGCCACTTCCTTGGGCACGGGGGGACGCGGCCCGACCATGCTCATGTCACCGCGCAGCACATTAAATAATTGCGGCAACTCGTCAATGCTGAGTTTGCGGATAATGCGGCCTACGCGCGTGACGCGCGGGTCACGCTTCATTTTGAATACGGGGCCTGTCGCCTCGTTCTGCGTCATCAGTTGCGCCTTGCGCGCCTCGGCGTCGATATACATCGAGCGGAATTTGAAACAGATGAAGTGCGTGTTGTATTTGCCCACGCGCGTCTGCTTGAAGATGATGGCGCCGGGCGAGTCCAGCCGGATGGCGATGGCAGTGCCCAGCATGATGGGCGATGTTAGTACCACGGCCAGCGAGGCGGAGGCGATATCCAGCAGGCGCTTTAAGACAGCGGTCACCTTGACGCGGATGACCCACAGGGTGATGGTGAAGTTCAGGCGTTGCACGGCGCGCGCGCTGCCGAAGCTGCGCGTAGCGTACATTTCCAGCATGCGGGCTGCGCGTTCGTCAGGTTGTTTCTGGTTTTCAGTGTTTTCCATATGGGCTATTTTTTCTCGTTTCTTTGTGTCCGCACCCACCCGGTCTTGTTCGGGTTGATCACGACCTTAATATACAACCAGACCTTCCACAGCATGAGGAAGGGGGCGTAGATCATGGCAAGGTAGACTTTGGCCGGCGCGCGCGCCAGCAACAGCCCGGCCAGAATGTACACGATGAGGCCGGCCAGCAGCGCCAGGCCAAGCGCTGTACCCGGCGCGCTGCCCAGCACGATGCCACCGGCGAGGCAGACCACGATCAAAAAGGCCAGCACCGACGTCGGCGGGATGAGTTGTTCCATAGCGGCGTCGAACATGATGAAGCTGCGTTTTGCCAGCGCCTGTTTCAACAGCGTCGGCACATACTGCTTCAACATCTGGACGCGCCCGCGTTCCCAGCGCGCATTCTGCGTCGTTGACGTGCCCAGCGTATTCGGCATTTCGGCCCACACAATCGCGTCGGAGGCAAAGGCGACGCGCTTGCCATCCAGCACGAGGGTCATGTGAAATTCAATGTCCTCGGTCAGCGATGCCGTCCAGCGATGGCCGCGCATGATGGCAGCCGTGAACACCATGCCGTTGCCCTTCAGTCCGACCGAGCCGCCCAGCGTCATACGACCCTGCGGGCGCAGGAAATGCAGCACAGCCAGCGCCGCATAGCGCAACGCGGCAGTCCACGAACGGCCGGGGTCGCGCACGGCGTAATAGCCTTGCACCGCCACGTCGCCGCGCCTCAGCCGCGCATCCATCACGCGCAGGAAGTTGGGCGATACATCCGTGTCTGCGTCGATGATCACGAGCGCGTCACACGGCCGCCCGGATTCCCACAGGCGTTGCAGCGCCCAGTCCAGCGCATAGCCCTTGCCGCGCAGTTCGGCGTTGGTGCGTTCCTCAACCATCGCGCCGCGCGCGCGCGCCAGCGCCGCTGTCTGATCGGTGCAGTTATCGGCGATCACGCATACCGTAAAGCGCTCGCGCGGATAGTCCATGGCCAGCAGCGAATCCACCGTCCGCTCGATCAACACTTCTTCGTTGTGCGCGGGGACGAGGACGACGAAATGGGTGGCTGGCTCGCCGGCGGGCAGCGGCGTGACGCGGCGGGCAAACAAGGCCGCCACGGTCAAGAGCAGCAAGTAGCCCACCTCGATCGCCACCGCGATGCCAAGTAGCAGATCGATCACCTGAGCGATCGTGACAAGCAGGTTGAGTATAGTCATGTCGATGTTGTTTATATCAGATTATCTCGATACCATGTCACCAATTGTGGCAATCCGAATAACGGATCAGCGGGCGGCTGAATGCCCAACCGTTGCTGCATGCGCCGCACATCGGCTGTGAACTTGGCGACTTCGGCGGAACGTGCAGATTGGACGACGACCTTGGTGCCCGCGCCGGTCAACGCCAGAATGCGTTGCGCCAGATCGAGGATCGAAGTGCCCTGACCAGAGGCGATGTTGACCGGATCAGGGTCGACGTCCATGGCCGCAAGGCGCACCAGCGCGTCGACGATGGTGTCGATCCACACGAAGTCGATCAATTGCTGACCGCCATACACGATCAGGTCTTCGCCTTTGAGCGCGCGCGTCAACCAGATCGGAATGACGCGGTCGACATCGCGCGAGCCGTAGGCGTTGCCCAGCCGCACGACGGATACAGCAGTGCCCATGTTGTTGAACACGCGGCAATACATCTCGCCGGCTGACTTGCTCGCGCCGTACGAGTTCTTGGCGTTGAACGGGTGATTTTCGTCCACCGGCAGGTACTGCGCCTCGCCATACACCTCACGCGATGAGGTGAACACGACGCGGCGCACACCCAGGTCGCGCGCCGCCTTCAGCACGTTGAAGGTGCCGACCACGTTCGTGGTGAACGAATAGTCGATGTCGGTCACCGCGCCGATCACGTTCGACTGCGCGGCCAGATGGTACACCGTGTCGGCGCCCGCGATGAGCGGCCGCAACGCGGCTTCGTCGCGGATGTCGGCCTGCGCAAAGGTCACCGCCGGATTGGACAGGTGCGCCTTGATGTTGCTCATGCGTCCGCGAAAGAGGTTGTCGATAATCACGATCTGCTCGCAGCCGTCGCGAACCAATCGATCGAGCACGTGGCTGCCGATGAAACCGGCGCCGCCTGTAATCACTACCTTCATGCTACCTCCTTAGCGGGTGTATGGCGCTAATCGTCGCACATACATATTAAGACTCATCTGTTCTTCGATCAACTTGCGCCCGGCCATGCCCATGCGCTCGGTTTCGTCGGGGTGATCGAGTAGGCGCGTCATCGCCGCGCTGAGCGCCGCCACGTCGCCCGGCGGGACATACAAGCCATGTACGCCATCGACGATCACGTCGGTCTGGCCTTTCGTGCGGGTGCAGATGACGGCTTTGCCCATCGCCATCGCTTCGAGGATAGCCGTCACGCCCGCTTGAAAAGCCACGTCGGCCAGCGGCATGACCATGAATTGGCTGTCCGCATACAGTTGCCGCAGGTCATACTGGTTCAGTCGGCACGTCGTCACGTTCGGCGGGATGTCCATGCCCTGTGTTGTGTCGGGGCGTTTCGACCACGGGCTGGCCGTCGCGATGCGCACGCTGCCCTCCATGCCGCGCGCCGCCGCCAGCAGTGTTGGATAGTCGCGCCACTCCTGTCCGACGCTGCAGATCAGGCGCGCCGGCGCGCCGGCGCTCGGCGGCACCGCACCCGGGCGGAAGAAGGAGGCGTCGACCATGAAGGGTGTGAAAACCACCCTGTCGGACGGCACGCGCCAGCGGTCTTCGATGAAGTGTTTCTGCCACGTCGAATAGACGAAGAACGTGTCGATGTGGCTGTGGATGCCCAGCTTGTCGAAGAACAGCATTTTCTTGCCGACCGACAGGATGTGCACGATCATCAGGTGGCGCGGGCGGCGGCCGCCCAGCCAGCCCAGGAATTTCAGCAGCAGCGCCAGCGGGATGCCGATCTGTTCGCCGTCGGTGAAGATGACCTTGTAGGCGCGCGCCTTGATGAAGCAGGCCCAGGCCAGCAGCGCGTTGCGCCCGCCGATTTTTTCGATGAGTTTACCCAGCAAGCCGGTTGCCGCGCGCGCGCCCGGATAGTCGATCAGGTCAGCGCCAAAGGCCTGCGACATGGCCAGGTAGTCGGGCACCGGGCGGCGTCCGTCGCTCAGTTCTTCTTGCAGTTTCGGGCTGATTGTGCCCGATACGGTTAATAGGATATCAGCCATGCGATTTTCCGTCCACAGGACAGGCCAGCGGCCAGCTTCCGCCCGCAACGTGTTTCAACAGGTCTAGTAGCTCCTGCGTTCTGTTCACCGAGTCGAAGTGCTCGGTTACGTACTGCGCCGCCTGCACTCCCAGGCTGCGCCGCAGTTGCGGCTGTTCCACCAGCGTGCGCAGCGCCTCGGTCAGTGCTGCAACGTCGCCCACCGGCACCAGCAGCCCCGTCTGGCCATCTATCACGATGTCGGGGATGGCGGCCAGTCGCGTGGAGACGAGAGGCAGCCCGGCTGCCCCTGCCTCCGATAGCACCATCGGCATGCTGTCGCCGAAAGTCGGCAGGCAGAATATGTCGCATGCCCTGTACATTTTTTTGAGGATGTCGCTGTTGGGCTTGACATCGTTATACACAAACAGACCCGGCTCAGAAGCCAGCTTGTCGCGGGTGACGAGGTGCAACTCGACATTGAGCGATTTCAGCGCGCGGAATGCCTGCACCAGCAGCGAGCCGCCTTTGCGCTCCAGGTTGCCGCCCACGAACAGGATTTTGACCGGGCCCTTCCTGGCTTCGCCCTCATAACGGTCGGGCACAACCCACTCGCTCACGGTGACGCCGGGCGCAATGATGCTGATCTTGTCAGGGTTGACGCCGTAGTCCTTCACCAGCCCGTCTTTCGTCCACGTGCTCCACGCCACAATATGGCGCGCCGCCTCGAAACAATCGACGTTCAGCTTCCATTTGATCTGCTCCAGCCATGCCGGCCCGGTTTCGTGGTTATACGAGGCGCCCAGTTCGTCAAACTGTATTGGCGTCGCGTCGAGCGAAACCACGCTGGGCGTGCGGCGAATCCAGTCGGTGCATAACACCGCAGGCACTTGCGTGTGGAAGAACAACACATCCAGTCGCGTTTCACGCGCCAGAGTGGCCAGCAACCGGCGCGCGCGCAGGCCAGAGCGCACCGTCCAGTTGCTCTTGTACAGCGGCACCCTGGCCGCCCTGCCGTGCACCTCAAACGGCACCGGCACCCAGTACGGCGTGATGGCCACGTCGCGCGGCACGTTCGTCATCAGGTTTTTGGCGTGGGTAATATGCCCCAACGCCTGTTCCAATACAAATCCGATGTGCAGGTTGTCATGCTGTGTCATATCTGTTTCGTCACTTCTGGGGATCCAGGATAAACAGGTTGATTGAATATGTCGGCAGGCGGTAATTACCGTCGCCGTAGGTCAACGCTTCATGCGCGATGGATTTGGGCTGGTCTGCCGTATAGCGATAGACATCGCCCTTGCCGCTGGGCTTGAACCCCTTGATATTCAGTTTGATCTGCGCGTTGTTATCGGTGTCTTTGTTGATCATCATCACCATCAGCTTGCCCGTCTTGCTGTCAATGCTCGCATACACCGACACCTTGTCCTGGTTAAAGCTGCTGGCGTGCACGGATGTATCACCGAAGGCGGAACCCTTGCCGTCGTAATTCGTATACATACTGAAGCCGAAGAAGCCGGGCAGGTTGATCTCCGGGTAGCGCCAGTACGTCGCAAAGAAGACATCTTCGCGCCCGTAGATACCCAGCACGTCCGCCAGCGCGAGCGCGCCGTTCATCGTCTTGTCCGCGCCCCAGTTCCATTCGCTGATGCCGAACAGCGTGCCCGGATAGTTGGCCGCGATCATCTCTTTCATGCGCGGGATCAGGTACACCGGGTCTTTGATCCACGATTCGTCGGGATAGGTTTTGTCCCACAGCGAGCGGGTGCTGCGCAAGCGCCCTTCGGCGGATTTGGCGTCGACCTGGTCGTTGTAAAAGCCGGCAGGGTAGTAGTGAATGTCCAGCACATCGAGCGTGCGTTTGCCGGTTTGCTCATCGTGCAAGCGCATTTGTTCCAGGTACCACGGCAGGAAGTCTTTGTTCGCGTGCGCCAGCTTGTCGGTCGCGCCGGCCATCGAGTTCCAGTAGTAGTACCAGCAGCAACTGACCGGCCCGAACAATTTGGCATTAGGCGCGATGTCGTGGATGGCATCTGCGTATTCGATGTACTTGTTCAGTATCTCGTCATACGTCGTGCAATTCGGATGGATGTCATAATGCGTCTCGCCCCACACGTCCGGCTCATTGTCCAACGCCAGGAATTGCACGTTGGCCTTGGGGATCGCGACCATGTGCTTCACCCACGCCACAATCGATTTCACGTCGCTCGGCACATAAGCCTTGTTGGGGTCGGCGACAGTACCGGGCTGTCGGCACGAGGCTCCCTGCTGGTTGCTGCACTTGCCATCCGCGCCCGGGAAAGAACACGTGTTGTTGTCGCTGTTTTTGGCCACCCAGCCGATCGTCGGCAGCGTCATCAACACGTCTGTGCCGGTGCCCACCGTTTGCGAGATGAAGTCGTCGGCCGCGTTCTTGCCGCTGTAGCCATAGTTGCCATTGCGGTATTCCCAGTCGCGCGCCGCATTCCAGGCGTTGCCCAGTGTCCAGTTGTAGGTCGAACTGGCGTTGCCGCCCCAGCTATTCAAGTGCGCGTCCAGCGCCACCAGGTATTCGGGCGGGGCGCCCGATACGCCGTAGATGAAGGGGCTGATCGGGTGAACTTCGCTGCTGGCATCCACGTCGATGTTAAATAGTTGCGCCGTAATCGGGATCGCCTTTTCGGTTGTCAGCACATTCGCCGGCGCCGGCGCGGTGTCCGCCAGGTTCGTGATGCTGAGAGCATACGTGGTGTTGAGCTTGAGTGGTTTGGCCAGCGTCAGGTTGACGCTGAGGGACGCGGCGTCGTAGCTGGCCGAGGCCACCTGCAACGGCTTGCTGTAGTCCGGGTCGTCGGGGCTGGTCAACGTGTAATGGGTTGAGTCCTCTGCGCTGCTGCGGTCGAGGTCTTTGTTAAAGACCAGGTTGACCAGGCTGGTGTCGATCGCTTCTGCCAGAATGACCGCCGGCGGTGTCGTGTCGCGCAAGGCCAGCAACTCGACTTCGTCGATGATAAAAGCACGCTTGGCCAGGTTGGCGCCGCGCAAATAGAACCCGGTCAGGTAGCGCGTGGGCGGCACGAATTGCAGGTGGTTGAAGTACACCACCACCTGCGTCCATGTGTTCGCGGGCAGTCCATGCGCGATACCCAGGTCGAGCAGTTGCGTTTCGCCGCTATAGGCCACGTCCTGTTGCGGCACCGATTGGTCCTCGCGCGACCAGTACGGTATTTTGTCGCTGCCCACCACCGCAATAGACAGGTCGGTGGACGCGACGTCCCAGTTCGATGGGTAGATCCAGAAGCGCAGCCCGATATAGTCGCGCCGCGGGTGGGGCGTTGCCGCTTCTTTGGCAACCGAGAAGAACAACGCCGCATTCGCGCTCCGTCCGGTCACGCTGAGCGCCTTGCGACTGGCATGCACCGTCTCGCTTTGGTCTCCTGTCGTGATGCCCCAGCCATTCTCCACCGTCCAGCCCGCGCTTAGTCCGTTGGCGTAGATCGACACCGCCGAGATCGGTATGGTGTCTTTCGCCGTGTTCACCGGCGCCGGGTTCGAGGTGATCGGCCCCGGCGCGGGAGTGGGGATCGGGTCGGGTTGTTTGGTCTGGCAGGCGCTTAACAACATCAACGCTGCCAGCATCATGGCTTGTATCCGAGTGTGCGCGCGCCGCCTGGTTTGTGGGTTGTTCGTTTTGTTAATCATCTTGGATTGCCTTCTTCCTACTTCCTACTTAATCATGATTAAACTGATATTGTCTATATACACCTTCTGGCGAAATCCTATGTCGGTCTTGATGTAGAAGGAGGTGAGGTATTTGTAATCCGGGTCGTACAACAGTTGATTGAGGTCGATATCCAGCTCCACCCAGGTGTTGGGCGGCAGCGGGCGCATCTGACCCAGTTCGTCCAGCCGGCTTTCCGTGAAATACATCTGCGTCGTCGTCGGCACCGAGTTGTCGCCGCGCACATAATACGTGAAGACGTTGCTGCCCAGTATCGTGAAGGCCAGGTTGCCCGGCGTGATGGTGCCTTCACCGGCGTTCAGGAACATGCGCAGCCCGACGATGTGGGTGCGCGAGTATTCATGGCCGCTGTTGGGCAAGTTGACAAAGAAGAGCGACCCATAGTCGTCGGTGGCGATCATTGATAACGCTTTGCTCCCACTGATCGATCGTCCTGGTGCCTCAAGGTTATAGTCCAGTTTCCATGACTGCGTGACAGACCAGCCGGGGCTGAGCTTGCCATTACCACCGCCATAGATCGGTACTTCGTAGATCACCGGCTGTGCCACCGGCGTAATCTTCGATTTGGCCAGGTCGTTGGCCGCAGCCATGGCCGTCGCACCCGCATCCGGCGTCGGTGGAAGCGTCGGCGTCTCCGCCGGACTTTCCACCGTCATGTCACTTGCTGTAGGTGTCGCTGCCTTTGTGAAATGGTCGGTTGTGGGGAGTGGGGTCGCCCTGGCTGCCCTTTTCGTGCCGCTTAATACAAACTCCGGCGCCACCGTCGGCGCGCTGCCACCGGCGTCGTCCGTGTTCTCACAGGCCGTCATCGCTACGGTCATGCACAACGCCACCACGACGCCTAGCACTCGCGTTCGCATCACCCAGCGCTTCGATGTCATGCCCCGCTTCCCTTGCCCGCTTCCTGCGTACCGCCGGCGCTTTGTCGCAGCGTGTTCACCGCCGGCACACCAATCGCCGTCGCGTCTGCGGGTACATCCTTGATGACAACGGCATTCGCGCCGATGCGCGCGTTGTCGCCCACCGTGATACCGCCCAGCACGCGCGCGCCCGCGCCGATGAAGACGTTGTCGCCGATGACCGGGAATTCCCACTTGGTGCGCATGCCGATGGTGACATTGGCGATCACGCTGCAGTTGCGCCCGATGCGTTGCGCAAAGATGACGACGCCGACTGGGTGCGCGATGTATAGCCCGCCGCCCACTTCCGCGCCCGGCGATATTTCCAGCCCAAACACGCGCAACAGCCGCCTTTGGATGTAGCCGGGCATAAATGGCACATGGTGGCGTTTGAACCAGCCGCCCAACCGAAACCACGCCACGGCACGCAATGACATCTGCCGGAACAGCAGCTTAAGCGCCAACATGGTCGTGATGGTGGCAGGATCCGCAAATTGCCCCTGCACCACCCAGCGCGCTACATCCTGTCTAAAAGTCTCAAACATGCGTACCTCCTTGTTCGTTAATGATGTCGATCAGTGTATCCACGACGAGATCGGCTATTTTCTGGGCATCGAAGTATTTTTCGGCGCGCACGCGGGCCGCCCGCCCCATGCGCTCGCACAGCGCCGGATCATCGCAGCATTGTCGCAGCCGGGCGGCAAAGGCGGCTGCGTCGCCAACCGGCGTCAGAAAGCCAGTTTCGCCTTCAATCACCACGTCGCTCAAGGCGCCGATCTGCGTCGAGATGATCGGCAGCCCCACTGCGCTGGCTTCCTCGGTCGAGACGGCCTGCGCGTCGCCGAGCGTCGGCAGCACGAACAGGTCGCAGTTGCGATACAGCGCCAGCAGCTCAGGCGAGTTCGGCTTCAAGCCGTGATATAGATGCACGTTTTCGCCGGCCGCCACGTTAGATCGGGTGACGATGTGCAGTTCGGCCTGCCCCGCCGGCAACTGGTTGAACGCGCTGAGCAAAATCTGCCCACCCTTGCGCTCAAAGTCGCCGCCCACAAACAGCACCTGCACCGGCGTCGCGGCATTTTGCCGGTAGTGGGCTTTGGCCGCCCATGCCCCCAGGTCGATGCCCGGCGGCGCGACCCTGATGAGGTCGCGGCGCACGCCATAGTCCGCTACCATCGAATCGCCCACCCACGTCGACCACGGCAGCAGGCGCGCGGCGCCCTGCATGGCGCGCTTGTTGGCGTTGTGTTTGTAGCGACTCACCCACGGGTTCCGATCGATCGTGTGGTTGTACTGCACCGCCATCCGGTTATACTGGATCGGCGTTACGTCAGTGGCAATCACGTAGGGTTTGTGGCTGACGCGCCGCCCACCCAGCACGGCAGTGATCTGCGTGTTGTAGAACACCACATCGGGACTAGTCTTCTGCAAGGCATCACGCACCTGTATGGCCCCGTTCAGCGTGCCGCGAATGCCGGCCGGTATGAGGTTGCTGCGCAGCAAACGATTGGGGTGGTTGTAGGTAATCAGCGTCCACGTTGCGGTGATGCGGCTGTCTTTGTCCACGAATCGGCGCAGGTTTTCGTAGTAGGTGCGCAAGCCAACATGGACCTCCATCATGAAAGTAACGCGCGGCGGCTGTGTCATACGCGCCTCCTGTGGCCGGCGTGGCGCCATTGGCAAGTACTACCAGTGGCTCGCGACTTTGCTCCTATTCTCTCCATCACGTGATTGTCCCCCTCTACTTTGGTTTCGGTTTCAGAATATCAGGCTTGACATACGGCGTCACGCGCGCGCGCTCCACCTCGGCGAAGAATGCCGTTCGCCCGCCCAGCTCGTCCGCTATGCCCTGATAGTGGCGCAGGTTAAAAATGCCGCTATAGGCGGCACGCGGAATCCCGTGCTGATGAATGGCGGCGCCCGCCAGCGCCGCTTTGCCCAGCAAGGTGATGACCAGCCGGGTCAACTGCGCGTGATCCAGGCAGGCGCGCGCCAGCGCGCGGATGGAGGATTTGCGCTCGTGGTATTCCTTCATGATCGTCGGTATCAGCCACGTCTGCCCCCTGTCGCGCGTGAAGATAACATCGTTGCGCCCATAGGCATACGGTATATCGAGCCACGAACGGAATGAACGCTCGACATAGTGAAAGGCGCGCGCCTGCGGCGCATACACGAAATACATCCCCGCATCGGCCAGCCTGTAGCCCAGCTCCACATCCTCGGCGCGGCGAAATGCCGCGTTGAACCCACCGGCGTCGACGAGGCGTTGGCGGTGTAGCGAGGCGTTGCCGGTGTAGAACTGGCGCGGCGTGGGCGTCCAGTTGCCGGCTTCCATGTCGGCGTATTGCTTATTGAGCATCTTCTGCTCCCACAGCGTCCACGGCGACAGCGGGAAGTCGGGCGGTATCAGCAACGGGCCGAGCACGACCACGTCGTCCCCTTCGCGCCGATGCACCGCCACGTGTTCGCTCAGCAGTTCCGGCGCGGCGACGACGTCATCGTCGATAAAGACCACGAAATCGCCGGTCGCTTTGGCCAGCCCGTGGTTGCGCGCCACGGCCACGCCGCCGTTGGGTTGAAAGAGCGGGGTGAGGTGCAGCGGCGATCCGGAGGCAGCGTAGGCGCGCAGGAAGTCATCGGTGCCATCGGGCGAGCCGTCGGAGATGACAAGCACCTCAAAGTCGTCGTGCGGGTACGTCTGGCGTTCAAGCGCCGCCAGAACGACCTGCAGGCGGTGCAGCCGGTTATAGGTGGGCAGGATGATGGACAACGTCGGCATGGTTACCCCGGTTTCCGTTCCAAGAGGACTTCGCGCATGACAGTGTTGCGCACTTCACCTTCTAACGGCACTTCTCGGATGAATTTGGCGGGCACGCCGCCCACAATGCTATTGGCCGGTACGTTCTTATTGACCACCGAGCCGGTCGCCACCACGCAGCCCTCGCCAATGGTGACGCCGGGCAGGATCGAAACGCGCGCGCCCAGCCACGTGCCTGCGCCAACCGTAATCGGGTTGAAAATCAGCGGACCGGCGCGCCGGTCCACCGGGCCGATTTCGTGACTGGTCGTCATGAACATGACCTGGTGCGCAATCGACACGCGGTCGCCGATCGTCACCTTGGCGCCCAGGTCAAAAAAGGCCCCGACGTTCATCCAGCAATATTCGCCGATTTCCAGGTTGTTCTGCAACCTGTCATCGCCCGTAATGGTGGGCAAGCCCCACATCAGGGTGCCGTGGCCAATGTTGAAACCGATGGCGCGCATGACGGCCACGCGCACGCGGCTGCCGACGTGCATCGGAAAAATGGCCAGCACGCCGCGCGCCAGCAGCCAGCTTGGATGAAAGCCATGATTTTCTTCGTACCAGAGACGTTTTAGTTTAGCGATGCGGGATTCGATCAAAATTTCACCTCAACTTCTGTGGGTCTGTTGCTATGCGGATTCCATACTTTCAACACGCGCAGGGGCGGGTCGCGCGGGATGTTGGCTGCGATTTTCTCGACGCAGTTCAAAACACCCATCATCGTCCCGATGTACAGCATGCTCTGCGGATCCCATGACATATCGACGTAAGCGTAGACATAATGGATGAAGATGTATAAGAGCGCCGTCATCGTGATGGCGCCCATTTCGCCGACCGGCATCTTGAACAGCGCGCGCACGCCCATGATCAACGCCATTGAGATCATCAAGAGCATCGAGGTAAACCCGCCGATGCCGGTTTTCATCCAGATGTAGATGATGGAGTTGTGCACGATGTACTGCCACCATTCGAAGAAGCTGATGTCGGGCATGGGGGCAATGATGTAGAAAACGTGGCCGAACCCGACGCCCATGATCGCCGCTTGTTTGACGGTGTAGATGTCGTTGGTGTTTTCGATGACGCGGTATTCGTTCGAGGAGTTTTCCTGCGCGCTGCCGCCGTTTGATACGACCATCGACTTGATGGCGCGGGCGGGCAGGCCAAGCGTGCCGGAGTTGTTCCAGAACGCGCCCAGGTAGCCGATCCCCATGATGGCCACCACCGGCACGATGCGCATGAATAGTTTGCGGTTGACGATAAACATGACCACAAATATCATCACAATACCGAGCACTAAACTGATGTAAGCTGCGCGCCGTTGCGAGACCATATAGGTGATGAGCACCAGCGGGCACATCAACGGCAATAGCACGCGCTTCAGCTTGGACGCTTTGAACATGTGCGAGGCCATCGCAAACACAAACAACGTGTTCATGCGCACCGCCGCGGCATGTTCGACGATGCACTCGATTCGGCCTGCTGTTCCATGCAACACGAAGATGAAGGTGTAGACGCCCACCAGCCCGCCCATGATGAACAGCGCGAGCATGGCCAGCCACAGCAACAGGCTGAGTTGTTCGCGTTTCTCGAAGGTGCTGCCGGTGAGCACCACCATGCACGGCAGGTAGAACATGGCGCGACATTCCCACAGGCCGATGTTGAAGTTGCCGCCGTGCGTCATGCCGGTGAAGAACCCGAAGCCCATGAAGCCGGCCCAGATGAGCGCCGGAATGCTCATGAAGCCCTTGTTGAATTTCAGGTCGCGCCGCGCCAGCCCATGCAACAGCCACGAGATAAGAGTGAGGACGAGGTAGATTTCCAGCGGGCTGAACTTGATCGACTTGTCCAGGAACATGAGCGATTCGCCGCTGGACAGGTTGAGCGCGAAGGGATACCAGAACATCAGCGCCTTGTCCGCGATCAGGCCGAAGAAGACGATGAAGTAAACGCCATAGCGCGGCTGGCGGAAAATGGCCACGACGCCGGCGATGTAAATGATCCACGCCATGACGCCGGGGTTGGCATCGCGCCCCAGCAGCAACACGCTGCAGATGACGGAAGCCACGGCCATGAAAGCCATCCAGACCCAGAACGTGCGCGACCTGCCGACGAGAATGGCGTCTGCCGTCACCAGGGGCTGCTGGATGGAAATCTGATGCATTGTCATATGGGCAACAAGGTGCAGTGAACAGGATGCAGGGGACAGAGCAGAACACGTACCTTCATCCTAGACCTGCTTCAGCCAGAAGTAGCCAACGCACACAAACACGATAATGCCCGCAATGATCACATTGCGGTATTTCTGATCTTTACGAATTAAAACACCCGCCATAAAAGTGCCGACTAAAAAAGCAATAAATAACTTCATCCCAGCCTCTGTCTTCCTTCCTCTTTCCTCTTTCCTCCACACCCTATTCGCTCAACAAGTTCTTGCTCATGCCGCGCGGCATGGCGGACTTGGCGCGGTTGAGCACGGCGCCCAGCAACGTCAGATGATCGACCTCGGCGATGGCGCGTTTGGTGGCCGCAATCGGCACCGCGCCCTGCCGGATGACCATGCACCCGGTAGCGGCGAGGTAGGCCAGCGGGATAGCGTCGCTGGTCATTGTAAACGCGGGTATATCGATCAGCACATGATGATAGCGCTTGCCCAGTTCCTGCATAATCTCGCGCAGGCGTGCTCCGCGCGTGGCCGCCGCGCGCAGTTCCAGCGGCACGATGCCGGATGGCAACAGCGTCAGGTTGGGCCGCCGGGTGGGCACCAGCACGTCATCCATGGCCGCGCCGGAAGTGAGTATCGCGCCGATGCCGTCGGGCTTGATACCCGGCAGTAGCTGGATCATCCCCGGCCGCCACCAGTTCAACTCGACCACGCAGTAATTCCGTTCGGTATCCGCCGCCAGCGTGCAGGCCAGCGCGAGTGAGATATAGGTCACGCCTTCGCCCGACACCGTCGCCATGATGGCGATCGAGGTGGGCAACTGGCGCTCCTGCGTCAACACGGAATGCCGTTCATGATCGAGCCGGGTGAGCATGCGGCGCAACGCGCCGACCACCGTGGGCGGATATTCGATGGGCGGGATGCCTTCGCCAACGTCCAGCGTCAGGCTGGCAGCCGGTTCGCTGACTTCTCCACCTTTCGCTTTTTTTTCTTTCTTGGCGGCCATACGATTCAGCGGCCTCCCTTAGCCGCGTCATTGGACGATGGGCGGCGCGCGCGCACGCGATCGCGCAGGCCGGCCAGCACCGATTGCGCCATGGCCAGGTCATCTTGCGGCACCAGGCGCAATACAAAGATCATGACGCCATAGGTGATGGCGCCGACGATGATTGGCACGGCGATGAAGTACGGGCGCACCAGCCAGGTCACGCCCACCATCACCAGCCCGGCCAGCAGGATGCGCGCGGCCGTCCACACAGTGGCGCGGTCGAGCGAGCCTTTGGGCAGCATGGCGATGCCATACGCGACCATGGCGGCTTCCGTCAGCATGAAGCTGAGCGAACCGCCGATGGCGCCGTTGCCAAAGGTGTCGCGGCACCACGGCACCAGAACCAGGTCGAGCGCGATGGTGACCACCATGGCCAGCGCCATGATGAGCGTCCACTTGTTCTGGCGATCGGTTGAGGTGAGAAACTGGCCGAGCAGCATGTTCTGATAAGTCAAGATCAGGACGATGCCCATCAGGGCCAGGATCGGGCCGCTTTGGGCAAAGTCGGGGCCGAACAGCATGACGACCAGCGCATCGGCTATGACGAACAGGCCGAGGCCGATGGGGACGCCGATGATGAGCATCCAGTCGAAGCTCTTGCGCATGACGCGCGGCAGCGCATCGGGCGCCTGCGCAAACATGCGCGCCAGGGTGGGAAACACCGCCGTCATGAACACGTTGGGCACAAACATCAAGGTGCTGAAGAGCTGGCCGGCGGCGCCGTACCAGCCAATGGTTTTTTCGTTGACCAGCAGCGAGATGATCACGATGTCCATCTGCGCATAGGCCACCAGGAACACGCCGGACAGCAGGTAAGGTACGCTGGATCGCAGCATGATGGGGCCGAGAGTCCGGAGACTCTGGACTGGAGATGTAGCATCGACGGCCTCTGACTTCTGCAGCCCCAGCGGGATGAGCCGTGAGATGGCGCGCAGTTGCACGACCAGCGTGGCGACGGTAGCCAGGATGCCGACAAAGGCGACGGCAACCACGCCCTGGCCGAACAGCAGCAACACAATGCACACGACGGTATTGACGCCCTTGCCGACGATATTGGCGATGGTCATCAGTTCCATCCGCTCCAGCCCCTGCAAGGTGGAGGCACACGCGCCCACCAGCGCGCCGAACAGGCTGGAGATGCCCACGAGCGCCACCACCAGCATCGTGTCAGCGGGATAGTGTTGCACGAAGGTATACGCGATGATGACGCTAAACACGACCACGTGCATCACGATGCGCATGAGGAAGCTTGTTTTGAACAAGCTGCTGGCGCGCGCGGGATTGCGCGATATTTCCTTGGTGAGGTACGTGTCCATGCCGAAGTTGACGACGATGCCGCCGATGGCCCACAGCGAGCCGGCCAGCGCCAGCTTGCCCATGGCCGTGGCGCCCAGGTAGCGCGGCAGGAAAACGGTCAGGATGAGTGACAGCAGCCAGGTGGCCAGTTGTGAAACCAACAGCGCCCCGGCATTTTTAACAATCGTCTTACGTGTGCTCATGATATGTCTTTAACTATCTTCCGACTTCGCAATCGCAATTCTTAATTCTTAATTCTCTAGTCTCTTGTCTCTACTTTCCTTTCTTCTCTTTCGCCTTCTTCTTCTTGCCGTCGCTCACATCGGGAATCGTCGCCAGAGACGGGATGCCCAACGCATTTTTGATGTCGAACGGGAAGCGGAAGGCGCCATCCAGCACCGTGGCGCCAATGACGCCCACGAAGCTGAGCATCAGGCCCACCACCATAAAGATGACGCCATTGGTGATCAGTTTTTTCTTTGACGTGTCCGACTTGTCTGCAAGGGCGGGATGGTCGATCAACAGATACTTCTGGCGCAAGTTGCCTTCAGCCTGCGACAAGGACAACTGGCTGTCCTGAACTTTCGTGCGCGTCGCGGTCAGTTTATCCTGCACGTCGGTCATCTCAGTGGTGAGTTTATCGATCATCAGCGTTTCGATGGCGGGGCGCGTGCCGCGCACAGGGTCGGGATGCGCCTCGAGGTAAGACTGCAAGGTATTGCGCGCCGTGTCGAGTTCGGCCACATATTCCTTTTCCAGGCCGCTGAAGTAGGTCAGCGCGACCTGGCTATCCTGCTGGTCATTGTTGATGCGCCACGTCAGATAGGCTTCGATGGTGGCATTGGCCAGTTCCTGCGCCACTTCCGGCTTTTCGTGCGTGCCGATCACCGAGATGATGTTGTCGCCCAGCGTCATGGTCCACACCCACTTGCGCACATTGGCGTACATGGCAGCCTGGGCGGCGTTGCCTTTGGCCATCTCGGGTTCAAGCGAGGTGCCCTTGATGATGGCGCGCACAAAGGCATCGGTATTCATCAATTCAGCAAACTCACTGACGGTCGTTTCCGCCGGCGTGGCAAAGCTGCGATTGTCCTGCATAATGGCGGAGAATGTCTGCAACAGCGTCTGGCGTTCGATCCACATCACGCCGCTGGAGTTGTAGGTTGTCTTGGTGCTGACCATTGAAAATACGAAAACAACCACCATGATCGGCACCGGAATCAGGTGCAGGAAGCGGTGCCTGAAATAAGTTTCTATGAATCGATATATCGCTCTTCGCATCGTTACGTTCCTGTGCTGCGAGCGCGCGGCTTAAAGACCCGCGCCGTTGTGTCCACGGGCCAGCCGAGCGCCTTGAAGATGCCCAGCCACGGATAGTAAAACTGCAGCAGCGACAGGCGCACGACCGCCCCGTTGCGCCATTTGACGATGCCGGCAGCCGAGCGCCGCACACCCATGTGCCATATCCAGAGCAGGAAGATGTGCCAGCCAAAATAATCGCCGCAACGGGCATATTTTAATGCCGCCGCGCCCACGCTCAGCCCATAGCCGCTTTCGGTGTGCATTTGCTCGGGCAATGTCTTGATGCTGTCATGGTACACCAGCGACATGGCGGAGAACACGATGCTGCCCATGCGGCGCGCCAGCAGGCGATAGCCTATATCGATGTCTTCGAATGCGCGGAAAGGCCCGCCAATGGTCAGCACTTCATCGAAGCCGCCGCACTGCAGCAGGGCCTCGCGGCGGAAGCTCATGTTGCCGCCGCTGCCCAGATACCAGGGCAATACCGGCTTGTCGTAACGCTTGCGCTCCATGCCGGCGCGGGTGACCTCGGTGCCGGTGCGCTTGACATGCGTCGCGCTTTTGGCGGTTGGGTCAAACGGCAGGATGCGGCCATAGACGCCCACCACCGTCGGGTCTGCGGCGAATTCGGCCGTCACGACTTCGGTCCAATCCGAGTCGGGCAGGATGTCATCGTCAACGAAGAGGACGATGTCGCGGGTGGCGAACCGCGCGCCGATGTTGCGCCCCAGCCCGGCGCCGCGCCCGCTACACGCCACATAGCGCAGCCGGCCGGGTTGCGCTGACGGATGACATTCGTCCTCGATGGTCAGCGTGATGGCATAGTCTGACGCGATGGTGGCCAGTGTATCGCGCAACACGGTTGCCAGGGCAGGGTCGCTTTGATCGACGATGATGATTTCGGGTGAAGCGTTGTGCGTGTCGAGGATGGCCTTGATCGTATGCGCGATATGGTAGCTGCGATTGCGCGTAGCCACCACAGTCGAAGTTCCGGACGTGAGAGATGTGTTCTCCATCATCATAGACTATCGAGACTAGAGATTGGTTGCAGAATCATCACGGTACAGCGCCCATGCGCTATCTCGTACC
>CAIQQO010000405.1 GCA_903873965.1 uncultured bacterium
GCTTTGCTGGTCGTCAGATTCTCGGGGTAGGTTCCGGCTGCGATCATGATCGTGTCGCCGTCCGAAGCCTTGCCGATTGCGCCTGCAATCGTCAGACACGCGTCCGCTGCGCCTGCCGCCTGACACGAGTTGCTGTCGCTGCCTGCCGGGTCGACATACCAGGTGGTTGACGGAGAAGCAGCAGTCGCTTCATACGCGCCGATGTCGTAGCCCGCGCCTAGCGGTCGCGTCGCGCCGTCGAGGTCGGTCGTCACGCCGGCATTCGTGCCCGCGTCAATCGCCGGGCTACCCGCCGCCAGATGGTAATCGCCGTCCGCCGCGTTCACAAACAACGGGCTGGTTCCCGTGATCGCGTGCGCGCCTAGGCTGAACCCGACCGGCGTCTGATAGAACAGGTTGTAATCGGCAGTCACCGGCGCTTCCCCGGATACCTTTATGCCGCCGGTGTAGTTCGACACGATCGTGTCGGTCATATTCAGCATCGCGTCTATGACCAGCATAGCCGCAGCGCTGTTTTCCGTCGCAGCCGCTATCGTCGTGTGGATAAAGGAATACGGACTCACATGGGTATCGTTAAACCCAATAACAATGGCGCCGTCCTCGCCAACTGTGTTATCGGCAAACAGCGTATTCGTCATACTGCCGCCGCCACCTCCAAACAGAATTGCGCCGCCATCTGCCGCATGATTGGCTACAAATACACTGTCGACGATGTGATAAGCCGAGACAAGAAATAGCGCGCCTGCCGAGTCGCCTGTATTGCTGTAAAACCGGCTATGGTCGATAGTCAGAGGAGCTAACGGATTCTCGGACAGGAACGCGCCATTTCTCCAGGTATTGCTGATGAAATCGGTTGCGCTGATCACCACTGCGCCTCCGACAGAATAGACAGCAGCATTAGCGAAGCTATTATTCCTTACCGTAACACCGCTCATAGAGAGATTGCCACCTGCTACGAGGCTAATCAATGCATCATTGTCTGCAATCACACCGCCCTGAATGATGACATTGCCCGCTACCATGACCATCGTCCCTTCCCCGGCCCTATGACTACTCAGGAAATTGACATGGGTTATCGTCAAGTCATGCTCGGATCCAATTGCTGGCATGCTCTCTCGCAGGGTCAGGTCTGCCAGGGTAAGGTTGCCCGTCATGACGTACAGCAACTGAAGGGCGTTTCCGCCACTCACGGCCAACAGGTCCGCGCCTGGGCCGAGGATGCTCATCTCTTTGGTCACCGTCATCGGAGAACTGGTGAGTAGAATCGTCACTGGTCCACTGGCGGTCAGCGCCGGATCAAACGTGACAGTTCCACCCGCGCACACATTGGCAATCGCGTCGCGCAATGTGCCCGCCCCGCTGTTGCCTGTGGTTGTCACTGTCACGGCGTTTTGACAAGTGAGATTGGCGCCTTCATACGCGCCGATGTCATAGCCCGCGCCTAGGGGTCGCGTCGCGCCGTCGAGGTCGGTCGTCACACCGGCATCCGTGCCCGCATCAATCGCCGGGCTGCCCGTCGCCAGATGGTAATCGCCGTCCGCCGCGTTCACAAACAACGGATTGGCGCCGCTGATCGAGTGAACGCCCAGGCTGAACCCGACTGGCGTCTGATAGAACAGGTTGTAATCGGCATTCAACGGCGCTTCACCGAGGACTTGAACGCCGCCGCTGTAGTTCGACACAAGCGTGTCGGTCATACTCAGCGCCGCGTTCATGACCTGCATGGCCGTGCCGCTGCTTGTTGTCGCAGCCGCAATGGTCGTGTGGATAAAGGAATACGGACTCACATTGGCCTCGTTAGTGGCGACCACAACAAAGCCGTCAGCGTCAACCATGTTATTGGCAAACAGTGTGTTCGCCATGCTGCCGCCGCCAGCCCCATACAGAACTGCGCCGGTAGCACCCACATAATTGGCGACAAATTCACTGTCGACAATATGATAAGGCGAGGCAATCGTGAGCGCGCTGACATTACTGCCTGTATTGCTGTAGAACCGGCAATGGTCGATTATCAGCGAACTTGACGGAATCATGGACATGAACGCGCCATAAACCGATGAATTGCTGATGAA
>CAIQQO010000406.1 GCA_903873965.1 uncultured bacterium
CTGCAGGTCAGCGCCCTGCTTGGCCTGCACCAGCTTGCGCAGGACGGGTACTGGCGCGACAGCCCACGCCACGCGCAGCCCCGGCGCCAGTATCTTGGAGAAGGTGCTGAGGTAGATCACGTTGCCCATATAGCCGACTGTAGAACCAGCGGGACGCTGATTCTGCGCATCGAGCGTGAGCAGTGAGGGCAGCATTTCACCCTCAAAGCGCAACTGGCCGTACGGGTCGTCTTCGACGATGGGCACGCCGGCTTCGTCCGCCATCTTCACCAGCCGTTTGCGACGCTCAAGCGAGAGCGTCGCCCCGCTCGGGTTATGGAAGTTCGGCACGAGATAGATCAACTTGGGATTGCGGCGCAATGCCTCAGCCAGTTCCTCCACCACCATACCGTGCTCATCCGAGCGCACGCACTCATACCGGGCTTCATAGGCATTCCACGCCTGCAGCGCGCCGAGGTAGGTGGGCGCTTCGACGATCACGCTATCGCCGGGGTTGATAAACATTTTACCGATCAGGTCGAGTGCCTGTTGCGATCCACTGGTGATGAGAATATCATCTTTGCCAATGTCAATGCCCTGCGCCGACATCTTGCGCGCCAGGTGCTCGCGCAATGGACGATAGCCTTCGGTTGTGCTGTATTGCAACGCCTGCGCCGGCATCTCTTTCATGAGCGTGTCGGCAGCTTCAGTTACTTTTTCGATCGGGAATACCTCAGGCGCAGGCAGACCGCCGGCAAACGAGATAAATTCGGGGTGCTCGGTCAGCTTGAGCAGCTCGCGAATAGCTGAACTGCCCATGCCCTGCGTGCGATGGGCGAAACGCTGCTCCCATACTGTTGTCATTCCAATCTCCTGATGACCGGCATCGACTTATTGCGATACAACAATCACCGGTTGTCACTTGTAGTGTAGGCCGATTAGGTCATTAAGCCAAATCCGCGACAGCCCGGGCGCGTTGCGGGGCGTCGCCCACGTAATCACTCGCATCAAGCAGGATGCGGGCTTGCGCAGCCGTAACGTAGTGAGTTACCGTGGGATCGGCGCACAGGTTGTCGATCAATGGATTGGGAGCACCCATGTTCAGCGCCGTCCATGCCTTCAGGCTGTGTTCGCGGATGAGTTCGTGCATGTCCTGCCGATTCGCCCCTGCCTTGACCAAGGCCATCAGCAAACGCTCGGTCGCCGCAAACGGTCCATAGGTCTGCATGTTGCGTGCGATCTGCGGTTCGTTGATGCGCAAGCCTTTGATGATGCGCGTCGCGACACGAATGATCTCATCGGTCGCAAGAAAGGCTTCGGCGATCACCACGCGACGGTTGGCCGAGTCATCGAGCGTGCGTTCCAGCAGCGAGTGCGCTGCGTTATCCCACAAGACGTGCGGCAGCGACGCCAGATAGCGCGCCAGCGAGTCGATCTTCTCGGAGTTGATCGGGTTGCGTTTGAACGGCATGGCAGATGATCCCACCTGCTTTGCGCCAAACGGCTCAGCCCATTCACCTATAGGCGGCGACTGCAATACGCGCAGGTCGAAGGCAAACTTATACAGCGACTGTGCCACGCCGGCCAATACATTCACGACCAGCCAATCCTGTTTACGCGGATAGGTCTGCGTCGCCGCCGGAAACGCCCCAATCCGCAGCTTCTCCAACACCCGCCCTTCCAGTCCATGCCCCAGCGCTCCTGCTCCTGTGCTGCCCAGTTCCATATACGACGCGCTCGTCCCCACCGCGCCTTTCAAGCCCTTGCCTCGGATACCGGCACGGCAAGTGCGCAGTCCGTCGCGATCCATCAGCAGATCTTGCAGGTATTGCGCCAGCCGGTACCCGACTGTGGTCGGCTCAGCCGGTTGCAGGTGCGTGAAAGCCATACTCGCCACGTCGGCATACTGCTGAACCTTCGCAGCCAGTTGGGTGATGAGTTCGTCGAGCGCCGCGCCAATCACATCGAGCGCATCGCGCAGGCGCAAGGCGTCAGCGTTGTCCTCGATGTCCATCGAGGTCGCGCCAAGGTGAATGATGCCGCCGCCCACCGTGCATTGCTCCGCGTAGGTGCGCACCTCGGCCATCAAGTCGTGCTGAATATCGTGTTCAATCTCCAACGCGCGCGCGATGCTGGCCTCGGTCACTTCCTCCGCGTGAGCGCGTAGATCAGAGACCTGTTCGGCAGACACGATGCCCATATCGCACTGCACCTCAGCCAGCGCCACCCAGATGCGCCGCCACAGCATCCGCTTGGTGCGCTCGCTCCATATCTCGCGCATAGCAGGGCCGGCATAGCGGGTCGTAAAGGGAGATTGGTAGGAAGAGATTGGAGATAGGGGATTGGAGGTTGGCATAGGTTATTGTTTAAGGTTAGATGACGCGGGAGGCCCCCGCTTCTTTCAGGGCTATTCGCAATTCATGCGCGGTTGGGAGATCAGGCGCGAGCGCGATCATATTGCCACCGCGACCGCCGCCCGACAGCTTGGCGCCGAGTGCGCCAGCCTTGCGCGCAGCAGCGCACAATACATCGAGTTCAGGAGATGACACACCGAGTTGCTGCAACAGAACGTGATTGGCATTCATCCGGCTGCCAAGTTCCGGCCAGTCCGCAGCGAGTAACGCCGCGCGCGCCGCGGTGACCGTGTCGCCAATCTGGTCAAAAATCGAGTCGTAGCGCGCGGGATCAGCCTCCCAACCCTTGCGCACGTCGCCGACCGGGATGCGGGTGGGAACAGCGACGC
>CAIQQO010000407.1 GCA_903873965.1 uncultured bacterium
GCGCTGCGGGCGCAGGTTGGCGCTGGTCGGCGGCGTGCTGAGTAGCTGAGAAACACTGATCTTTTGGCCGAAACAACCTGCGCCTACTAAGCCTGGGCGGCGATGAAGCATGTTCGGCGTTTGTCAGGTTTTACGTAGAGAAGCGTACCTGAAACCATGGTTCAGCTATGATGACTTCGCTTAAGCCGACAAGGGAGCTATGAGGTCGAATGATCCAACCGGTATGACTTTCAGATTCATCGCTGCCACTGCTGCCGTGTTGCTGGGTCATGTTTGTCAGGCGCAGCCCAAGGACATGATTACCTGGGGCCTGGTCAATTTTGACCCCAAAAATACGTCTCGTTCTGATCTTGCTCGCACGCTCATCCAGGAAAAACTTGACCGTTACACGCATGACACGGTTGCCGCGCCCATCCCCAGAATCGTCAATGAAATCAAGAGCGGAGCGCACTGGTGCTGGGCCGGTGCCATAAGAACCGAAGAGCGCGAGGGCTTCTCTACGCTTTCAATCCCGTTTCTCGTCACCTTTCCCCAGCGCATCATGGTCCTGAAGGAGCGGCGCGCTCAATTGCTGGCGCGAGGCTCCTTGTCGCTGGAAGCCCTGCTTCAGGACCGCAACATGCGCACCGGCATCACGCGCAGTCGAACCTACAGCCCGGAGATCGATGCGCTGTTTACGCGTTATCCGCCGCAGCAGTACACCTCCAGCATTCCTGAAGCAATACAGATGTTGCTGGCAGGCCGACTTGACTACGTGGTGGAGGATGCCGGTGTCGCGGTGGCGCATGCCAGGCAACAAGGCAGAGAAGACGATCTGGTGGCATTGTCGTTCAAGGAAATGGCCGGTTACGTACTGGGTCGGGTGATGTGCCCAAAGAACGATTGGGGTAAAAGAGTTGTCGCAGACATCAATGTCGTCCTGAATGGCGAGCGAGCCACGCCACGCTACCGCCTCGTTGTTGAAGCCTTTCGCAACGAGGACGACAGGCACACGCTGCGTCAGATATACGACGACGTATTTCTCAAGTCCCAATAGCCCCTTGGTGATGCGGTACACAGCATGAGCGCCAGCCCTTCTGAGTTCGAAGGGGATGCGTTGGTGCGACCGGCCAGCACGTCGATTGCCCGGCGTTTGTTTGGCATGGTTTTTGGATCGTATTTCGGTATCACCCTGCTGGTCACGGGGGTCCAACTCGGCGCTGAATACCGTCACACGGAAGCCCGTGTTCAGGCGGAAATTCAATCAATGCGCCAGACTTTCGGACCGGGCATTGCGGACGCCATGTGGCGTTTTCAGGATGATGTTCTGCGGGGTATTCTTGTCGGCATGAATGAATTGCCGGTCGTGGTCGGCGTCAAGGTTCTGGATCAAAACGGAGTGCTGCTGCGCGCGGTCGGCATCGTCATCGATCAAGGCGGGCAACGCATGCGTGCCGATAGCGTCAATCGCCTGATTCCGGTTCCTGCGCCACCCAGTTTGTTCGCTCACACCTTCGGGCAGGAGTTCCCCATCGTCTATACGGATGAAAACGGTGGCCCGCGCACCATCGGGAAATGGACTGTCTATTCAGACCGAAGCGTGATTGTCGACGAGGTGAAGTACGCATTTATGGCGATTCTCATCAGCGCCATCATCAAGGCCACCGCCCTCTGGTTCATCTTTCTGTACGTTGTTCAGCGCTGGCTTGGCAAGCCGCTGATCCAGTTGAGTGAGTTTGTGCGGCAACTGGACATCGATAACCTGGGAGCGCGAATTTTCGTGCTCCCGGGTCGTGGACGACATGAATTGCATTTCCTGGCTGACAGTTTGAACAACGCTGCGAACAGGCTGCGGCGCTCGATTGAAATCAACTCTCAGCTTTATCGAGAGTTGGAGCAGGACCGGCAGATGCTGCGTGATCTCAATGAAACACTTGAGCAGCGTGTCATAGCGCGTACCGAAGAATTGGAGAAAGCCAATCGCTTGCTATCGACACTCAGCATGTCCGAC
>CAIQQO010000408.1 GCA_903873965.1 uncultured bacterium
TCATGATCGTATGCCCGCTACCAGATTGTCCGATCGCATACCCGATCGTTCGGCACGGCACGCCACTGTCGGCGCAATCGACCGCATTAACGCCCGTCGTCGCCACATAGTGAACCGAAGCCTGTGCGGCGAATGTCGCCGATATCGTATGGTTCGCGGTCACGTTGCTATAGGTGTATACACTGAGCGCACCCTGTGACGCGCCATCCACGCCCACGTCAGCAATGTGATAGCCGCTGCTCGGCGTGATACTGAACACCTGATCCGTCCCGACAATCACCGGCCAACGCACGTCAGATGCGCCAGGCGTAATGCTGCCATTTGCGCCTGCCGTCGGCGTGATGTATCTGGCATCAGCTTCATATGCGCCGATGTCGTAGCCGAAGCCATGCGGACGGGCGTGACCTGTGATGTCAACCACCAGGCCGGTATCCGTGCCCGTGTCAATCGCGAGACTGCCAGTGCCCAGTTGGTAGTTATCCAGCGCCGCGTTGACAAACAGCGGATCGACGCCCAGGAACGAATGGGTGCCCGTGACCGCGTCTGCATTGGTATTGAAGTACAGGTTATAGTCGGCGTTGACCGTCCCGCCTTGAACTCCCACAGAGTAGCCAGACAGGATCGTGTTGGTAATCCACATCGTTCCGCTGGCACTGATCGCCACATTGGTGTCCTGCGTCGGGCTGGCAATCGTGCTGTTGCGAATGGTGATGGTGTCACTGCCGCTTTGGTAGATGACACCACCCAGAACGTCGGAATGGTTGCGCGCAAACAGCACGTTGTCGATGAAGACATCACCGCCGCCCGCATTGATGGCGCCGCCCGGCGCAGCACTGCGGTTGCCGATCAGCCGCGTTCCCGTCAGCCACATCCTATTATTGCCAGAGATGGCGCCGCCCAGTGCCGACGCGAAGTTGTCGCGCATCTCGCCGCCGTTGACGACCAACTTGCCAGGCAGGTAAATGCCGCCGCCCAGCGCGGCGCTGCGGTTGCCGATCAGGCTGACTGCCGTCAAGGTTACATCACTGTTGCTGCTAATGCCGCCGCCTGGAGCAGCAGTTGCCGTGTTGCTGATGAATTGGGTACCGCTGATCGTGGCCTCCCCGCTAACATATACAGCACCGCCCGGCCCTGGCGTACTGTTGCCGCGCATCTCGCCGCCATCGACGACCAACTTGCCAGACACGTAAATGCCGCCGCCCGGAGCATTTGAGCTGTTGCCGATCAGGCTGACTGCAATAAAGGTTACATCACCGTTGCTGTAAATGCCGCCGCCTGGATTGGGTGACGTGTTGCTGATGATTTGGGCGCCGTTGATTGTGGCAGACCCGCCAACGAAGGCGCCAGCACCCGGCCCGGTCGAGAAGTTTTCGCGCATCTCGCCGCCATTGACCACCAGTTTGCCAGGCAGGTTAATCCCGCCGCCTGGACCACTTGCATGGTTGCCAATCAGGCTGACTGCCGTCAAGGTTACATCGCCGCTGCTGTTAATGCCGCCGCCCGAAGCAGACGTGTTGCTGATGATTTGGGTGCCGCTGATCGTAGCCGGTCCAACAACGGAGATGCCGCCGCCCGGGGCATTACTCTTACTGTTGCGCACTGCGCCGCCTGTCATCCACAGATTGGCGAACGCATACACGCTGCCTCCATTCGAACCCGTTTCATTACCGTCCAGCGTTACGTTGGTCAGCACCAGGTCCATGTTGGCCAAGATGCCGCCGCCGCCGCTCCCGTTCGCGACATTGCTGATGATGATCGTACCGTTCAGGTTCGCACTCGCAGCCGCATACAGCGCGCCACCTTGCGTTTCACTCCTGTTGCGGTTCATGCTGCCGCCTTCGGCTGTGACGTCGCCAGCGGCATACACACCACCGCCGTTTTGGCCGCCGTTAGCCACGTTATTGATCGCATCGGTGTTGCGCAGGATCAGCGCGCCGCCGGCATACAAGCCGCCGCCGCTGCCGCCGTTCGTGGTATTGCTAAGGATCGCGACATTGGTCAGCGAGATATCGCCTGAAGCAAGGATACCGCCGCCGTTTTCGCCGCCGCCGCCGACGCCATTCTGCACCGTCAGGCTATAGACCGACCCGCTTGTCATATTGATGACGCGGCCGCTGCTGTTGCCGTCGATGATCGTCGTGCCTGCCCCGGCGCCGACAAAGTTCAATGCCACGGTCGCTGTCAGGTTCTCGGTATAGGTGCCTGCGGCGATCATGATCGTATGCCCGCTACCAGATTGTCCGATCGCATACCCGATCGTTCGGCACGGCACGCCACTGTCGGCGCAATCGACCGCATTAACGCCCGTCGTCGCCACATAGTGAACCGAAGCCTGTGCGAATGTCGCCGATATCGTATGGTTCGCGGTCACGTTGCTATAGGTGTATACGCTGAGCGCACCCTGTGACGCGCCATCAACGCCCACGTCCACAATGTGATAGCCGCTGTTCGCCGTGATCGTAAACACCGCGTTGCTGCCCGATGTGATCGTTTGTGTGCCTGTCGGCGAGATGACGCCGCCCGTGCTGGTCGTCGGCGATATCAGGTACGTGTTGATCGCAAACGCCGCCGTGATCGTGTGATTCGCGGTCACATTTGTAAACGTGTATATGCCCGGAGCGCTGGCGTCCCCGCCGGCTCCGTCGATGCCCACATCCACAATGTGATAGCCCGTGTTCGCCACAATAGCAAACACCTGCGTCGCGCTGTAATTCACCGTCTGCGCCGTGTTCGGCGTGATCGCGCCGTTCGCGCCGGCTGTCGGTGTCAGCACGTAAGTGTTGATCGCAAATGTCACCGACAGCGTGTGGTTGTCGCTGACTTCAGGGAAGTCTACGCTTTCCGGCGCGCCGTAGCTGAAGTTATCCACAACCACATCATCAATGTGGTAGCCGTTTTCCGGCGTGATCATAAACGTCTGCGTGATGCCAAAGTTCACCGTGACCGTCGTCCCTGGCTCCACAAGGCCGTGACCGCCCACCGTCACCGTGATCACATATTGATTGATCGCAAACGTCGCCGTGATCGTGTGATCCGCCGTCACGTTCGTGAACGTATAGACGCTCATCGTGCCAGCCAACATGCCGTCGGTGTAGACGCCCGTGATGTGATAGCCGCTGTTCGCCGTGATCGTGAACACCGCGTCACTGCCCTCCGATATCGTCTGTGTACCCGTCGGCGAGATGACGCCGCCTGTGCCGGCCGTCGGTGTAATATGGTAATTGACGGTAATGAAGGTCGCCGTCACGCGCTTCGATACGGAAAGCGTCACGCTGACAGGATTGGCGCTGCTCGTGATGTCGCCGCTCCAGCCAGTAAATGATCCTGCTGGCGCAGCCGTGATTGTAATGACCGTGTCATGGTCATAGTACGCCTTGCAGGTCAAGCCGCAAGTGAAACGAGACGGTACTGACGTGATGGTACCCGGTCCCTCTTTGATCACAGTGATGGCATCGGCCATCGGGTAGTCCGATTCGTAAGCGCCCATGTCAACGCCCAGATGGCGGTAGCGCGTCACACCGTCCAAGTCGATTGTCACGCCGGCATCGGTGCCGCGGTCCACCGCCTGGCTGCCATAGGTTAGTCGATAGTCTCCGCCAGTGGGATCAGCAAACAGCACATCTGCATCGACCAATGCATGCGCGCCAATCGTCGCGGTCGTTGGCGCACTGAAGAACAAGTCATAGTCTGCCATGATCACTGCGCCAGACATCACGCTGAGGCCAGTCGTGTAACTGGCGACGATGGTGTTGGTCAGGTTGATTCCCACTGGATACGAAGCCGGTTTGCCCACGAAGATCGCCGATGCAGCACCGACGGTCGGGCTGGCAATGGTGGTGTGCAGGATCGTAGCCACGCCGCCCTGGCTGGTCGAGTCATACAGGTACAAAGCAGCGCCATCGGTGATCGCGCTGCTGGCTGCTAACAAAACGTTGGTCAAACGAATGTAGGCAGGGTATGCGCCGGCACCAAACACATACACGCCACCACCGCTGCCGGCGCTGTTTGCGGTCAACAAACTGTCCGTCATTGTCAAGCCTCTACCAGCAAAGATAGCGCCGCCGGCGCCGTCCGCTGTGTTGCCAGTGAACTGGGTATGGGTCACCAGCGCATAACCTATGATCTTCATCCCGCCACCCTGACTACCGGAGGTGTTGCTGATGAAACTCACGTCCGTTAACCGTGTCAGTCTACTGTTAGTAAATTGGAACAAACCGCCGCCGCCCGTGCCCACCGTACTGAGCGTTGTACTGAGCGTTGCGTTTTGCCTGAAGGTGGTGCTGAAAAGTGCTATGTCAGTATTACCATACAATCCACCGCCTCTGTTTCCAGCGATGTTGGCAATGAAATCCGTGTTGGTGATAGTCGTGCCGCCACTACCATATGCAAAAAAGCCACCACCTTGATGACCGGCGGTGTTGCTCAAGAACAGGGAAGCCGTGATACTGCCGGTTTGATTTGAGTTATACAATCCGCCACCAGCCCCAGTGACGCTGATGGCTCTATTGCTGATGAATTGAACATTAGCAAGAGTAGCTGCTTGGTAGGCGAATAAACCACCACCGCTCCGCCCGACCGTATTACTACGGAACTGGGTATTCGTCACCGTGACTGCGCTGCCAGCATAAAGACCACCGCCATCCCCGTTCATGAGATTGGACGTATTACCAGTGAATTCAGAATCAACCACTGTCACATTGCCGGCATTGACATGAAGACCACCGCCATTCTGACCCGTGTTACTGATGAAATGTGAATCAGCCACTGACGCGCCACTAGTGGCATAGGCGCCACCGCCACTATTAACAGAGGTATTGCTAATAAACTGCGAGCCGGCGATGGTCGCCGTGCCATCGGCGTATAGACCGCCGCCATTAATACCAGAGGTGTTGCTGATGAACTCGGCGTCAATAATTTTGGCTGTATATCCGTTGATAACGTAGACACCGCCGCCACTCCCAGTGGCAGTGTTATTGGTGAAATGAATGTTCGTCGCAGTCAGCGCATTACCGGCGTATAGACCACCGGCATTATTGCCAGAGGTGTTGCTGATGAACTGTGTTCCGGTGAGGGTAAGTGGACCAACCACATTCAGACCTCCGCCACGATTTTCTGCTACGTTTTTCTCGAAAAGGCCTCCTGATACCAGGAACTGCCCACCTGTGGCGTTGTTTACTGCACCGCCTCTGCCACCGTTTGCAGCAGTATTGGAGATAAACTGCGTATTGGTCAGCCACGTATCCGCAGCAGATGAGATAGCGCCACCATGTTTGGCTGTGTTATTGATAAACAATGTGCCTGAAATGGACACGGCGGGATGTGGCGCTGAATCGGCGTTACTGCGAATAGCGCCGCCTTCACCCGTTGAATTAGCGCTATTGTTCTCAAAGCGGCCACCGGTAATCACGAGACTTCCCAGCGCTCGTATTCCACCACCTCCCTTTGTAGTTACTACTGCTAACACGGCTGTGTTACTCAGAAAATTGACGTTCGTCAATGTCAACGGGCTTGCGGAATAGATGCCGGCGCCGCTGTCGGTGATGACGAGTCCGTTCTGAATGGTCAGGTCGGCAAACGACCCGCCAAAGGTGGTGCTGATGACGCGCCCGGTGCCACTGCCATCGATAAAGGTGCTGTTGGCACCAGCGCCCGTGAAAGTCAATATTTTGGTCACGGTCAGGTTTTCGGTGAACTTGCCGCCCGCAATGCTGATCGTGTCACCGGAACTGGCCACGCTTACCGCATAGGCGATGTTCAGGCATGGCGAGGCCAAGGTTGAGCAGGTGCCGCTATCCACACCCGTTTTTGCCACGTACCGGGTCGTGGGAGGTAAAACTTGAGGTGATAGTGGACCATCCGATGTCAATGGCCTCTCAGCGCGCGCCGAAAGCGCGAGGGTCAGGGACAGGATGAAGGCTATCAGGCCGACGCCTGACAACATCATTATTCGCGAACGATTGGACTGTGATGACATAGCACTCTCCTTGAATGCAACCATGAAATACAATTCCATCATGGCACTTCAGGGGCGAAATGTCACTAGACCTGGGGGGATGAAAAGGTAGGGGAAAGTCAGGAAAAGTCAGGCTTGCAGATTATTCACAGCTATTGAGCGATTTCTCGCTATAAACCTATCCCGGCCGTGGCCAACGCACATCGCATGAATCACGTGTTGCGTTGATGGGGTGTGGTTGGTGGATATTGTAATCTTGTGTCATTGTCGCAAGGGCGAAGCATTGCCAGGA
>CAIQQO010000409.1 GCA_903873965.1 uncultured bacterium
GACACTGTATTTCTCCAACTCGCCCAGGATTCGCATGACATCTTCGAGATTGCGCGAGAAACGATCGAGTTTATGGACGACGACAGTATCAAAGGTGCGTCCCTTCGCAGCCTGCAGCATTTCCTGAAATCCCGGGCGATCTGTATTGGTTCCGGTGCGACCTTCGTCTTTGAATACACTGACAACCTGCCAGTCCTTCATCTGGCAGTAACTTCGCAGCGCCCTTTCCTGCGCGTCTATGCTCCAGCCTTCAACGGCTTGCTCCTCTGTACTCACGCGGATATACAGCGCCGCGCGTGTAATTGTCGAAGCGCCATTCATCGACATTCCCCACCCTCGCTGCGGAGTATCTCCGCCAACAACTGGCAGAAGCGCTCTACACGGTCAGGTAGTTGCCACATGGATTCAGATGCAGCATCTCGAAGGCTTTTGCCACTCGCGTGGCGCGGTGATTTTTCACTCGTATAACTCATAGCGGTAGATTGTTTTGTGTTGTCTTTTTGCATGTCGACCTCTCGACTCTTTCAATGTAGCGAAATGCGCCTCGTAGTTCAATACTTTCGTGGTGTTGGTTTTGGTGGTTGGCTGCACAGCGTAAGTGGCATGATTTGGTGGCGGTACCAGTACGAGATCAGGCAATACTCACTTACCTGTTGCTGGCTCGATCACCCGCATGTGCATGTGGGAAGGGACTTATGCTTAATGCTCCGTCCATCGTCGGCGATGGTCGTGGAGCGATGTTTAACGTCATGCCCTTGACGCGTATACTTTGCACTTCATGGTCTTTCTACATGCGGGCATGTCTGACGGCAACGAGATGAGGCAATATTTGGCCCGGCCATGACTCGTGAAGAGAATCGTTACGACGGCGTAACGACACACGTTCGTGCCGGCACCACGCTATTTGCTGCCGATGATCTGGGCATCGTTGTTCACAACATTGAGGCCAGGCTGTGTTTGTGACTCATCCGGGTTCGGCGACGCCATTGCCAGAATACACGGGGTCGGACAGCGCCTCAAGCATCTGAGCCAGTATCGCCCTGGCCTGACTGACCGGCACGTTTTGACCAAATAGCTTGCGGCCTTCGACGACGATCTCCGGGTTGCCCATTGCCTTCAGTTCTGCACCGTACTCCGCCCATTCTTTCTTGAACGCAGCGGGATCGGGTTTTGGTACCGGGACGAATACTTGTGGCGGCACAGATACCGGCGCTGGTGTTGGCGTGGGCGCTGGAACGTCCTGCCCATCGGTCATCCATGAGAGTATCTGGGCGGCGAAGAGTGAGATGTTGTTGGGCTGGATGACAGTACCGATCATGCCATCAATAGGTGGACATTTCTGAATGGTCATGGTGTGATCCATGTCCAGTGCCAGTACAAAGTCGAACTCGTACACCACATCGTCGCGCTGGTCGGCTTTCATGCCCTTGGTGACCGGCACAAGCTTGCCCTTGGCGTTTGTCTCAAGAACGGTATCGGTCTTGACGCGCATGGTGCAGATAGTAGGAACGGGGCAGGTGATGACCGCGTTCATGAGCTTGCGCTGCAAGGGAGTGCCTACTTTGCCCCACCCATCGGTGTAGCTGTTGCCGGGGATTGCGGATACCTTTTGCAGAATGCCGCCGACGCCTGACCATGCGTGGGTAAGAGAATCAATGATGATTGCGCCGTAGGCTGGACTGCCATCTTCGTCCTTGGCAGATTGCGCTTCCTTGATCATCTTGATGTAGTTGTCGGGATCGTAATTGCCGTATTCTTCGGCCATATCCGCATGATCGAAATCGAACTTCTTGGCGAACAGTAGAGCGCGTTTGGATTCGGTGTCGATAACCGCTACGCGCTTGCCATCGCTCCATGCCAGTGCGATCTCTAATGCGGTGTGGGTTTTGCCGCTACCAGAGGGACCGGTAATGGCGACTTTGGGACTCTTTCGTGGTTTTTCAGCTTTCTTAAATGCCATAATATTAAACTCCTACGTTCCCTATCGTAGAAAATCAGCCTGACGTTTTCAATAAATACGCCCCCTTGGATTGCTCCTTGGGGGCGTCGATTATGCCTGTACGTTGCAGCCATCTACCGGGGAACACCCGTTATCAGATTGTGGGTGCTTGCGTTATTTCTAGCGCAATCAGTTTGTGATGGGTTTGGATTAGCTTTCAGCTATCAGGTTTGAGCTTATGAGTGATTTGAGCTTTTACCGTTAAGCTTTCAACTTTCAGGATAAATTTACTTGTTGAATAGGCGCGTGGCCTATCGGTATATAGATACATTTCAAGTGTATCTCCGACAACATTTCCCGCATCGCTACGCAAGGCATTTTGCTTCAGGCTACGTCCACATACGTTGTGGCGTTCTTCATGCTCAACACACCGTCCAGCACATTCTCAATCTCCTGATGCGCCGCTATTTCTTCGTAGAACTGTTTCTCGTCTAACGCAATCACCGTGTCTGCTATTGCCGCAGATTCTTTGCCAGACGTTACGCGCTGTTGATTGATGTTACGCGAAGTCTCAATCTTGTTGGAAATCTTGCTGTAAATACGATCTGCTGCGAGAGCTACGTCACGCTTCCAGATCAGCCATTCGGCAATGGTGCGGGTAACGCCGTGAACGGTTGCCGAAGTCTTGTCGTTGCTCTGGTTGATCGCATTCTGGATGCTGATTTTGCGCTCAAGCAAGTCATGAATAGACTGGCGCTGTTCAGCAATGTACTTCTCGCTGCCGCCCTGCTTTGCCAGCGGGTCTACCAGTGACGCTTGTCGCGCAACATAGTTGTGTATGGCGTTGCTGGCTGACTCAATTCGCTTGTCGATTACACGCTTCTCTGCCAGTGCTTCTGTGATTGTCAATTTACTCATCTTTTACCTCTAATTCGGCTAACGCTGCTACTGATTGGTGCGCGCGTAGCCCTAACTCATCTATCCAGCTCTGCACGATGTCAGCGCCGTACTTCATTAACTGTTCGTCTGTGTAGTCGCCGGGGTTGGCATGACATTCGATGACATACTCAAGCCCTACCGATACCAGTTTTGCCTGTCTTGCTTTCACTTCACCTTTGTGGGTGATGTTCAGATTGCAATGGTTGCATAACGGGACTACGTTGTAAATAGAATTGATCTCCCGCCTTTCGTCCTTGATCCGCTGCATGACTGCGCCGCGATTGACAAAGCACTCGTGCATGTCGGTGGCGGGTGCGCCGCAAATGACACAGATGACGCCCATCTGGTAGAAGTTGATGCCCTTGAGGGCGCGTCTAAGCATAGGCTTTCAGCTTGTCGTCAATCATCTTGAATGCGCGGTCGCTGTACTCCTGCCGGACTTCGTCAATGATGTCCAGCGGCATGTCGGCCAGAAACATGGCAAGCGCCCTGCACTCGTCGGGGCTAAGGTCGTAGTAGGAAGTGAGGGGCGTTTCCCTGCCAAGCAGTTCGGATGTAATGTCCAGCCGCAACTGCCGGTGTTCTTCGATGGTGACGTACCCACCACGGCCATTACGCCGGGTGGGTCGCACAAACAGGTTATTCTCGACACGGGCAGCAATGGATGACGGTTTGACCTGCCATATATGGTTGCTCGATTGAAACAACTTGACCTGCATCTGCTGTTTAGCTCTGTTCATGTTTGGTGGTATCCCGATAACGGCTCTTGCTGATTTTCTCGATCAGCTTGATGGATGGACAAAACACGGTGCCTTTGGGAGTGAGACATGCGCCGATTTGCCTTGCCCTGCGCTCTCGATTCCTCGACTTCGCAATCTCGTTCCAGTAAGTTAGGATGCCATCATCGAACGCGGAAGGCACAGCCGAATACGCCTTGATGACGTTAGGTGCTTCTGCTCTGAACAACGATGTTGTGGCGTCGTCGGTTTCGGTTTCGAGATAGTCCATCGCTTCATCACGGGAGCCAAAGGCGAACAGGTAGGACTTGGGATAGGCTGGAAATGCCCACTCATTCAGCTTGTAGACGACGCACGACTTCTCACTTCTGGTGAAACGAAAACTGAGGTATTCGCTGCTTGATATTCTGCTGGCGATCTTATATACCGTTGGCATCAGGGACTCCTTAGCGATTCTGATATTCGGGACGCTTGACCATCATCTGCAACCACTGACCAGCAAGCGTTTCCAGCTCGATCTGGGCTTCACCATTCAATGCGGTGTGGGCGGCATAGGTCATGCCATGCACCATCCCGGCGACGGTCGTGCGGCTTTCAGTGCCGATGCTTACGTTGGTCTTGACCTGATCTGACCAGCCATACTTCAAGGCCATGTCGTCAATCAGGGAGTCGAACCTGGGCAACTGCATGCGCTCGGCTTGCATCATCTTGTCCAACCACTGAACGGACAGCTTGAAGGCGTCCTGCAAGGCGGTATACAGCTCGTACATGATGCGGTGGATGCTGCCACGATGCACGCGAGAGAGGGCGAAGTTCTCAGCGGGGAAAATGATCGAGTTGTCGCACTTGCCACGCTTGAGATAGCCCATCGCGGCGACACGGCCTTTGCCGATCTCGTCGTTGCGCACCATCGCGCCGATGCCATAATTGCCATCCTGCGTCTGGACGTTGACGCCCGTGATCTTGACGTAAATCTGATCAGCGGTGACGATGGGTTGGTTGATCTCTTCGCACTTAAACACGCGATTGGTAACCGCTTCAGCGACGGTTTTCAGCACTTCGGTGTTGTCCACCGGCGTGTATTCGGCGGTGAGTGAGGCGCGCGCAATATCGTCGTAGCCGCGAATCAGCCACGGGGCGCGTTTGGCGCTGTTCATCATGGGCATGAGGGTGTTGAGGTCATGCGCCATGAGATGGCGCGGGATGCCAAGCATGTGCTTGCGGGGCAGAGGGCTGTCGTAAACGACTTCACCAAGGCGGGTGAAGACGCCAGTGTAGGCATGTTCAGTGGGTTTGAGCAGGACGTTGCCATACGCAGTGGGCAGATTCATCTCGCCTGATGGCGCGAAGGCCAGGTCTTTGGCGTCCACGGCGTAGTCGGACTTGTAGGGA
>CAIQQO010000410.1 GCA_903873965.1 uncultured bacterium
CATCGCGCTCTTGGTGCGGATATTTCGTTCCAACAGCTCGTCAACGCAATCCCGCCTGAACTCGGTGCTGGCATGTTCTCAGCGGGAACATTCAAGGAAGGCGTGTTCGTCGCCGGTGGACTGGCGCTGAACGCCCGTATGGAGAACTCGCTCGGCGCATTAATCTACGCTTCGGCTGGACATGCCGCTGTTGGCGCTGCCCAATCCGCATCACTCGCAGACGCCACGACCGCACTCACCGCTGGCGCTGCGGCAGCCGGTGGTGCAGTTACAGCAGGTACACACAGCTACAAGTACACGTTTGTATCCAACTCAGGTGAAACGCTGCCAAGTACCGCGTCCAACATCATTACAACTGCTACGTCTAACTTAAGGTCAGACCTCACCGGCATCCTTGCTGGCCCCGCTGGCACGATTGCTCGCAAAGTCTACCGCACCATCGCTGGCAACACTGGCAGCTACCTGTTGCTGGCGACCATCGCTGACAACACGACTACGGTCTACTCAGACCTCATCGCAGACGGTTCACTTGGCGCAGCGGCTCCAACACTGAATACGACAAACCTGACGCTTGCCGACCCGACTACTGTACTCACTGTAGGCACAGCCACCACTGGAGGTTCAGCTACACTTGGAACACACAGCTACCGCGTGTCGTTCATCGACACATCAGGCGAATCGCTTCCCGGCCCGATCTCGGCCATTGCTACAGCGGCCGGTGGCAACCAGACCATTCCGCTCAGCGCGATTCCTCTTGGAGCAACCGGCACGACCGGGCGCAAGATTTACCGCACTGCGGCTGGCAATACCGGAAACTACCAGTTGCTCACGACCATTGCCGACAACACGACCACTGTGTTCTCGGACACCATCGCAGATGCCTCACTTGGAGCCATCCCGCCGGTCATCAGCACGACCTTGTTCACGTCTGGTTCGACGATCTTCTCGGTGTACTCGGCTGACGACACACAGTTGCCGTGGGTGACTTTGCGAAAGGTTTCTCCTGGCGACACAAGCGGTGGTTACGAACAGGACTTCTACTACGACTGTCGTGTAGCGGCTCTGTCCATCACCGTACCGCAGACAGGGTTGCTCACCGCTGAAGTGGCCTTTGTAGGCCGCGTGCCGGTGTGGATTGACGGCAAGCCCACCACTGGATCAGGGCTTGGACAGTTCGGCGCAGCGTTTGAATCGGCTGCAAGCGCAGGTCACTCTGGCGAAGGTTCGATTGTTCTGTCAGGCTTCAGTGCCACAGAACTACCCGCCGGTGGACAGTTCACTTCGGCGCAGGTCATTCTGGCTAACCAGTTGTCTGCCCCTCAAGAGGAAATGATTGTAGGCAGCTACAACCCGACCGACCTTACCGTACTCAGCCGTGGCGCACTGGTTCGACTGGTGTACCGCTGGAAGGATGCTTCACTGTACCGCGCCCTGCACATGTTGGCTGCGGGTGGCGGTGGTGTTCGCCAGTGGAATCCGATCATGAAGTCCTCAGACGTTCATGTGGTTTCACAGTCGCAGACTGTAGTCACTGGCTTCACCAACAAGTACCGCTTCGACTTCTACGCACCGGCGTGCGACTGGGTGATGTCACCCGTCATGCTTGCGCCCAAGAAGCTGTTGCAGGTTGAGTTGATCGGAACGATCAAACAAGCCAACGCAGGATCATCGTCCTGGCAGGTCGAACTCTACAACAACGGCACAACGCTGAACAACGCGCTGATCGCCATCGGCTAGTCATTCTGGGGAGGGTTTGGTTCCACCAATCGCCTCCCCTACTACAAACCTTATATATGGCATACAACCTGCGAATCCCAACCTCGAAAACGTTCTACTTCCGCATTGACGAATCCACTGATTACGTGCGACTGGTCGAAGTAGAGAAGGGCGAAACACCCGATGTGCATATCTCCTTTCGACAAGCATCCGCTACTGATGCGGAGCAACGCACACAAGCCCTGTCACGGCGCGAATATCGCGGCAATGGCAGCGGTGGGTTGATTCTGGTCGATGAAACCAACCTGGACACGGTCAACCGGCTGGAAATCTACCTGACGCTCACCGACACGGACATCAACTTTCCCGATGGCACAGCACTTGAGTTCAAGAACGTTGCCGGTCATCAGCAGGTTGCGTCACGCCAGAAGTTTGATGAGTACTGGTCTGCCATGTATCCGCACTGGGCTGTAGTCTTCAGCGAATGTTGCCAGAAGGTAAATGCCAACTGGGACCCCAAAAGACAATACTCTGTCGACCCTAAACCAGAAGCTTGAAGAAGAGGTTACTGAGTATTACGAGTGGGTTGAGGCACCAGTAGCCGAGAAACGGTTAATGGTGTCCGACCCAGACTTTGTGGAACCCGAAGCTCCCCCTGAGCTATTTGTCCTGCTTGACTATGAACGCTTCGGTACACTGCCCTGGGATGGCGGGTTATTCGATCAGCCCGACATCCTGATGGGACAACTGGCTATATGCCGAAGCTCAAGAGATGACGTGATTCTGACCTACTCCCAAATCGCCGCACAACAACAGGAAGCCAACAATGCATCAGCCGTTAAGAACAACTACCGATAAAGAACTACATGAAGCCATGAACGCCGGTGGCGTTGTCGCGGCAATGCAGGTCATTCTACGCAAGGACTATGGCGTTGTCTCAGCGTCAGACGTCAACTCGGCAGATCACCTGCTTGTGGCATTCAATGGCGAGGATGGCTACTCACGCGGCTACGCGGCGGTGGAACTACAGAACTTTCAGGATCACAACTCAGTAGCAGTATCCAGTCGCGTGCATCACAACAGGGAAATCTCAGGCAAAGGAACGTGGGAGTTCAACGGCGACTTTGCAGGGCTGCGATATGCGGCTGAAAGCATCGGCCTGTCCAAGTGGGAAACGACAAACGCCACTGAATTCCATGAAAGGTTGCAGGAACGCACATCACCGATGGCGCAAGCCTACGAGGCCAACATTGGCGGTGATGACAGAATCATCGGCCAGAACAACCCGCGAAGGCGCGAAGCCGTTCTCAACTCATGGCAGTACGAGGCGACTCCCTCACAATCGACCAAAGACTTTGCCGCAGCAACCCAGAAAGCGATGCTGTCACATCTATCGGTTGCGGCGCAGCATGTCGGCACGACTAAGGATGAGGTCAGTTACACCAACACGGTCACGATGATGCAACTGGCTGACTTCGGTGAATCGCCCAGTGAGAACTTCAAGCATGACAAATCATCCAATGCGCGTTTGTCATTCCCACTGGACAACCCAAACTCACCCGGCACAGGCACGTATGTAAAAGAGGGTAAAGAGTACCGATGGGCGCGTATCGCCATTGGAGCGATACCTGGATCGCCAGGTGGCGGCATGGTTACAGCAGAAGAACCCTACGTGACTCGTTTCAAGCGCGAACACATGACCATAGCGCCGGGTGAACTGGCAGGACTTTCGTTCACAAGCAGCACTGGCGACAGATTTGATGGAGAGAGTATCAGTCTTGCCACGGTGGAAGGTGGAAAGTCCATCTCCGCACCTCTCGGCGGAGCGTCATACTCGACCGTTATCGACAAGCAGATCATGTTCGGACATGGCAAATCCACCATAGCCAACCTGAACAAATTCTTCGCCAAGCACGGCGTGGAAGGTATGGGCGCTGACGTACAGCTCGGCTTTAACAACCCGACAGCAAACTGGTCAAGGTTTCTCTCCAGTGAAAAGCAAGCAGAGAACATGGCTGAACTTCAACAGCGCATGGACTCACGCAATACGGTATTGCAGAAATACTCTGAACTCTCCGGCGTGCCTTTTGACAAAATAGGCTACACGCCATCGCCAACCATCGAAATGATGGCAACGTTGCGTTCTGGCGTGCCGGGAGGCATCAAGGGATTCGGGCTGAAAGCATTCGTCGTATTCGCCTCAGCCAAGCTACGCACACAGGAGTTATTCGGCCTCATCGAACCCTCTGCCATTAAAAACGACTATGTCATCAAGCAGCAGGACATGGGATGGTATGCAGATCGCTACGATCGGTGGGCGGCGGGAGGCGGGGCAAAATCAGCATTGACTGAAGACGAAAGGTACGATGTTCACACAAAAGCGATGTTCGCTGCTATGGACAGAGGAATATCCACGCACGACGCTTTTGATGAAGGGACTCGCGCCGTTGATCTCGAAAACCATAATCGTGCAACGGGTGCAAATCTTACCGAAATAGAAGGACGCGAACTCGATATTGCCAAGCGGATGCACAGTCTTGTCGCAAGTGGGTATAGCCTTGATGATGCCTACGCAGAAGTACTGCCCCAGGCACAGAACCTCGGTGGAGATGGCATAGCGATATTTCACCGTGTCACACCGATAGGCGAGTTTGGCGTAGCGGAAGATCGTTCCAACTCCAACCGTATGCCGCTGATGGATATGCTGGCAGCGTACCGAACTGGCGGGACAGCGGTAAAGAAGTTCGTGCTTGAAGCCGTGAGTATGTCCGTTGACGCCAGGGCAGGCTCGCTCATGTCGTCCTTGTTTCATCGCGGCGGGTCAGCCGAGATAGTCAATCCCGGCATATCTGAATACGCATCACCGATGGAAGTCGAGAAAGCCATGATTGGTTTCGGCGTAGGGCCGCATGACGCTTTCGAGCTTGGCGGTCAAACCTTTCCATCCATGAACTCCATTGGCGTCGAGGGAGGCGCATACAAGGCATTGCGTAGAGCCTTGTCGTCCACCTCACCGCAAACGGCCAAAGAGAACGCAGACAACTTTATAACGGAACTTGAACACACGCTAACCAAGAATAACGGCAACGCACTGGCAAAGTCAATCACAGAGGGCAACACCTTCATGCTGGGAGGCCGGTTGCGCTATGTAGACCCGACAGACGCAATGTTCACCGGGCCGGGAAACAGCCAGTATGACGTGTACGTTGGAGCCAAAGAAGTAAACAGGATGGCGCAGTTTCACGGCGTGAGCGTTGAACAGATGGAAGCCTCGATGGATGCTGGCATCATCTACGGATTCTCAGGCGGCTTTCCAGGCAAGAACGCTGAGGATGTGGCTCGCTACAAGCGGTCAACAATGGCGAATGGATTCCAGAAAGGCGTATATGCCGAACAGGAGTTTTCGTTCCTCAGCACAGCAGCCGCGGTATTGCACGAGCGTGACGACGATGGCGACATGGGGCCGCAAAGCGTGTATGTAAAAACCAAAAAGACCTATCAACCCATACTCGACAAAGACGGCAATCCAACCGGCAAGCACCGCACGATCAGAACCATCGTGCCAATGGCATCAGGGGAAGCCGCGTTCAACGAACAGACCGACCTGACACAACGAGCTGTCCAGTCCCTTACAGCAATGGCAGGGCCAAAGGCGCTGTTTGAGTTGCAGCAAGCCATGACAACAGCACTTGGGCGACCGCCAACCAACGCTGAAATTCTCTCAGGCATCACTGGCATTGCGGGTTTCAATGGCAACGTTGACGTTGCAACCGACCCAAAGCACTCCAACGAGAACGTCTGGGCAAAGAACCAGACGCAGGAAGAATCTGGAATCAGCGGCCCGGACAAGCTGGCTGAGATATTCGGTTCAAGCAAGACCACGGTGGACATGAGGAAATTGGTGCAAAGCGCCATTGGCATCATCGAAGCCCGAAACCAAGCGCCCATCTATGGCACCACAAAGCAACTAAGCCTGAGCGTGTCGATGGCAGATCGAGCGGCTTTCAACCAACAGGCCAACATCGCCAACCCGTACTACGAAAATACTGGAACCGACGCCTACGAAGTCAACACGCAGACCCTTGAAGGACCGTATCAGCGCACAGTGGACTTCAAGACGCTGACGGAAGAAATGTGGCGTATTCACGGGCAGCTTTCCTACGACGATGGTATGCCGCGTCTATATGCAGGTAGGCGACAAGCCAGTACAGACCCGCTTGATATAGCAAGAGCATTAGCGCACGAGCTGGCCGCTACCCGTTACGTACGTCCAGAAGCCATTGCAGAAGGCATTGGCGGCGTCGAGAACATGGCATGGATCACGCAGGAACTGCTTGAAGGCAAGGGTGTCACATGGAAGGCCATGCAAACACTGGCAGGACACGGCTTTGCCAAGATAGCGGCCATGAATCAGGCGGTCAACTTTCTGCGAAAGGACGCGGAAGGCGCTTACAAGGACATCCATCCCGCGCTGCAAGCGGACTACAACACTATGAAAGCGCGTCACTTGCAGTTCATCAAGGACAACCCGCAGTATTACGAGAACCTCATGGCGGCTCGCCGCAGCGGCGTCCCCATCGAAATGATGGGCAACGAAGCGGTGGGCGATATCGCAGGGCCGATCCTGACTGGCAACCTTGAAGCTGCCAACGCAAACCCAATTGGTGATGCAGGAAGGACGCTTGTCTCGCAGCGCGATGAACGCGGCAAGGTCGGCACGTCGCTCAACCAGTCAAACGATTTACTCGAAAAGGTAAAAAGAAACAACTACTTCAGCGCATCGCAGGTCGGCGCACTGGCAGGACTTGGCTCGCACGTACTGACATCACAGGCCACAGCCTTGATTGAATTGGCGGGTGGCAGGGAAGCAAAACTTGATCTTAATGTCGGTCTGTCAAAGAAAGGAGAACGGCTGGAAGACCTCGTAGCCAACTTTACTGA
>CAIQQO010000411.1 GCA_903873965.1 uncultured bacterium
ATCAGAGACCATGCGTGGCCGGGAATGATTTCTATCGTATTTCCGGCCAACGTCGAGGCCTGCTCGAAAACCTTGGCGTAGTCCAAAGTGCCGAAGTACATCAGCACCAAGGCGATCCCGAGAAGAAAGCCGAAGTCACCGACACGGTTTACCATGAATGCCTTGAGGTTGGCGTAAATAGCCGTCGGTCGCGTATACCAGAACCCGATCAGAAGGTAGGAGACTAAACCCACAGCTTCCCAGCCGAAAAACAACTGGAGAAAGTTATTTGACATCACCAACATCAGCATCGAGAAAGTGAACAGGGAGATATAACTGAAGAAGCGGTTATAGCCCGGGTCACCGTGCATGTAGCCGATTGTATAAATATGCACCATTAGCGAAACAAAAGTGACGACCAGCATCATCGTCGCCGATAGCTGATCTATCAGGAAGCCAACCTCAAAGTGGGCAGATTCGCTTTCTAGCCACGTATACAAAGCGCCGTTGAAATAGTTGCCGTCGAGCACATCGCGAAACACCGCAACGGCGCCAGCAAACGAAACGAGCATCAGCAGGATGGTCAGCGAATGGGCTACACGGTTGCTGATTTTCCTGCACAGCAGACCCGACAAGAGAGCCCCTGCAAGCGGTGCCAGGGGGACCAAAAGATAGATTTTTTGCATCGACGTCACGACATCAGCCTTTCAGACTGTCGAGGTCTTCGACGTCGATCGTCTGCAGATTGCGGAAAAGTACGACCAGAATCGCCAGGCCAATGGCCGATTCAGCGGCCGCGACCGTAAGAATAAAAAACACAAATATCTGCCCGGCAGGATCGCCGAGATAATGCGAAAAGGCGACAAAGTTCATGTTCACTGCAAGCAACATTAACTCGATCGCCATCAGCAAAATGATGACGTTCCGGCGGTTCAGAAATATTCCAACCACGCTGATCGCGAAAAGGATCGCGCCCAACACCAGATAATGCTGCAATGAAACCAATTGCATCCCCTCTTCGCTCAATAACTTAAGCTAACGCGCATCGTGCAATCACGCCAAAGTTCCATAAACCGATAAATCGCCCGGAGAATCCTTGGCTCAATCCTGACCAGTGTCAGCGGGCATGCTCACCATTCGTACACGATCCTCGCGGCGCACCTTGACCTGCATTGCAGGATCAACGTACTTGTTCAACTTGCGATTACGCAGCGTTAACGCGATCGCCGCAACGATAGCCACCAACAGAATGACCGCTGCGATTTCAAATGGATACACATATTCCGTGTAGAGCAAACGCCCAAGCTCCCTCGTGTTGCTGTAATGAGCGGGTAATACCGGTGCCTCGAGCGCGTTGCGCGAATAAAATCCCCATAAAACCGCCCCCATTTCCAACGCCAAAAGTATTCCGACAACCGCGCCCAGAGGCATATAACTCCAGAACCCTTCGCGCATTTTGGTCAGATTAATGTCAAGCATCATGACCACGAATAGGAACAAAACCATAACAGCCCCTACGTAAACAAGCACCAGGGTAATCGCCAGAAACTCGGCCTGTAACTGTATCCACAAGCCAGCTGAGGTAAAAAATGCCAACACTAGGAGTAGTGCCGAATGTACCGGGTTACGCGAAGTGATCACGCCACATGCTGCAACAACCAGCACCAGCGAAAATGCGTAGAAGAGGAAGTCTTGAAATGTCATGGCGGTTTCAGTTCGGCCTTTTACCGGTACGGCGCGTCGGCAGCGCGATCTTTTGCAATCTGGTCTTCATACATATCGCCGATCGCAAGCAGCATGGGTTTGGTGTAGATCAAGTCACCGCGTTTTTCACCATGATATTCGAGCACACGGGTCTCGACTATCGAGTCTACCGGGCATGATTCTTCACAAAAACCGCGGAAGATGCATTTGGTCAAATCGATATCGTAGCGGGTAGTACGGCGCGTACCGTCATCGCGTTGTTCGGATTCAATCGATATCGCTAGAGCCGGACAGACTGCTTCGCAAAGTTTGCATGCGATACAACGCTCTTCGCCATTCGGGTAGCGGCGCAGTGCGTGTAAGCCCCTGAACCTCGGCGACTGCGGCGTTTTCTCTTCAGGAAACTGCACGGTAATCTTGCGCCGAAACAGATGCCTGCCGGTCATCATCAGGCCCTTGACCAGTTCAAACAGAAGGAAGGTGCGAAAAAAATCGAGGATACGGGTGATCATTGTCTTATCTCCACCATATCCATAGCGGCGTCTGCGTCCAAATACCCACAACTATGATCCAAACAATGGTGATTGGTATAAAAACCTTCCAGCCCAAGCGCATGATCTGGTCATATCGATAGCGCGGAAATGTTGCGCGGAACCAAAGAAAGCTGGATACCACAAGGAATAGTTTTATAAACAACCAGCCAAAACAACCCGCTGCCAACCACGGCATTCCGAGCGCAGTAGCATACGCCAGGGGAATCGGTGACAACCATCCACCGAGGAACATGATGGAACACAGCGTCGACACCAGGATCATGTTCGCGTATTCCGCAAGGAAGAAGACCGCAAAAGTCATACCCGAGTATTCAACGTGGAAACCAGCGACGATTTCTGATTCACCCTCAGCGACGTCGAACGGCGCGCGGTTGGTTTCCGCGACCCCTGCGATCAGATAAACCAGAAATAGCGGAAAAAGTGGAATCAAGTACCAGTTGAAAATTCCGTAGTTACCGCTCTGCCCATTGACGATATCGACAAGGTTGAGGCTTTGCGA
>CAIQQO010000412.1 GCA_903873965.1 uncultured bacterium
GCCCTCTTCTGTCACCTGGTGCGTGGCAATAGATGCAGAAGAGGGGGCGCAAACCCCCTCTGGTTACTAGCGCGGTGAGGTCAGTCGCGCATTTCCCACTTGGACATGTCCCAGTCGAGACTGTCCTGCTCTTCTGCGTTTCCGACCATGCAACCCTCGACTGCTTCGTACTGTACGAAGCAGTTGCGCCAATCCAATGACAATTGCTGACACCGTGCCTTGACACGGTCAAGGCCGAGCGACTCCGAATCGAGATAGACGTAGCTAACGTCAAGCACCTTGTTTGCGCCGAAGATCGTCATCCTCGACCAGGTCCGATTGGTGTCCAGCACGATTGTGTCACCGTCGCAGCCGCCAACCTTTGGGTCTTCGTAGGCATCGATTTCGACTTCTGTGTCGTAATAGCGACCGATCTCGTCGGCTATCACTAGGTCTTCAGCAGTGGCCTCATCGTCGCCAGTCGTGCGCTTTTCGAACAGAGCACGAAGCAGGGCAGAGTCGATGGTTACAGTCGTGACATTGCCAGCAAGATTGCCAACAACCTTGACCGTCACGATGCCGTTGACGCGGAGTATTTCGTAATGAGCCTCGGCGGCATCCCGGGCGGCATATTCGAAGAAAAGCCACTTGATGCTGAACATGCGGTTGGCGGTGTTGACGACTGTGCCAAAACGCATGGTGAAGTGGATGACAAGTTTTGTTAGGGATGGGCGCTCTTCGCTCATCACCTCATGCCAAAAAGCGATGCTGTCGATTAGGCCGACCACTACATCCTTTGCCTTGCGAGCTTCGATGTAGGCATATACGCCCACTGCAGCGAAGCCGAAGAGAGGCAGCGCACCCGCCACTGGCGAGTACGTGGTGATTCCGACAAGGACGAAGAGCATTGCGACTACGCCAATCGCTTTGAGGGCGATGCTGGCATTCTTGGATGCGAAACCGAACAATACTGCTACGACGCTGGCTAACAGCTTGATTGAGTTGGACATTACACTCCTTCGCGTAAGTCAAAAATGGGGGAATGGATAACAACGTGGCAAAGGCACTGCGGGGCTTTCTACGCGCATCATGCCTTGGGCCTAGGGCGTCACCGGCGGGGATGCTGGTGAGCAGTTTTACGTCTTGCTCAGGACGATTTGGGGACTAGCGACGAACAGCAACGTCGAAGCACGCGCCGCTCGTGGTCTGAACAATCCACACCTTGTGGCCGTTGCTGATGTAGTTACCAACAATGGCAACCACTGTTGAGTCGGTTACTGCATGCGATGACACGACGCCATCTTTGCGCATTGAGCCTTTCAGGGCCATGCCGATGCCGAAGGTGTCAACCACAAACTCTGCAACCGCTACTGGAACGATCTTCTCGACCACTGCATTGGCTTTGGCGTGTTCTGCGCGTTCCGCAGCGATGTCACGGTTTAGCTCACAGTCAGAAACGACCATAATGCCGATGAAGCCAACGAACATGCCGATGAAGCCAAACAACACTAGCTTCCAAGTAGCGTCGTTATTGCAGCTATTGCTGTTCAGACTGTCCGACACCTTGTATGTGCAGAGGCCAAGGGTGGATACTGCGGGGGCTACGTCGCGTGGCATTGCTGCTACTTCAACACGAGTAACGTAAGACATCATGCGGATTTGACCGGCAGGCGTTAGCCGTTCGTTCTGCATTGCACTGCTGCTCTCGAAAGAAAGCACGAAGCCGAACACCATAGCAATGAAGCTAACTACAACGACGACGATAGAGGCGATACGAGCGATTTTTGCGAACATGATTTACTCCTACTAACTGACCGAAAGGTTTTTGGGTACTACCCGGTACCCACCGGCAGATCGTTGACGACCAACGATTCAATAGTTGGTACCCACAAAAATCCCCCAGGTAGTCACAAAACCAAGGGCACAAATGTGCTGGTCGAAGGAGAGATCAGCACAGTGTCAAAAGTGGGCAAAAAGCCGGGTATTTCAGGGCAAAAGGAGAGCAAACGTTCTAGGAGTCAAAGGAGGGGAAAAGGCAACAAAAAACCCCCTCTTTTGGCGAGAGGGGGCGTGATACATCTCTAGTCTATCCAGTAGTTAGAGGTACTACTCTGTTCTTACTATTCAGTAGGCATAAGTAGAAGATTTATCGAGAGTAAAAGCCCGGTTCGTTCCGTTCTTACTCTTGGGGTGTACATACAGGGCTGTTGGATAATCACAACCTGTAATGGTATCCAGAGAGAAAAATCTTATTCCTATGGGTTATCCATAGCGAACTTCTTCCTGGTCTTCAGGATCAACGGGCTTTCGGTTCTTGTATGCCTCCTGGCGTTTCATGTAATCAATGTATAGAGGGTCGGACTCCTCAACAAATTCGTCACCTGAAGAGCGAAAATCTACCCCTTTTTCTGATTCAGTGGATCTAGTTCGTGGTTCTAATTCAGTGGTTCTAGTTAGTGTATCTAGTTCCTTGTTATTTGGTGATGAACTTGCCTCATTTAATGATGATATTGCATCATTTAATGATGATGTTGCGTCATCAGGTGATGAACCTGCCTCACCGCTTGATGAAGGTAAAAGCTTATCCGGGAAAGGCGGAGTGAGTTTATAGACCGTAGAAGCGCCCATTCTTTTCTTGCGGGTCAACCATCCGGCGTCTTCAAGTTCGTTAAGAGCGTATCCCACAGAAGTTGGTTTCAGCCTAGCCAGTCTACCGATAGTCTCATAGCTAGGCCAGCAAACGAGGTCGTTGTCTGCGTGGCGTATAAGTGCATCCCAGACGAGCAAGGCATTACCACTCAATCTTGGATCGTCCATGAGACTGTATGGTGTTGCTGCGAAATAACCCATGCGTTCGTAAACACTATATGTGGATTTCTTGTCAAACTTCTTGCTCATTGTGTATCTCCGACTTCGGGGATGATGAGTGTGATGATTGACGGTTCGCCCAACACTTTGCGGCGTTTAATCCAGCCTGTACTGTCAAACATGTGGGTATCTCCTATATGAATCAGTCAAGCTAACAATGTCTATTGATTCCGGTTCGCCGTTTTGATAGTCTTTCAACTGTCTTTCTCCTTGACCTCTATGGTACGAGATTGGGCGTACAGGCAGCAAGGGTTCTTACTACTTCAATTCCCTTGCTGCCGCATAGAGGAAAATGTTGGCCGGGCCAAGCCACATAGTTCAATGTGTTGACTATCGTTGTCGTTATGGTAGATTCACAATATGAGATTGATTGGCATGATTCCTGCTATTTCGGATGACGTTTCACCAACGAGATATACCTACCCTTTTGAGATGTTGCCGGTGAGTTGTCAGATCGTAGAGGGGACGGAATGTATACGTCCGCTGTCGCAGATTGCCATTGAGGGGATGATTGTGGCGGGTGTGGAGCAGATCGTGATGCCGGTGAATGAACACAAGATGGAGGTGATGCGGTACTACAGGAACGGGACGCAGATAGGCATCCCCATATCGTATGTGTTTGACGGGTATGCGGGATTTGTGAACGCGATCAACTCCTGTTACCACGTGATACGCGGGGCGCGGGTGGTGATGGTAGCGCCGGGGATCACCAAGGCGTCGATAGTGAGTACGGTGGTGCAGTATCACATCAAGAACAAGGCGGATGTCACCCTGAGCGTGTCGCAGAACACCAAGGTGAATGCGGAGAGCGGCATTGTAGCGGTGACGCATGGGCAAATGAGCGGCGTGTTTGTATGGGAGCCGGCGTTCACCGAGTTGTTGCGAGAGCGCACCATCGAACAGAGAGAGAGCAGCACAATCAGCTTTCAGGAGATGATTACGCACGCGATTGACGCTGAAATGAACGTCAAAGCGGTCAAGCTGCCCTACTCCCAGTTCGTAAACGATGCATCGTCGTGGTCAAAGGCGGTCACGATGCTGAAACAGCAGGAGAACATGCTGATTGACGGAATAGACGAGAATTAGCGCCTGACTTTCAAGAACTCACCGATACACCACTTGAACGTATCGAACATCCACGGTTCGGTCGCCTTGTGGCCTGAATAGGAGTGGATGGGGGAAGTGACGAAACCCTGAATGCCCTGCTCGATGGCAAGCGGCGTGTGCGGGATCATGCCCTCTGTCCATTCAGAGCCAACATACAGCTTCGTGTCATACATATTGGAGTCCAGAACAGCTTTCCACATGAGATTACCATGCGGAAAATGGGTAAACTGGATGCTGCAAACGCCATTGCCAAGCGCTTTGTAGACATCCTTGATCAGAAAATTGCCGCTTTCCCATGAGAACGCGTAGTGCAGATTACTCCACGAAACGGGCGCAAACAGCCTGTGATGGGCTAACACTTGGGGTAAAAGGGTGTCAAAAAGCCACCTTGGGGTGTCATTGGGGGGCGGTTTGGGGGCATGAAAGCCGGTTTTGGTGCTGTTAGGCGCTCTGACTTCAGACCACACCTTGTAGCTGGTGAAATTGGAACGGTTAAAGGACTTAATATCACCCTTGTGCCGCTTCATCGCCCAAGCGGTAAAACTCTGGATGGCGGCATCGTCGTACCAGGTGTCCTCAAAGGGGACGAGCAGCGTTTCACCCTCCTTGCCAAGGCCGGGGACATGGGCGACGGTAGGATTGCTCTTGTAGCGGTTGATCACCCTCTGGGTAAAGTCGATTGACGCCTTTTGAGCGTCACGATTCCACCACGAGAGGATCGACCAGCCGGTTTTGGCGACGGAGTTAAAGACGGTGCCGGAGTGGGCTTTCATGTACCAGTCTTCGGGGAAGAACTCAGGCACATAACCGTTGTTGACCAGGAGCGTTTTGAGACCGGCTTTCTTGTCATTCTCAATCCACGCGTCGATCATGGTCCAGTCAAGGACGCCGGGGGCGGTCTCGATCAGGTACCACGGGACGAAGTGCAGGGCAGTTTTGACGCCTACATCACGGAAATGACGCAGATCGTGAAGCGGGATCGGGTTATCCCACACATCCATAAGCAGAACATGGTCGTCGGGGCGCAGGAAATCAGGCTGCATTCAACACCGCCAGTTTGGGGGACGCTTTCAGGTTATCGAGCGACCAGTTGCCATTCGTATCGTTCATACAGGCAACGCGCAGGAAGTAATCAATGTCAGTAGCGGTATAGCCATTCTCGATGAAGCTCATAATCTTGTAGTTGCCCTTGGTCTTTGAAATCTCATCCAGTTGCCCATTCATGCCCATCAAGCGTGGCAGGAACGTGTGCAAAGGGCGCTTTATGTTGAAGAATTCGCAGAAGTAGTTGTACAGGCTGAAACGACTCAATAAATCGACGCCGGTGATGACGTGGTCGATTTTGGAGACACGGTCATGCAGAACGGTCATAACGGTAAGGCGTGGCGTATACGGGTACTGCGGATCGTCGTTGCCGATGACGGTAGGGATTTCCATAGTTTCGGGAGAGGTGGAAAAGGGGAGATAAGCGTTGGTGTCCACGCTCCACGAGAACGAGACGCGATCATGCGTTTCGGACTGGTAGATCACCTCATCGACCTTTATGCCACACAGTTGCAATTCGCGTTCAATCTGTTCGGCATTGCGGCGCATGGCGGGTTTGCCAAGGATGTCAATCCAAGCTCGCTGGTCGTCGTCCATGCGGAGAATGAACTTACCGCCGGTGGAGTGAGCCAGATACTCATTAACTTTAACGGTGTACAGGTGGCCGAGATGGAGAATGCCCATCCCGGCGTCACCGTTCGTTGTGGGGCAGAAGCGGGTCGTTGTCATGACATAGTCATAACAAACCGGCTACTGCTTTACAAGATTTTCAATGATTCGGTTTAGGTCACGAATATGCTCATCTTTAGCTTTCAGAACAGCATCGGCTTGCAGGGCAGGGACAACACCCAAATGTCGCCCAAGCGCCTCATACAGTTCCCTGGCCTCTTGATTAGAAATGGTCAACATCGGCTGGTGATGATGAGTTGCAGTCCGCACGTCAACCTGTTCAGTGGTTATCTCACACGGCTTGACGATTTCAACGTTACTGTTACGCTGACGCTCTACCCATCCATAGATACGAGCAGTCGATTCAAAGTCATCGGTCTTTACATAGAACTTCAAATTCACTATTTCTTCTCCTGATTGGGGCTGATCTTGTCACCCTTTTTAGCAGCCTGGGACTGCAATTTCAACTGAAGTTGCTGCTTCTGGGCTTCCATATTTTGCTGGTGGGTCTTGTCCATCATGGCGGTCTGCTTGTCTTCGATCTTCTGCAATTCCTCTTCAATGGCTTCCAGTTCGTTTGGAATATCCTCACCCTGAGCGAGTTGGGTAACGGCATTGGTAGTGGAGACCAGTTGGGCGGTCTTGCGCTGCACCATTTCGTTGACCAGATCCATGCGCTCACGGGGCATGAGTTTCGCCCATTTGACGGACGGGGTAAGATGCGTCATCTTCTCTGAGATGTCGCCGACGCCCTCAACGTTAGCCATCTTGAGCAGCATCCAGTTGATGATATTCATGCCGACGCGATTCATCACCCGTTCAGCGCGTGCGTGAGCGACATAAGCACCTGCAAGGGTATCCATAGAGACAGCGGCACGCTGAGAGGTGTCATTCGATCCCCACAGGATAGCGGGGGTGTCAGCTTCGTGACAGATCAGATTCCAGATGTCATCGGTGAACTGCTTGCTGAGATCAGCGGCAAGGACAGAATTGGGCTTGAGATAGAACAAATCAGGCTCGAACTGACTGCCGGGGATACCACCGCCGATGTCCAACACCTGTTGATCGTCGCCAAGCGTCTTGACCTGAATGGTGCGGTTGGGGGCATTGCGGAGAACACCACGATCAAAATTAGCGTTCTTGACGCCATCGCCACGGTCGGCCATGCGGCTGTTCAACTCTTCGGTCAGGCCGATGAGAGAGGGGACATGACTCATGCCATAAGCGCCACCCACCCTGCTCATGTGGGGAGTGTAGACGAAAGGCACCATGCCAAAGGGATTCTTGGCATGAAAGCCCTCCAAAGGCGGCACCTTGTTATCGACGGTAATCTTGTACTCGTCATTCGTCCAGTGTTCGGTATAGAGAACATACGGCCTGCTCTGCACGTCAACCTTGTACTTGTTCTGCGCTTCAGTGCCGGTGATGTAATAGATCACGTAGACTTCAGACGTATACCAAGGATCGTCCATATCCCAGATGGGCAGAAAATAATCAGGGATAACCTTGGTGACGCGGAAACCATAGGTTAGCCGCTTATTCCACGGTTGCCAAGCGACACGGTAGACGTGCCCACCAAGCACCTGACTGGTGACGCCCTGCTCGATTTGCAGAGCAGCGCCATTGGACTCATGCCACACGGTATTGACGAAATCAGCGGCTTTGTAGCAGTCATCATCAACCTCATTCTCCCGATTCTTGAAGCCGAACTGGACAAGCGTAGAAGCGTCATCCGGGTACTCGCCATAGAGCATGCGCCCATGCTTGTTGCAAATCCAGCGGATCGGGTTGATGCGGAGAGGGAACTTCATGACATTCTTCTTCAGTTCAACCTCAAGCGCGGCATTGTCATACCAGTTCCACCAGCGCTGATAGTGGGTAGTCTGATTCGTCCACGCAGCGATGATGGTAGAACTCAACCTGTCATAGATAAGTTGAGGCGACGGAATGGCCTGTGGCCGCATGACGATTTGTTCAAGATATGGAACCATTACAGTCTCCTGCTTACCCTGTTGGCAAGTCTGCTTTCATTTTTAATCTCACCTGCGGTGTCCACCGTACCGTGAAGCGACGGGTCGAGATGAACGGCTAGTGAGATCAGTAAGGTAACTAAGCGCTTCTTTAGTCGGGCTAGAACTTTCTTCATCTGGATAACTGTCTCTATACAGAGGGAATATGAGAAAACTCACCATGCAGAGGGTTGAGACAATGTCCTGCGGGATTTTCTTGTCGGGAAGGCGGTAACCACGCATCTGATTCTCCAAACCGGAGATACCGGCAGGGGCTTGCAGCAAGCCCTTGGAGAGCAGCATTTTGAGCGCATTGATGTACTCCCACTTCTTAGCGCCCTCAAAGCCAAGCGGGACGACCTGATCATCACCGGAAGTCCATGCCAGTTCAGCGATGTGCTTCTGGCTGGATGTGGAGTCATAGCCACGGAAACTGTTGGGGACTTTGTACTCGGACGCCCACTTGGAGAAATGCGTGAGAAACGGCGTGAGAGAGCCATTGGCATAGCCCCACCAGAAACCAGTCAACCGCGCACGCTCGTTGGGGAAATTGGTCACATCGAACATAAGGATGCAGGGTGCATTGCGGAACGGCGGCTCACCCAGACCGGGATCGCCAGCCATGACGTAGACATGCCCTTTCTGATATGCCTCTTGGTACAGGTGGATGCCATGACTACCCTGTTCGATGACCGTATCTGGATTCTCCTTGGCAATCTCCATTTGCGCCTTGGAGAGCATACCGTCGATCAGGTTGCCGGGAATCTCAGCGCCCTTCTTGGCAGGGCGGGTGCCGGTAAGCCACGATTCGGCTACAGCAGGTGGCTGCGCCCGTGTGATGTCATTGACGATGTCTTTCCACTGTAGCGGCGTGATGTAGGGATTGTCGTCACGGGTGATCTTGGCAGAGTAGTAGTCCTCTCTGGTCTCAGGCATGAAACCATAGTCGTATAACTGCCAGAGGGCGTCATTGTCATAGGCCATAGAGATGATGCCCATGATGCCGGAACGGGGAATGCCATTGACACGTTCGCCGGTCATACGGGAGACAATGCCGGGGATCATGTCGGCTAACTCAGCTCCGCCCACATCGGTCTGCCCGTTGGCTAGACCGGCTTCGTCAAAGTTGATCTCGTCACCACGCCAGCCTTGGATGTTGTCAGCGTTCTTGGCGACGTTCATAAACTCAGCGGTAGAGTTGTTCTTGAAGTAGTACATGGCGAAAGGCTTGTGCTTGTAGCCAGCTTTGCCGGGGAGCAGGAACTTCTTCTCGAACAGGGTGCCGACGATGCGAAGGCGCATCTCCTTGGTCATGATGTTGGACTGGTAGACGACAGGGGCGACGTTGAGAAAACGGTAATAGGGGACGGTGGCGCAGCGAAACATGGCAACAAAGCCTCTGTTAATCGTGTTATGCGTGACGATGTAGTGGTCTGTGACGTACAAATGCGAGCTTGAATCAATCAGAATGCACTGTGTCTGATCGTGTCTGGAATATATTACTGACTTGACGCGAACACCAGTGGGGCTATTAAGTTTAGGAACTATGAATCCGGTGTCGAGTTCTAACGTGGTGCATAGAGATTCATTGGCTTTCCAGATGTGATCAGCATCAGCTTCCACCACCGAATTGTCGGTAAATGTGATTTTGTATACAGGGCGTGAGCCTTGTGGATAAATGCCAAGAACAGTGTGTGGCTTTCCGTCATCTCCAATGACCTGATCGCCCACCTGCATATCGCCCATTAGCTTCCAGCCGTTTGGGGTAAGAACTTTTGACGTAAGAGGTTGCGCCTTCCCCACGCCCGGTGTCCC
>CAIQQO010000413.1 GCA_903873965.1 uncultured bacterium
ACATTGCCAACAGTCGCTGCGAAATACGAACGAGTCCACATTGACGGCAACTTCATAAGCTGTTTGTGCTTCCTCCGAAGCTCAAAAGACGTGATTCCTTTGCACTCTTTAACGACTTCTGATGCAGATGTATCGGGCCAAATCTGAACAAACAAGTGGATATGGTCGGGCTGTATCGCAAGCTCACGAACGATCCAACCCTTCTCTTCACACTTGCGCATGATGATCTCGTAACAATCCGTTGCGACTTCTCCAATAAGCACTGCTTTTCGGCGCTTGGGTGTCCAAACTAGATGCAACAGCAACAGATGCACGCGGTGTTCGTCGCGCTGATAAGGCGTAGAATTCATTGTGACACTTATACTCGATTGTCAACATATTACAAGGGTGCTGAAGCAAAGAAACCCGCCTATCCGCCCGGCCTAAAGGCACGGTGGCTTGCGGCGGGTTAAATCTGGTCAGACCGGCACTCACATTGCGGCGAGACACCGTCGCGCAACGACTGGCCTTTGATCTCTTTTACCCGGCCACACTCACACTGACAGTCATAGAACGAGCCAGGCTTGCGGGCAGGCACGTAGCGCAATACTTCCCATTGGCCGAAGGTTTGCCCGACGATGTCGATCCGCTTGCGCCCACGCTGTAACGTTAATTGCACAGCGTCATTTTATCGCCGTGCAATTGACTTGTGAAGGGGACTAGAGTAGCTTGGCCGTCGCCGGTTTTGGCTTATCCTTGTCGTCGTAGTGCCATTCCATAGCCTTCTCGCGCCATGGCGAAGGGTCGGCTGCGCTGTTGACGTCCGCCCACCAGTCTGCCAGCGTCCCCTGGCCTGTGTGTACGTCTGCAGCGTAAGAAGGAACTGGCAGAAGATCGTCCTGCTGCATACGGGCAAACATCGCGTTCTTCAGCTCATCCGCCGTGCGGTCCAGCCGCCCAGGCTTGCGGGAGTTCTCGATTTCGTCGACCACCGTCTTGCCTAACGCTGCCAGGTTGCAGCAGTAGATGATTGCTGCAAACAGGTTATCGTCTTCGTGGCCTCCGTTGTACGCCACAAAAAGAGCGGCCACTCGTTCGACTCCTACACCACTCAAATCCTCACTTGGAAAAGCAAGAACACGGCGCCATGCACGATCAGGGCCACCACCGCGCTTGAGAAGAAATGCCGCTGCAAATGCAGCAGTTTCAATATCCCCACGTCTCATTGCTTTGTGTAACGTTGAGGTCGCCAACCCATAATTCCAACCCATAATCCTTTCCTCCATCTCGAATAGATTATCCGCATTTATTATACTACACGGTACGCCTTTTGTCAAAAGTTGTCTAACCTGAGAGGACATCCAGGTTTCTCCTTGGTCGTTTTACCCAATTGCTCTGAAGCAGTCGTTCCAGAAGAAGACCGACCGCCGCCGCCGCTTCCGGGTGCCCGGCTGCTTCAAGTTCATACATATAGCGAGCGATAATCTCGCCGGTGGTATCGTCGTTAGTCGCGTTTACCCTGGGAAGCGCATCCGATTTAATCACGCGCAAAGATGCGGATGATCGTTTTGCGATTTCCTCTGTGCGCTGGACGAACAGCGTGCCCAGATCAAACATCGCCTGCTGGTCCTGTTGCGCGCCCAGCTCGTTCACAAACACCTTGAACAGATCCAGCGACGGATTTCTGGCATTGCTGAGATAGCGCACGGCGATACGCTGCCGGTCGGTATCCAACCGAATCAGCGGCTGAGCGTAGGATAGCGCCAGATTCTTTGTCCTGACCAGATGCTGGATATCAGGCGCCAGTTCAAGCAGTTCGATGCGCTTCTTGACGTGTTCGGTCGACTTGCCAACGACTGCGGCGATTTGATCGAGCGTCCAGCTCAACTCGTCGCGCCGTCGCTTATATGCCGCCGCCTCGTCAATCGGGTCTAAATCCTGCCGGGCTACGTTCTCGGCAAGCATCAGCCGCGCCGCCGTGCCGTCGTCCATCGCCTTGATCACGCACGGAATATGCGTCCAATCCAGCACTTCTGACATAGCGCGAAACCGGCGCTCGCCCATCACCAGCTCGTAGTACACGTCGCTGCTCCGGTGCTGACAATCCTCCGGCTGGCCGCACAACCTGCACACACCGTTAACTACGCGCTGCATGGGTCTTACGGTCGGTGGCTGCCCCAACCCATTCTGCCTGATCGACTCGGCCAGCTCGTTCAGCCCGACGCGGTCGAATACCGTGCGGTCGTTGTGGCCTGGCCTGATCAGCTCTTTTGGAATCCTGTCATCTATCATATTCCTCCTGTAATGTATATTGATTATACAACCATGACCAACGTTTGTCAAATTAGCGCGGCCACGACGCTCTTTTCAAAGTCCAGTAAAGCCTGGCAGCACATGACAGTACGCGCCTCGGCATCCGGCCTTTCCCCGATGAACCTCATTTCGTTGGCCGGCATACCGTACAGGCGATTGTTCTCGAACAGCACCATTTGCGTGCCCTTTTTAGCGCCATCACGCCATTTGTTGGTATCAAATGAGCGTATCAGCGGGGCAAGCGTCGTAATTGCCTTAATCCACTCCAGGCTATGCAGATGAAACCTGCCGGGATAGCGAGTGCACAGGTTGGCCAGGTGAGTTAGAGCGCGCTCGTCGCGGTTACGCGTATGGCCGGCGAGATCGCCAATGATAACGATTTCGCTTTCATCCAGATAGAAAAGCAGATCGTCCTCATGGGTGCCATATAACCACATTGGTGCCATGCCAGAATCCGGCCCTCCATACATAATCCAGTGATCAAGCGTGACGCGTGGTTCGTGAACGCACTCAGCGGACGAAACGAAATCGAACTCAAACCCCATTGCGCGAAATATCTGCACCTGGTTTGTGTACCACTCCGCGTCAAACAAGGCGCCAGGCGACAAGCGGTGGTAAAGCTGATATTGCAACCAGCGTTTCTCTTTAAGGAGTTCAAAGTCTTTGCGTACGGCACCACTATCGAGAGCGAGCCGCACGTTGCTTCGTACCAGTGGTTCGATAAACAGACGCAAGCCGACCGGGTCGGTATAAAACATGCGTGCGCCTGCCTGTATCAGTAAGTTACGCTGGGCAACAGTCTCTACTCCATTGAAATACAGACTAAGATTTTTTCTTTCCGTTTTTTCGGTTGCAGGCATCCTCCGCTTCTCCTTTACTCCGTGCGATTCTTCTCCATCTTGAGCAATCGCGCTTCGAGGGGGCGCGCAGCCGACGCACGCTGGGCTTCAGCCTTGGAGACCGGTTGATCGCTTGCCTCGATCAGTTTATCCGCCATCATGGTCCGCCTCATCCCGGGTCGTCTTCTTCCTGCCCAACGGATCGTAGCCGCCGCATAAGTCTGTGGCCGGCGTCTTGCGCCGTATCCGCGGCAACCCATGCGCTTTGGGCGCGCTTACTGGCGGTATCGCAGGCGGAGCCGGCAGGCGCATCTCCTGCGCCAGTTCCACCAACGCAATCCCGCTCTGTGTCGCTACTGCCTCCTCGCACCAGTTGAATAGCGGCTTCATCAACTTCTCCACCTCCTCGCTGATCATCCCGACGCCGAACGTGGAACGGATGTCCCTCCTTAACCCATATACCAGTGGGATTACAGCTTGGAGGCCTGCCAGTGGATAGGCCGCGGTGTCGTCCATCGCC
>CAIQQO010000414.1 GCA_903873965.1 uncultured bacterium
AATCTGGCTTCCTGTCCCGTCACACGAAACTTGTCATTGGCCAAGCCGAAGCTCATTCGCGCCGTCTTTTTGCTTTTGAACTTCGGGTATCTGTTCTGCTTCTTAAAGAATCGGCTAAACGCATCATCAACATCAAAGAATGCCGAAGTGTAAGCGTCACGGCAACTCTCTCGCACCCGCGGGCGCACTGTGTCGATCTCTGAATTCCACTTCGCTTTGAGCGCCATTGCGCTTGGTTTGCCGCCAGCTTTGTACTGTGTAGTCCACTCTGCCACCGCCCAGTTATACGCCGCGCGATTAACGTGGCAACAGTACGCAAGCCACTCGGCCTGTTCTGGTGTTGGGTTAAGCCTGATCTTGTGCGCCCTTATCACTTTTCACAACCTTCGCACAGTCTTATCGCACACAGTTGAGCAAACAAATCATATCCCAATCTCATCCATTGGTTACTGTTCTATCAGCCACGAACCTTCCGCTGTCGGTAAATTCACTCGCTTTTCATGTGCTCATATACGCACATTGCATCACATTTAGCACATTATTGAGGCTGATTGCCCATCTCCCTTCACGCCCTGCGCGAAACGCGCTTCGCTGCGCGGATTGTAATAGCCGAATATGAAGACAGGCTGAGCCCCAGGACAGACCGATGCCCCGACGCGTGAGATGGTGCGGGTTTATACTCGCCTGTATGTCTTTTGATTTTCGTTTAATTTACGATGGTTATCACAACGGCGCAAGTAACATGGCGCGCGACGAAGCCATCTCGCGCATGGTCAGTTCGGGCAGACAACTGCCTACCCTGCGGTTCTACGGCTGGATGCCAGCCTCCATCAGCCTTGGCCAGTCACAACGCATCCGCACTGTAGACGAAGCCGCCTGCAGCGCCGATGGCGTCGATGTAGTGCGGCGCGCCACCGGTGGACTGGCCATCCTGCACACCGATGAATTCACATACAGCATCTCGCTGCCAATCCATCATCCACTGGCAGAAGGCGATGTGATGACCTCGTACCGTCGCATTGCCAATGCCATCATCGAGACGCTCAAGCGCCTCGGCGTCCACGATGCCGGCGCCGACACCGTCGCTAAGGAAGACAAGGCCAAAGGGCCTGTATGCTTCGAAGCGCCAAGTGATTACGAAGTCGTGGGCGGTGGGAAGAAACTGGTAGGCAGCGCACAGTGGCGTCGCGTTGACGCCGTCCTGCAACACGGCAGCCTGCCCTTGTATGGCGATATAGGGCGCGTGTGCCGATATCTGGTGGGCGCCCCGGAACCTGAACGTGTTCGCCTGCACGCCACAACACTGTCAGACATACTCGGACGCCCGATCACCTACGAAGAAGTCGCAACGGCATGGCGCGCAGCGTTTGCCGATGTCCTCGACATCCACTTCACCGTCGGAGATTTATCTGAAGAAGAAGTCCGTGACGCCACCGACTTGCGCGATTCGCGCTACGGCAATGACATCTGGAATCGAAGACGCTAATAAAATCCCCGGCGTCTTTCTGACCTCGGGGAGTCGTGTTTATTAACGCGCAAACCGCACCGGCAGCGGGGCAGGCTCACGATCACGCCTCAGATGCGCCAGCTTGGTCGGCATGCGAGCAGGAGCGAAACCAAACATGCGATGCACACTCCCGATTTCCGTTGTGCGGTTATAGGAGAGCGCGTCGATTTCCATCTCGGTTAACGCGCCTCGGCAATGCGCTAGAAAACGCGACAGTTGGCGCGTCATGCTGCTAGGAATGCGCACAAAGCGCCGATTGACTTTGGTGGCGCTCAACGTAATCTGCGCTATTTCAGACAACGTGAGTGATTGAGGACCGCCTATGGGTACAACCTGACGGAAGGTGGAGCGCGTCGACATGCAACGTTCGATGCACGCCGCCAGATCACCCACCCAAATCGGCTGCAACCGCGTTTCACCGCTGTGGGGCAATGGCATAATGAAGGGCATGCTGGTAGCGATGCCAGATAGCCATGACGTCAGCCAGTCGCCATCGCCATAGACGACTGCAGACTTGAGCACAGTAAAATTCAGCCCGCTTGAGCGCACCATTTCTTCAGCTTTGCCCATGCTGCGCAAATAGGGATAAGCCGATCGCGCCTCGGCGCCAAGACAACCCACCGTGATGACGCGCGACACTTTGGCGCGCCTGGCAGCTTCGATCAGGTTGCGTGTGCCGGTCGCATTCGTCTCATCGACTCGCGCTTCGGCACCGCTATCTTTACCCACATCGCGCCGCAATGACGCCAGATGGATGATAGTGTCCACATCTTCCATCGCATCAACCAGCGACTGCACGTTGCGCACATCCCCGCCGACAATAGCCACGCGCCGTGGAGCCAGGTGCTCATGATCCCAATGCCAGAGCAACTTCAACGAATGCCCTGATGAAGTCAGTCGTTCAACGACTGCCCTGCCAACGCACCCGGTAGGTCCAGTGACAAGAATCATGATGATGACACCACTTCCATGATTCTATGCCATCAGACGCTAAACGCAATTGAGGCCACCGCAATGAGGAAAAACAACTGCACAATCACACTCCCGCCCCACGCCAGATAGGCAGCCAGTTTTTCGCCGCGTGAATACACACCCAGCGCAATCAGAAGATTGACGACGAAAAGCTGGAATGCGATGATGGCAGGAGCAAAAACCTGATCGGGAGGACCGAAGCGATCGGGAATACCGGATGTATCAAAATGCAATACCAGTTGCCCATGCAACACAGGGTAACGGGCAAAACCAACGGCAAACAGCAATGCGTTCAACACGATGGCGGTGATGATGAGGGTGTGCGCCACGCCATCACCCCAGAAGGCCCAGCGCGTGATCGCTGGCGCCAGATGCGCCGCCTGTACAGACTGCGTCGGCCCCATTTCAAACCGCATGCGAAAAGCCTCAACAAAACCATCGACGTCAGCCGGAGATATGGCATAGCTCATATCCGGCGTGACGATGATCAACTGTCGCTTCATTGACGCATTCGAGCAAAAACGCACCGACCCGAGGGCAGGATGATAACCTTCGCCGATCCACCAGTTGGGCAACGCCATACCGCTGAACTTCAAATCGGCCATGATGTCGGCAGCTGCAATCACGCGCTGCACATCACCCATAGGCACCACTTCGCGCGTGAATCCCCAGTGGATAATAAAGGCGTTACGGTCGAGCAGGTAGGTAATTTTCGACAGCGAGTACATGTTGTAGGCCAGCCAGAGGATCACGCTGGACATGATCAACGAAATCGTAATCAGCATATGCGTGACGAGCGTAACTGGCAACCTCATCGCCAAGCCGAGTGCGATGCCAATGCCAATCAACAATGCCAGTATGGAAACTATGCCGACGGTAACCGCCGGCCGCCAGTTCGTATTAAACTCAACCATAGGATGCGCCGTGACTATGCATTAATGTTACCATCCTGCGCAGTCGTCACGACCATGGCAATTCAGAGGATAAATGGCCTTGACCCTGCCGGGCCCTGCGGTAGTTCATGCGTCATGTGACGCGCCGGATAATGCACTACATTGGGCTCTGGCTTTTCGAGATAGGTCTGCATTACCTTTTCCCCAGCCGTAAACATGGCTTCGTTATGCTTAAAATCACCCAGCGCCACCGCCTGATGATCATAGATAGGGACATGATGCAGCGTAACGCCGTGCGTGCGCGCGCCGGCCTCCAGTTCAAGCAGCATCTGCTTGTACAGCAAGGGCATCACGGACATTCCCATGATCCCCAGCGCAGCCGGTGGATGTTGGGGTATGTTCATACGGATCGCCAGGTCAATCGCCCATATCTCTGTCGCGCCACGCGCAATGGCCAGTTGCACCGGCAGGTTCGACACGACGCCGCCATCGACAAAGGTTTCCTGGGCCTGGATCAACGGCGGAAAAAAGCCCGGGACGGCTGCACTGGTCACAATCGCATCGGCAATGATTGCCTTCGGGTCGTCGCCATACACATAAAGTGTATGAGTGACCAGATGCGCTATCGTGACCCATAAGGGGATGGGCAGATCGCCGAAGCAACGTCGGTCTGCAGGCAGCATATCATGAACGAAGCGCCGCATGCGGGCATTGTCCACAATATAGGCATCGCCACGCGCCAGCCTGAGCAGCTTTGCGACAGGATTCGCATTCACGATCTTGCGGCGACCTGCCTCACGCCACAGTTCAGTCATCGCGCGCGCCTGCGCAAGACACGGATCAAGCGCTAAAAAAGCGCCGTTCAACGCACCCGCCGATGACCCGACGATCATCTCGGGAACAATACCCGCCTGCAGCAACGCTATGAGGGCGCCTACTTGCAACGGGCCGCGATTACCACCGCCGGAAAGCACAAATGCACGCATACTGATAATGTGTTGTGTTGCCTATGCCGGTTTCTGATCGGCATCATTGGGTCTGGCATGATTGAGCTTTTCCGGTTCAACCTGCGGTCGCTCACCATCGTTCACGAGCTTTGGCACATAGCTTCCGATGCCATCGCTAATCATTTCCGGTTGATGCGGATTGTTTGCGCCTGCGCTGTTGCGCCCGGCTGCACCGTTGCCATTGCCATTGATGATGATCACTTCCTCTGAAGCGCTTTGCTCATCGGCTGTGTCATCATTCTGATCTGCGGTCTGGGGCGAACGGATTTGCTGAGGCTCTTCCAGAACTTGTCGCACGCCACCCGAATAACCTTTTCGTACTTCGGCCAGTGCCTCGGCACGTATGGCCGCCAGTGTGCGGGGGATGACATTACCAGCCAATGCCTCAGGAGTCTGGTTAGCTTCAATAATCTCAACTGCCTCCTTACCGCTCAGTGTGCTCTTTACTACGAGTTCCTCCGCCACTGCAGTGACTTCCTTCCAGTGCTGGCGTAATAACTTTTCAGTCGCATCTTCCATGCTTAACCAGTATTTCTCCAGCGCCTTTTCGCGGTATTGATCGTAACTGGTACCTTGAATCGCCATCGGTGGGCCAAAAAAGCCCGACTCAACCAGATGCAGCATCAATATACGCACACTCTGGTAGTCAGATCCAACACTGTCATACATCTCGCCAGTGAGTACCTTCTCTGAACCTCGTCCCGCCATCGCAACAATTATTCTGTAGGCAAAGTGCATGATGGGCTGAACGTGCTGTTCCACGGTGTCGACATGCGCCATATGGCCTTCGCTTCCTGTAGAAAGCTTGACAATCGTCACGCGCACGATCTTCTGATCCGGCATCATGTAGTACTGCGCTATGGCATGGCCTGCTTCGTGATAAGCGAGCACGCGTTGCTGCGCTTCGTCCATCTCCTCAACGGGCGCTTCCATGCCCGCCTGCTGTTCAAGAAAGGCCTTGTCGATGTCTTTCTGCGACACCAATTTGCGGCCGCTGAAGAAGGCGAGGCGCACAGCATCCTTGGTAATGGCCGCAGAAATATCAGCCGGTGTAAGACCGTTCGTATCGGCCACTATGGACTCAACGTCGACTGTGTCATCATGCTTGATCTTGGTCAGGTAGCCTTGCACAACCAGGCGACGGCTGGCGCGATCCGGGGGTTCAACCGCGATTTTGGTGTCGAGTCGGCCAGAACGCGTTAAAGCTGGATCGAGCACATCCGGACGGTTGGTGCTGCCCATCCACATCACGTGCCAGTTGCGCTTGGGGTTGTAGGATTTGCCAATCAGCTTATACAGGCGGCGCGTGATTTTCTCACCGCGCGTCGGGTTATTCATGCCATCCATCTGGCTAAGCAATGTGCTGAGTGCGAACATACCCAGTCCCATGCCCATGCCAGTGCCACTCGCCATACCTGGAGACCCGCCCCCTCCACCGCGCACACCGCCACGGTTCATGCCAATGGCGTCAATTTCATCAATATAGGCCACGCACGCACCGTACTTACGCGCCAGGCTGCGGCTCATCGCGGCATAGCGCAAGACCATGAGGATATCCATGCCCCAGAACATGCCTTGAAAGCTCGTGCCGGCTGCAGAGATAAATGCCATGCCCGACTCGCCCGCGATGGCCTTGGCCAACATCGTCTTGCCAGTGCCGGGTGGCCCGTATAGCAGCAAGCCGCTGATGTACTTGCCGCCCATTTTCTCGAATTCCTTGCGGTCGCGCAACAGTGACATCCACTGCTTGACCAGCTTGACCAACTGGGGCTGCCCCCAGTAATCATCAAAAGTCACTGTCGTATCATCGCCCGGGCGGATAATCTCGACTTTGGGGCGCGATAGGAACCAGAAGAGCAAGCCAAACTGCACCACAATGCCAAACATCGCCGTCAGAACGGTCAGCAGAATCTGGCTTACGGCTTGCAGCGCATTGAAAGCCATATTCAGCGATACATCGTCGATCGTGGCCACGGCCACGATGGTCCAGATGATGCTGACGATGATCGTAATGGTGATGAAGGACTTAATTGCGCGACGCAGGCGGTTAGGCCAGCGGTTGTAAGGAATATCGATCTTCTTTTTCTTCTGCTTCACCACACCAGTCTTGCGGTCAGGATCGGGCAAACGAAGAGGGCCTGGGATACTCGCCATATAAACAATCACTCCTTCAGGGTTTCCACCATTCTTTCCGACCGATCATGCCACCGTAGCGTAAAAACGGGCGCATGCTGTCTCTATTTCTACGACATCACGTTTTACTTAAACATCGCATGGATAGTTATAGCGCGGGTATACCGCTGCCTACACGCGAATTCTAGCAGCCTTGCTTAATCCGTCGCGCGAGAATAGATGAGAGTGTGCTGAGAGAGAGGAAGATGGAAGAAGCAGGGAAGATCGTCTTCTCTCCTGCTCCGCGATCACCAGCGGCCATCGGAATGAACAATACGGCCAGAGATCAATTTAGCGGCACGCGTGGGCGCCGCGGCTTCGTCTTCGTTCATGTCCTGATCACGGTATAGTGGATTGCGCTTGCGCACATATTCGTCAATATCAGCCTTGACCCTGGTCATGACAGCTTGTTGCACCGTGATGATGCGCTCATGCCTGCCTGACATGCCCAGCCCCATATAGTAATGCGGCATGCACAGCCCGGCCGAACCTTCAAACGACGCACGGATGTCGGGTTCATCGATAAACTGAATCAATGTTCCGAGCATGACGCGTTCCATGCTTTGTTCATAGTCGCACAACGTGCAATTGCGAGTGGGGCGAATAACCCGGCGCAAAGCGCGCGATGCGCCACGCAGGAAGCCGGTAACGCGCCAATGCTTCGGCAGTGGATTCGCCAACACGCGGCTAGCCGACCGCAACACATCATTCAGCACATCCTGTTCCAGCGTTGCCAGACTGATCAGGCGGCCATAGCCACTCATAAACTTGGTAGTATGCAGGGAACAAAACAGGCGAGCCTCACGAATCTCCTGTCGGCGCGCCACATTGGTGATGTTCTCGTAGATGAAGATGTCAATATATTGATACACCGCATCGTCAATCAGCCGGCATACGGCGCAATCGGGCTGCTTAAACGCTTCGATCAAGTCGAAATAAGTGCGGCTGTACTTTTCAATCCCCAGACCCCGATTTCCAATCCCCAACTTACAGCCATCCTATCAGGCTCAGCAGACCGCATGCGATCACAGACACCAGGATGATCATGCCAAGCAGCAACATTGGATTGGCGCGTTGGTATTTCACCAACCACCACAGGGCAAGCGTGATCGTCAGCGGCATCATGCGCAGCATAATGCCATCGAGCAACACAGCCTGCAACGGAATGCGCGCCAGGTCAATCTGAATGATGGCAGCGGCAGGCAGTTGCACCGGCACCGAGCTGATAACCAGTGCACCCAGCATGAACGCGCCCAGCCGCACGGCGCCAAACAGCCCGGCGCGCAACCAGTCATTCGCGCGCGCCCAGGCCTCCAGGTTGATGAATGTGCGATAGCCCAACCTGAAGCCGGCCCAAGCAATACCCAGCACCAGAGCGGACTCCACAACAATAAAAAGAAACGGCCCAAGCAACGTCTGCTGGCGCGCCAGCGCGACGCCGACCGCGATGCCAATCGCAGTAATCGCGCCACCGACCACCGCATCACCCGTCAGGCCGAGTCCAGCCATCAATCCGGTCTTGGCGCCGACAAACTCCGCATCACTGATCACATCACCCGCCGCGCGACGCTCTTCCATCGCAGCCGTCGCGCCGACAATCAGCGCGCCCATAGAGAATTCGGTCGCAAACATGGTCAGGTGGCGGCGCAGGCAAGCCGCGCGCTCATGGGCATCACTATATAAACGCGCCGCAATAGGGGCTATCGCCGTCGCAAAGCCCATGTTTTGCGCGCGTTCGAAATTCAACCCAGCATCGTGAAAGAACACCCACAACAGCAGCGACAGGCGGAGATCGTTACCCGTCAGTCGTGGCGCATCGGGATTAATGTTATCGGCTTGATCAGATGGCAGCAGGTCGGAGATCAGCGTTTCGTGCGACGACTCCATCCGCTTGCGCGCCAGGAAGGCATGAATCATGGCTATGGCTGCGCCGAGTAATGTCACGGGCGCCAGGCCAAAGAGTTGAGCGCCCAGCCATCCCAGGATGAAATAGGCGATACTGCTGCCCTGCATGATCAGCCGTAGGCTGAGTGCAATACCCAGTGCGGCCAGAAGATACTGGCTGAGGTTCAACGCGCTCTGCACCCAGTGCGGGATGGTAGTGGTAATATCGAGCAGCATCTTGACATCAAGACGCAGGACGAGGAATGCAGGGAAAAATGAAATGAGAAATAGCCAGAGCTGTGTTGGTACGATGTTGATAAAGGCGACGATGTTGGCGTCGCCACGATCAGCAAAATAGTCAGCCCAGTGCGCCAGCACGCTATTGACCACACCGCGCATAAAGTTGACCACAATACCGAGCACCGCCAGCGCAGCGAAAATGGTTGCGGCTGACGCAGAACCGGTGCCACTCGGAATATCGACTTTCACGCCGCCCAGCAACATCACGCTCACGCCCACATAACCGATCAGCGCCACATCAGGCCCAACTCTCAGACGAAGATTGGTCAGCGCCAGCGTTCCCAGGTTAATCATGCCGCCGAGGGCCGCGCCCGCTATAGGATCGCCCAGCAGCAGGCCGGCTATGGTGCCGGCTACCAGCGGCTGAGAGAGAATGTACCCGCCTAAACCTGCGTTAAATGCCGACCGCGCAAAAGCATAGAAGAGCGCAATGAAGGCGGCCTGAAATACGCTCATTCACTTTGCCTTTTCGTCACCCTGACCTTTCGGGTGGTTTTCTTCCGCCCGGGCTTTTTAGCAATCACCGACTTTGGACGGCCTACGCGCTTGCGCGCCACAGATGTCTTGTGCGCCGCTTTCTTGGCCGGGCCACGCCTGCGTTTTGGCGCTTCCACTTCATCCGTAGGCGCGGGGGCGGGCACACGCGTCGCCACGCCGGCCTTCGGTGTGCTGGCTGGCGCAACAACCACCGGCATCGACAATCCTGATGCAATGCGCTCAGCCACGCAGCGGTTATACAACGATACGACGTTCGCTGTATGCAACTGCGTCACCATGCCATTGAGCAACACACGTTGCAGACCACATGACTCAAGCGTGATCTTGCGCGCTTCCTCAAGCGGGCCGCCGGCGTCAACCACCCGGCGCACTTTGGCATTCAGGTGCTCCAGATAGGTCAGGCTGCGCTTGATATTGTCCTTGATTTCGCCGCGCAGGATAATCTCGCCATGTCCTTGCACGATACTCTCGAGCGACATCGCAGCAATCGCCTCGATGGATATGCGCAACTGGTTCAAGTCGCCGTCGCCAATCGTCGGAATGGCCATAATCGTGTCACCGGCAAAGAGGAGCTTCTCCTCCTGCAGGACGACCGATACCGCATCCGGCGTGTGACCGGGTGTGGGGAATATGTCGAGTGTCTTGCCTGGCAATCGCAGTGTGAACGTACCACTGTCGAAGGTCAGGTTTGGAATGCGCAAACGGACGAGTTCCAATTCGCGGTTCTGTTCTTTGGCTTGTTCGAGGGCTTTAAACCCTCTCTCAATCAGAATGTCGCGGCACAACCGGTGCGAGATAATCTCCGCCCTCGGGAACAAAAATGCCCCGTAGGTATGGTCGGCCTGATACTGTGTGTATATGACGTAGCGTACGCCATCCGTGCAACGGCGTCGCGCAAATAACGCAATCTGACTGGTTTCCTGCGGAAACGGAAGCGTGTCAATTACGACTCCGATCGTGCCGGAAACGATCAAACTTGCAGTTACCTGCGCATAGCGATCGCTGGTAAATACGTAAACGTCTTCAGATAGTCTTTCCCAGTGCATACATTTCGCGCGCTTTAGTGTGAATTAGTATGCATACTACCCTATATTCAGGTTCAAGGCAAATGTTTTTGACATAATACGACGTATTTTCATTAAAATACGGGCCGAAAGTGGCCGATGCGTCTTATAATGACCCCCAGAATGCTACAGCTCATCGTCGGTCTCATTTGTGCCATGTTGATCATGGTGAATGGATTCGCCGCATTGCGCCGCCCGCTGACATCGCTTGTCGAGCGCGACCCTATCGGCAAACGTCTGCTGGCGCGCCGCGGCGAAGTCGTTACATTGCGCGTCTACCGCATTTACGGCGCTGCCATGGTAGCGCTTGGCATGGTGATCGCCTACCTTGTGTTGACCATGTCGCGCAATTAATACCGTTGAGATTCTGTCCTAAAATCATGCCTAATATGGACATCACTCAGCTCAAATCCCAGTTCACGGCGCAATTCGGATATGCTCCCGGCTTCGTTGCGCGCGCGCCCGGCCGCGTCAACCTGATCGGCGAGCACACGGATTACAACAATGGTTTCGTCCTGCCTATCGCCATCGACCGCGATGTGACCCTGGCAGGCGCCCTCCGCACCGACCGCACCGTGCGCGTCTACGCGATCAACTTCGACCAGACCGCCGAATTCTCGCTCGATCATATTGAGCACGACACGCAGCATGATTGGAGCAACTACATCCGCGGTGTCGCTGATGTGCTGCAGAAAGCTGGCTACACACTGGGCGGATTCGATGCCGTCCTGTTCGGCGACGTGCCAATTGCCAGCGGACTATCCTCATCCGCCGCCACCGAGATGGCCACAATCATGGCCTTCACCGCCGCCTCCGCTGGAGACGACCTGCATACTGTCCCGCCGACCTTGCTGATCGACGGCGTGCGTGGCGCGCAGTTAGCACAAAAAGCCGAGAACCAGTTTGTCGGTGTGAACTGCGGCATCATGGACCAGTTCATCTCATCACTTGGCCGCCGCCATCATGCGCTCATGATCGACTGTCGCAGCCTCGACTACAAGTTGGTGCCCATGCCTGCGGGCGCCACGGTGCTCGTGGTCGATACCACTGCACCACGCACGCTAGCCGGCAGCGCCTATAACCAGCGCCGCGCCGAATGTGAAGAAGGAGCGCGCCTGCTTGGCATTGCCAGCCTGCGCGATATTACCTCCGCCGACTTCGACCGTCGCGCACATGAGCTGCCCGCGATCATCGCCAAACGCTGCGCCCATGTGGTGCATGAAAGCCAGCGTGTGCTTGACGCGATTACAGCACTGCAGGGCAATGATATCGCCGCATTGGGCGCACTGATGAACCAGTCACACGACAGTCTGCGCGACCTGTACGAAGTCAGCAGCAAGGAACTCGACGCCGTGGTGGATATCGCGCGCGGCGAACCCGGCGTGTATGGCGCACGCATGACGGGCGCCGGCTTCGGCGGGTGCGCCATTGCGCTGGTCGCAGATGAGCACGCCGCCGCACTCGCCCGCAAGGTAGCAGATGAATACCCGCGGCGTACCAGCCGCACGCCCAAAGTCTATGCCTGCATTGCTTCAGATGGGGCTGGCTGGAAATCTCTCCCGACTATGTCATAGCTCATGACAGAACCGTGAGTAATGTCATTTGACAAGAATCCGACACGGGAGTACATCAAGGGCAGGGGTTTCATGCACGTGCATGTACACTTAATCTATATTTGAGAATGCTAAGGAGTCATCGCATGGAAAATACGACCAAGAACTTGTGGGCCGCGTTTGCCGGAGAATCGCAGGCTAACCGCAAATACACCGCGTTTGCCCGTCGAGCCGACCAGGAAGGCTACAAACAGGTAGCCAAGCTGTTCCGCGGTGCCGCTGCCGCCGAAACGGTTCATGCCCTCAGTCACTTCCGCGTGCTGGGCGAGATCAAGTCGACTGAAGAAAACCTGAAGGCCGCCCTTGCTGGCGAGCATTACGAAGTAGAAACCATGTACCCGAGCTTCATCAAAGAAGCCGAGGCCGAAGGCGCCAAGAAAGGTCTGGGCTCGTTCCAGGATGCATGGGAAGTCGAGAAAGTCCACGAGGCGCTCTACACCAAGGCGCTGGCCACGTTGAAGGAGCCACAGGGTGAGTTATTCGACTATTACATCTGCCCGGTGTGCGGTTATACCCATGAGCGCAACGCCCCGGACAAGTGCCCGGTCTGTGGCGCGCTAGGCAGCAAGTTCGAGCAGATCAGTTGACCCTGTTGCGCTGAGTGCTAGAATCCAACAATTGAAGACCGCATTACAACGCCTTACGCGGGTCGGTATGACCGTGTAAGGCGTTGTCGTTCTTTTCGTGAGCACCCATGCGTACCATCATCATCGCCAATGGCGATCCGCCCACACCCGCTGACATAGTTCGCCGCGTGGCCGAAGGCGACCGTCTGCTCTGCGCCGACGGCGGCGCACGCGCCGCCTTGCGTTACGGCATGCACCCTGTCCTCGTCATCGGCGATTTCGATTCGCTGACGCCCGAAGAATTATTCGCGCTGGAACAGGGAGGCGCACAACTTGAACGCCACCCGACACACAAAGATGAGACTGACCTGGAACTAGCGCTGCTCTATGCTGCGCACACCGAACCCGCCGGCGAGATCATTATTCTGGGCGGACTGGGCGGACGGCTCGATCAGACCATCGCCAATGTCATGCTGCTGGCCATGCCCGCGCTGCGCGACTGTCACGTCATGATCGCCGCAGGTGATGAACAATCGTTCCTGATACGCCCCGGCAGGCCTTTTGAATTGCGCGGGCAGGCCGGCGACCTTGTCTCTTTAATTCCTTACGGCGGCGACGCGCACGGCATCGTCACACAAGGGCTGGAATACCCTTTGCGCAACGAATCACTCTATATCGGCCCTGCACGCGGCGTCAGCAACGTCATGCTCGCTGATCGCGCCACGATCATGTTCCGAGAGGGGCTGTTGCTGTGCGTGCAGACGAATTCCGCTGCAATTCCCTTGCCGCAGCTACCGCGCCCATAACAGGGTCTTCGACCGGCACGAGTGCAATATCGCCGATCATGCGTCGGCACGCATCGGCGAACAACTGGCGATAGAACAGTCCCTTGATGATCAGGCTGCCCGAATAGGCCAGCGTGAGCGGCAGGCTCATCTGCAATGTGTCGATAACAGCTTTGGCCGCCAGTGCCAATTCCTCCGCACCCGTCTGTGCCACCTGCAGCGCGATCGGATCGCCCTCTGCGGCGCAATCCAGCACCACCTTGGCCAGCGCCGCGATATCGCCGGGAACCAGATCAGGACGGTATAGTACGTTGATCAGATCAATCGGCGCAGTCAGATTCCAATGCGCCAGCACGCGCGGCGTGAGTAGTGTCGCAGGGCCGCGCCCATCCGCGGCGCGCGCCACATGCCGCAAGGCCTCATGCCCCAGTTGCCACCCGCCGCCTTCGTCGCCCAGCAGATAACCCCAACCTGACGCGCGCGCAACGCGTCCATCAAGCGTCTGCGCCCACATGATTGCGCCAGTGCCGGCAATCACGCTGACGCCCTGCCCATCCGGGCACGCGGCATACAACGGCAACATGCCATCATTGACGGCCAGACACTGCGCCGCCCAATGATTGTCAGCAATCCACTGGCGCGCCTTCGCTATATCTTCTGCCGTATCAGCGCCGCCGATGCCAAAACAGGCAAAATCAACCCGGCGGCGAGTCAGCCCAGCCTGCTCAAAAGCCGCAGTAATAGCGCCCTCGATTTCGGCCACCGCAGCCGCTTCGCCCACATATTGATAGTTGGAACAACCGGCATGCCCGATGCCCAGAATAGCGCCGTTTTCATCGGCAAGCGCCACGCGCGTTTTTGATCCGCCGCTATCGCCGCCAAGCAGAAGTTGCTGTGAAGTCATGGTATGGTCATTTTAAGCTTTCTTTTGTGAAGGCTGTAGAATTTACATTGCCCCGTGAGCGTTGTGCTAAGCAACGCATGCGGAGAACAAAGAATGTTAAGGAATAAAACAATGCGAACCCCATTCATAGCCGGAAACTGGAAGATGAACAAAACCGTCAGCGAGGCAGTAGCCCTGGTTGACGAACTCAAAGCCGCTCTATCCGGCGTCAGCGGCGTCGATATCGCCGTGTGTCCTGCCTATGTGGCACTCACCAGCGTCAAACCCGGCCTGGCCGGCAGCCAGATCAAACTCGGCGCGCAGAACGCCTATTACGAGCCAAAGGGCGCGTTCACGGGCGAAGTCGCCATCAGCATGCTCACCGGCATTGTGGACTACATCATCATCGGCCACTCTGAACGGCGCCAGATCTTTGGCGAAACCGACGCGCTGGTCAACAAGAAAGTGCTGGCCGTGATTGCCGCAGGCCTGCAGCCCATCATGTGCATCGGCGAGACACTGGCCGAGAATGAAGCCGGGCAGACCGAAGCAGTGCTCGAACGCCAGACGCGCGACGGACTGGTCAATGTCAGCACCGCCGACATCGCCAAAGTGACCGTCGCCTATGAGCCGATCTGGGCAATTGGCACCGGTCGCGCAGCCACTGCCGAAGATGCCCAGAACCGCTGCGCCTTCGTGCGCGCGCAATTGCGTCTGAAGTACGGCGACCTGGCCGACCAGGTGCGCATCCAGTACGGCGGCAGCGTCACGGCAGCCAACGCGCAAGAACTGTTGGGCAAGCCCGATATCGACGGTGCACTCGTCGGCGGCGCAAGCCTGAAGGTGGGCGATTTCAGCGCCATCGTCAAAGCCGCTGCGCGCTAAAAACCGGCGCGATCAATGCTGCTGAGCCTGCTGGCCTTCCTTGCGGCATTTGGCGCACTGCTGGCGCTGGAGCGCTATGCACACCGCTTGCTGCAGGAAGTGACGTTGCTGGTGACGGGGCATAGGGAAACCGCGATTTTTCTCTATGCCATCCCACTGCTGCCCGGCGTGGCACTACACGAATTGAGTCATGCCGTGATGGCGCGCTTGTTGAACGTGCAGGTGCGCAGCTTTACCCTTATCCCGCAGCGGCTAAAGGGCGGCACGGTGCGCCTCGGCGCGGTCGAGGTGCTTAGAACCGACATGCTCCGATCCAGCCTGATCGGCGGCGCTCCGCTGCTGGTCGGGCTGATCGTGCTATGCTTGATAGGCTGGACGTCCTTTAACGGCGCTGGCATTACGGGTGCGCTTGAACAGGGCAACCTGCAGAAGCTGCTGACGCTCCTGATTGCCACCACCCACGCCACCGACGCCCTGATATGGTTCTACATCATCTTTGCCGTCGCCAACAGCATGATGCCGTCATCCTCAGACACGCAGGCATGGCCGCCCATGGTCGGACTGCTGACGGTGATTGCCGGCGCTGCACTGCTGCTGGGCGGCGCCGATCTGGTGCAGACGCTGAAAGCGCCCGTGACGATCACGCTGCGCTGGCTGGCAGCCGCACTCGCCATCACGGGCTTCGTCGACATTCTCGTCATCGTCCTATTGTGGGTGGTTGCGCGGCTGCTGGAACGGATCAGCAACCGACGCATCACGTACAGAAAATAACCGGACGCGCATGAACTTTACGGATTTACTTGCACTGACCCTGCCCTCCCTCTGCCAGGCGATCTGCGGCGCCACAGGCTGCCTGCTCATCATCGGCGACGCGGCAACAGCTTTCGCGGATCACATCAGTGACGCGCCCGGACTAATCCGCACGCACGGCCCGGCGCGCATTCTGTTCGGCCTGCCCATCCTCACGCTGCCCTACCCTGTTTTGGTGAACAGCCTGATGACCGAACGCAACACGCGCCTGGACCAGTTGTCACTGTTCGGGTGGATTGAAGACAACGCCATCCTTGAACCGCGCGCCGAAGTCTTTGGGCTAACGCCGCCAGGCGACGACCCGGTTCTGTTTATCCGCGACCTCGACCTGGATCGCGCACCCGAGTGCTACCTGCAGATGGACGCTTCAGGATCGATCCGACGCGTCGCGGGTGTCATCATCGCGGGCGCAGATCATACAGGTGCGCCGGCCACGCTATCACCAATAGATGGGACATTGACGGCGCTGGCATGGGTGTTTTCTGGGCATGACGGGGCACAAGCGTTGCTGACACAGATACGCACTGATGTAGCGGCCAGTAAAGACCTGCGTCACATCCTGCGCGCACGCCGGCGCGGCGCAGACCCCGCCACGATGGCCACCTGCGATGGTTGGCGCGTGCTGGCGCGGACGTGCCGGTTCATGCAGGCAGCCCCTATATCCGATCACACTGCGCAGATCATGCAGGGACTGCGGCTGGATGCGTTGCGACGGTGGTAGATGGAATACAGATTGGCAAATCGTGACCTTGTGGTTGGCGCATCACGTTTCACGCTTCACGGCCACCGCCGCGCGCACACACGTCCCCTGCCCGGGCGTGCTGTCGATGTGGAACGTGCCGCCAAAGCGCACAATGCGTTCGCGCATCGATTTCAATCCCAGGTGACCGGGGAACTGGCCAGCAGGATTGAAGCCCACCCCGTTGTCGCGCACCTGCAGCGTCAAGAATCCGTCGCTGCACTGCAACTGCACATCAATACTGGTAGCCCGGGCATGTTTGACGGTATTATTCAACGCTTCCGTGGCCATGCGATAGAACGCTTCTTTCACTTCAAACGACAACTTCGGCTCGTCGCAGAAGTCGGTGTTCACCGTAACGCCCGGCGTGTGTCGCGCGCGCACCGACGCCACCTGCTTGCCCAGCGCAGCCACCAGCCCCTCGGTTTCAAGCGACTCCGGGCGCAGTTCAAAGATCAACGCGCGCATCTCGGCCAGCCCGGCCTCGGCCAGCGACAGCACGTAGTTCAACGGCTCTGCCACTTTCGTCGGATCACGATCGAGCAGGGTGCGCGCCGTGCGCGCGCCTAGTGCAATGCCATACAGCGCCTGCGACACCGAATCATGCAGTTCGCGCGCCAACCGCTGGCGCTCCTCCAGCACGGCCAGTTGCTGCGCCTGCTCATACAAACGCGCGTTCTCGATAGCAATAGCAGCCTGGTTCGCAATCGCCAGCGCCAGTCGAGCGTGTTGCGGCGTGTAATAACCAGGAGTGCCGTGGTTCAAGCACAACACGCCAATCACCCACTCCTTGGTCATCACCGGCACGCCCATCCATGCGCGGATATCGTAAGCGAGGCTATCCGCAAGGCGAAGCCGGACGTCATCGATGAGGATTGGC
>CAIQQO010000415.1 GCA_903873965.1 uncultured bacterium
GTTCGCACCCGCCGTTGGGGTGATGACGAAGGTGTTGATCGCGAACGACGCCGTGATCATGTGATCGGCAGTCACGTTCGTGAAGGTGTACACGCTCAGCGCGCCCTGCGACGCGACATCCACGCCCACATCAACGATGTGATATCCGGTCGAGGGCGTCGCCGTGAAGGCGCGGTCGGTGCCGTAGTCGACCGTCTGGTTCGTGCTCGGTGTCAGCGTGCCGTTCGCTCCCGCCGTCGGCGTGATGATGAAGGCGTTGATCGCAAACACCGCCGTGATCGTGTGATCGGCGGTCACGTTGGTCATGGTGTAGACACTGAGCGCACCCTGCGACGCGCCATCGACGCCTACATCAACGATGTGATACCCGGTCGAGGGCGTCACGGTGAAGGCATGGTCTGTGCCGTAGTCGACCGTCTGTTTCGTGCTTGGCGTGATGCTGCCGTTAGCACCGGCGGTCGGCGTCAGTTCGTAAACCACCGTCACTTCGGCATGGCCCAAGGTGCCGTGCAGATAATCGCCATCGACCATCAGGTCGCTTTGGCGCGGGCCAGAGCGCAAGAGTGTGATGTGGGTTGTCGAAATGCCGCTGAAGGAACGCAAGCGGATCGTGGCCACGGCGATACTGCCTGTAAGATAGCCGCTGGAGCGCGTGACTGACAGGTCTATCTTGCCAGTCGCGTTGTCAACTACGTTGTAGGTGACTGAGTTAAACTGATTGGAGACGCCTGTGAGTGTTGTCGTCGCGTAGCCCGACGCGTCCACGACCTGCAAAGCGGTGGGATCGAATGACAGGTACGCATCCACCGAGTCATATTCGAACTGTCCTGAATTGGCCGTCAGCGTCCATGTGAAGATGTCGCCGGCATGCTGCGTGGTCGTCGGCGGTTCGACCGAAAGCGTCGCAGAACCCGGCGCATAGTCGATCGTCTGCACATAGTTAGTTGTGATCACACCATAGGCATTGCTGGCCTGCACCGTGATGAGATGCTCGCCTGAGCGCGTCCACGTCATCACCTGCGTGTCCGTCAAGGTGCTAAGCGTGTGCGTCACCGTGGTCTGACCGACCGCCTGCCACACCCATGTGATCGGCAGTTGCGCATCAATCGGGCTGACCACTGCCATGAACTGGTAGCCACTCGACACCCAGCCGGTGATTGGCCCGCTGACAGTCAGATCAACAGGCGCATTGCCTGTGAATGTGGCCGTGATCTCGTGATCGCTCATGACATTGGTAAAGGTGTAGACACCGGCGTTCAATGCTACCGACGCGCCGTCAACAAAGACAGCGGCGATGTGATACTGGGGATTAGGCGTGACAGCAAAGGTGGCAGTCCCACTGTAGTCGACTGTCTGAGCCGTTGCAGGCGCGATGCTGCCATTCAAACCGGCGGTCGGCGTGATGGTATAGGTATCAATCGCAAACGTCGCCGAAATGGCGTGGTCACTCGTCACGTTGGTAAACGTATAGGCGTCGACCGCGCCGACGGAGGAACCGTCCACCGATACATCACTGAGATGATAGTGGACAGCAGGCGTGATCGTGAAGGTGATGCTGCTGCCATAACTAACAGTCTGTACTGTACCCGGAGTAATTGACCCATTCGAGGCGCTCTCTGGCGTGACCGTGAATGTATCAATAGCGAACGTCGCCGAAATCGTGTGATCAGCCATGACAGACGTGAAGGTGTAGCCGCTCAACACGCCAAGGGATGTGCCATCTACGCCCACGTCGACGATATGATATCCCACAGCGGCGGTGATCATAAACGACTGCGTGTCGCTGTAGTTCAGCGCCTGGGTCGTACTTGGTGAGATCGAGCCATTCAAATCCGCACTGGGCGTAATGACGTACGTGTTGATGGCGAAGGACGCGGTAATGGTGTGATCTGATGTCACATTCGTGAACGTATAGACATCAATCGCGCCCATCGAGGCGCCATCGACGCCGATATCAACCAGATGGTAGCCGATGTCTGGAGTAACCGCGAAGGCGGAAGTGCTGCTGTAGTCCACTGTCTGGGCAACGCCAGGCGCGATCGCGCCATTGGACCCGGCAGTGGGCGTAATGACGTACGTGTTAATCGCAAACGAGGCTGAGATCGTATGATCTGCCGACACGCTGGTAAACGTATAGGCGCCGGAGTTACCGACGACATCCCACGACGCTGACGCCTGATCCACGGCAAAGCTGACAATGTGATAGCCGGCATCGGGCGTGATGCTGAGTGACAGATCATCCATCTCGGCCACAACCTGCGCTGTGGCGGGATTCAAAGTCCCATTGGCGCCGCTACTGGGCGTCACCGTATACATGCGGGTTTCGAAGGCGCCCACATCACATGCTGCACCCTGCGGGCGCGCCAGCCCGCGCTGGTCTGTTGACAGGCAGGCCGCAGCGTTTGCGGCATTGATCAGAGGCGATCCTGTCTGCGGCGCCATCGTCCATGTGCCCAGGCCGCCGTTATCGCGCAATGGCTGCAGTTGTGGATCGCCGGATAATGCCGGGCTGCACAGGCCATTCTGCACCAGGTTGCCGACACTCACAGCTATGGTTCCCACGTTATGGCAGTCGCCGCCTGTAACACTGCCGGCGATGACGGTGTTGGAGTAGGTCAGCCGTGATTGGTTATTGATACCGCCACCCAGAATGCTGGCCGTGTTGCCCCAGATGGTGTTGTGGATCAGCGTCAGCGTGTCATAGTTCATGAAGCCGCCGCCGTTCTGAGCGACGTTGCTGACGATTGTGCTGTTAGAGACAAGCGCTACACCAGAGTTGTTGGCAAGGCCGCCGCCAAAGAGCGCGCTGTTCATGACCAGCGTGCTGTGGGTCAACGTGAGTACGCCATCGTTAATGTAGATGGCGCCACCCGTGCCGGACGAGCCGGTCGTGCTGTTGCTGTAGAACGTGCTTGCGTTGACTGTCAGGCGAGATGAATTGAGCAGACCCACGCCACCACCATTGGATGCCAAGTTGGCACTTAAGGTGCTGCTGATGATGGTGACCGCGCCACCGCGCGCATCGACGCCGCCGCCGTTGCGCACGGTGCGATTGTTCGATAGTGTTGAGCTGATCACGAGCAGCGTTCCGGCGTCGTTATACACGCCGCCACCATCGTAACCGGCTGTATTCGACGTGATCGTGGCATTCAGGAGCGTCAGGTTGCCCTTGTTGTATAGACCACCGCCGCTGGCGCCAGCCGCAGAGGCGCCGTCACGGATCGTTAACGCCGAGATGGTCGTAGTGACGCCCGGATTGATATAGAACACTCGGTACGCCCCGGCGCCGCTAACCGAGATGAGGTCAGCACCGGGACCCAGAATCGTCATGTCCTTGGTTACCGTCAAGGCCATGGGGGCTGTCAGCGCAATTGTCGCCGGCCCTGAGGCTGTCAGCGACGAGTCGAACATGATCACGCCACCGACACACACATCGAGCAAAGCCTGGCGCAGGGTGCCTGCGCCGCTGTTCAGCGTACTGGTCACAATGACCGGGTTTTCACAAGCGACATCAAAGGTCGCTGAGATGGTGTGGCTGGTGGTCACATTCGTGAAGGTGTAGTGCGTGGACGCGCGCCAGGCCGTGAGTGGAGAAGGCGGTGACGCGAGCACGCCGTCAATGCCCAAGTCATGGATGTAGTAGCCGGAAACCGCAGTCACAGTAAAGGTGGCTGCCCCGCCATACTCCACCGATATCGGTGTTCCCGGCGCGATGGCGCCGTTCGCGCCTGCAGTTGGCGTAATGGCAAAAGTATCAATGGCGAAGGCGGCCGTGATCGTATGATCGGCATTGATCGCCGTCAAGGTATACACGGATGACGAGTCTACTGAGACGCCATCGACTGCCACATCACTGATGTGATAGTTCACATCCGGCGTGATGTTAAAAACGAGGGTGCCGCTGTAATCCGCCGTTTGAGCTGTTTCCGGCGTGATGCTGCCGTTCAAACCGGCGGTCGGCGTCACCACGAACGTATCGATGGTGAACGCAGCCGTGATCGTGTGATCGGCTGTGACATTGGTGAAGGTGTACACGTGAACTGTATTTGCGTTGGCAGCAGTCCATCCCAGCGATACGCCGTCAACACCGATATCACCAATGTGATACCAGGCATCCGCCACGATGGTGAAACTCTGACTATCACTGTAGTTCACCGTCTGTGCGGTACCCGGCAATATGGCGCCTTGTCCAGTTACACTGGGCGTAATGACAAAAGCATTGATGCTGAACTCGGCCGTGATGATGTGATCCGCGGATACGTTGGTGAAGGTGTATACGTCAAGCGCGCCAAGTGCGACGCCATCGACGCCCACATCGGCAATGTGGTAGTTGACATCGGCAGTCATCACAAACGCCTGCGTGCCGCTATAGTCCACTGACTGCGCGGTAGCGGGTGCGATACTGCCATTCAATCCGGCCGTCGGCGTGATCACATAAGCATTGAGCGCGAAGGCGACGGTAATGATATGGTCTGCCGCCACATTCGTGATGGTATACGACTCCGCAGCGCCTACCGACGATCCATCCACCGCAATATCTGCGACGTGATAGCCGACATCAGGCGTGAACGTAAAGGATGCAGTCCCACTATAGGGCACGGTCTGTTGTGTAGCGGGCGTGATAGCGCCATTGGCTTCGGCGGTCGGTGTAATCACAAACTGGTCGACAGCGAACGTTGCCGAAATTGTATGGTCAGCGATAACGGACGAGAAGGTATAGGTAGCTTGCGCGCCCACGGCATTCCATGCCAGCGAAGCGCCATCGACGCCGACATCCGCGATATGATGCCCCACATCGGCCGTCACGTTGAACACGGTGTCGGAACCATCAATCACCGTCACGGCTGAGCCGGGCGTGATACTGCCGTTCGCACCGGCAGTGGGCGTAATCACAAATGAGCGTGCTTCCACGGCGCCGATATCACACGCAGCGCCTTGTGGCCGCGCGATACCGCGCTGATCGGTCGGCAGACACGCCGCAGGATTCGCCGCGTTCAATAGCGGTGAGCCAGCCAGTGGTGCAAGCACAGAGAACTCGCCGCCGATGTTCTGCGCCGGACCAAGTAGCGGGTCGCCGCTGAGCGCTGCACCGCATGAGCCATCCTGCACCAGGTTGCTGACATTGGCATCGATGCTCCCGTTATCGACGCAGTCACTACCGCTGCTGCTGGCGCCGATAACGCTATTGCGATACGACAACGATCCATAGTTGCTGATGCCACCACCAACAACGCTGCCGCTATTGCCCCACACCGTAACGTGGTTCATCACCAGCACATCGTTGTTAATCATGCCGCCGCCATACTGCGCCGAGTTGCTCAGAATCGTCGTGTTGTCCACAGTCAACGATCCGGAATCATTCGAGATCGCGCCGCCGTCATTGACAGCGCTATTCAACTTAAACAAGCTGTTGGTCACCGTGACCAACCTGCCGGTGCTATAGATACCACCGCCTGTGCCGTTGGCATGGTTGTTTTCCAGCGCCGATTGATCTATCAACAACTGGCCGACGCCGAGATTGATGATGCCCGCGCCATCCAACGCCGTGTTCGAGATAATGGTGCTGCTGATCACCGCCACGACGCCGTTATAGTTGTGAACACCTCCAGCATTGTGGCTGGCCGCATTCTGAGTGATGGCGGTTTGACGCAGTAGCAGCGTGCCCGCTTCGTTATACACACCAGCGCCGTCGTTGCTGGTAGTGTTAAGCGTCACGGCGACATGCTCAAGCGTCAGATTACCCTTGTTGTATACGCCGCCGCCATTGCTGCCACTGGGCGATCTGCCATTCTTGATAGCGAGACCAGACATGGTGACGGTGATGTTACTGTTGACAAAGAATACCCGGTCCGTGTTATTGCCACTCACCGAGAGGTTGGCTGCGCCGGGGCCTTCTATCGTCATGCTCTTCGTAATCAACAATTCGCCGCTCAACAATACAATCGCCTGCGGCGTGGTGGTGAATACCGGATCAAACTGGATTATGCCATCGGCGCACACATTCCTGATAGCCTGTCGCAACGTGCCTGCGCCGCTGTCGGCGGTTGAAGTAACAACAGCTGGATTAAGACAATCGGTAGCAAACGCCACCGTAATCGTGTGATTCGCCGCGATGTTGGTGAAGGTGTAGATATCCTGCGCCCCCTGCGACACACTGTCCACATGCAAATCCTTCACATGGTAGCCGACAGCAGGAGTCGCCGTGAAGACGGCGCTGCTGCTGTAATTAAGTGTCTGCGCTGTTGCGGGCGTCAGAGTTCCATTCGGCCCGGCCGTCGGCGTGATGATGAAGGTGTTGATCGCAAACGAAACTGTGATCGTGTGCTCGGCCAGCACATTGCTGAAGGTATACGCATTGACCGCGCCGATAGACACACCGTCAACAAAAACAGTCGAGATCGAGTAACCCGTGTCAGGTGATACGGTGAAGCTCTGATCTACACCCGCCGTCACGGATAGCGCTGTTGAGGGGCTGATGACACCATTGGCCTGGGCGGTTGGCGTGATCACGAAATAGCGCCACTCGTAAGCACCGATGTCATAGCCCGCATCGCCGGGGCGCCGCAAGCTGTCTGCGTCAAAGTTCACACCGACATTAATTCCGGCGTCAATCGCCGGGCTGCCTGTGAGCACACGATAGTTATTTCCGGCAGGGTTGATCAACAGCGGATTCCTGCCCGTAATGGAGTGCGCGCCAGTGATCACCGCGGTTGGCGCATTGAAGAAGAGGTTGTAATCCGAAAGCGTCAGATCAGACCCGCTGACAGTGGCGCCGCGCACGATGCTGGTGGCGTAATTGGCGAATAGCGTGTCGGTAATCCGCATCGTACCGCTGACTTGATAAATCGCCTCATTGATGCTCATCGTTGGACTGGCAAAGGTTGAGTGCACAATGTCAAGCGTTTTGCCCGCGGAAAACGCCGTCCAATAAAGCCCATCGGCAACGCCATCAGTCCAATTGCCACCGGCCACAACATTCTGCATGACGGTTGTCGCCATCAGGAAAATGGCGCCGCCTTTTGAGGTGGCACGATTACCATAGAGCTTCGTATTGATAATTGAGCCGGTGCTTGAAGCGCCCCGGATGTTAATGCCGCCGCCATTCGCGCCCGCGACGTTGCCGACAAACAGTGATCCACTGATCGTTGCTTTACCAAGGCTAAACAAGGCGCCGCCGCCCGATCCCGCCGAGTTATTGATAAACTGAGAACTATTCACCACCATGGAAGATGCAGTACCGCCGTAGATACCGCCGCCATGGTTATTGCCGCCCGTCACCGTGTTGCTGATAAAAGTGATATGCGTCACAGTCACCGCGTTAGTGGTGTTGATGCCTGCGCCGGACTCCACGGTATAACCGTTCTGAATGGTAAAGTTCGACAAAGTGACATTGGTGACGGTAATCTTAAATACGCGGTCAATGCCGGCGCCGTCGACGATGGTGCTGGATTCACCTGCGCCAACAAAATTCAACGCCTTTGTCACCGACAGGTTTTCGGTAAACTTCCCCGCGCCCATGCTGATGGTGTCGCCGTTAACGGCTTGACTCATAGCATAGTTGATCGTTGCGCATGCCACACTCGTACAATCGCCACTATCACTGCCGGCGATTGCCACATACCGCACACCCGGGGTGATCGGTGCAGCCGGCTGACGAAGCGCCAACGATCCAGCGCCATCAGTAGAAAATACGCTGACTTCATAACGTGTCAGATCAACCACGGTAGGCCATGCAGTCGCGCCCGGGCTGCTAAATACATCAACCTTGGCAAGGGCAGGCTGCGGCGTGGCCACCCATAGCGACAACATCAACACGCCAAGACCAGCTGCTGAAAACAGTAACGAGTCACGCTGTAAA
>CAIQQO010000416.1 GCA_903873965.1 uncultured bacterium
ACCGCCAACACAACGGCGCGCCCGTCAACCGCCGCGTAATCGTCGTATACAAATTCTGCAAAAACTGAATCATCGGCCCAAACCCAAACCGATACTGCGCGTTCTCCTGCCCCTCCATAAAACCAGCCCCGCCCAGTCCCTTCCCCGCAACCAACCCCAGCTCGCTCGGCAAAAAACCAAAACACCAGCACGCCAGCCGCAACATCCACTCATCCTGCTGCGCCGTATCCCCCGGCCGCCGCACCTCATACACCGGCAACTGCCCCCCATGCGTCGGCATAAACTTCATCCGCCGCAACTTGTCGATGTCGCCCGTCAACAAAGCGTCCCAATAATTCTGAAAATCCTCAATCTGTTGCGTCGTCCATGTATCCGGCAACCCCGCCAGCATCTCCGGAATATTCGTCTGATCCCAATACTGCGCCGCGCTCATCTTCCGCCGGATCGCCTCATTCACGCGCAGAATAAAAAACTCAATCGCGCTCTTGCCATAAGGCGACCCCGTGCTCGTATTAAACGGCCTGTACAACAACCGATTCGTCGTAAACCACTGCCAGTTCCGCCCCTTCACATACTGCATGTACGCTGGCACAGGCGGCATAGGCGTCATCCCGCGATAGTCCAGCAACGGCCGGATCAACGTCCCGTCCATCGTCAACGCCCGCAAGCCGTCCCCGCTCCCCTCGATATACACCGTCAGCGCATCGCACACCAGCATATCTTCAAGCAAGGCGTTCTGCCAGGCGTCGAATTCGGTCTGTCCGTCGGGATACCGCCACCACTCCCTCAGCCGCGCCTTCTCTACCGTGTAATCCCTGTCATCATCCTGATTCTCCGGCACGATGTCCCAGGTCAACGCGCGTGTCTCACGCTTCACGGCCTCCACCACAATCCGAATCTCTTCGCACAAATCCGCAAACTGCCGCAGCGTCGTGAACGGCAACAAACTATACCCGCCGCGCGGCGTGTAATACAGGTTAATGCCCGCCGCGTAATCAAACTGGCGCGGCGCGGTGTCCTCATCCGTGATGTTCGGCAACACCGGCTGCCCCGGCGCGAACATGCCGCCAGACCATGCCCGAGCATACGCCTCCGGCGTCCCCGGTTGTGATCCTGGCAACCCTCTATCCCCAGTCAAACTCACCACCTTGCCGCCCATTCGTGCCGCATTCTGCGACAGCGTCACCTTACTGAGCTTGTGCCGCCTTGACATGCTGTTTCTCCTGTAATTTTGCCCGTGCCATATTAGCCCAGCCATTCCCGCCGCCGCTCACGCCATACCACGCCAGCGCCAGCGCGATCACCGTGTCATCGTGCATCCCGTCCGGTGCGCCATAGCGAATCAATCCCGAAGGCAGCCGCTCCTGCTCATACGATTGCAACTCGCTGATCTGCGTTTCATCCGCCAAAATCGCAATATCGCCGCGCTCAAATGCCAGCGCCAGCGCCTCGATAATCTGCGCCTTGCTGGCATTATTGGTTGTAAATCCCTGCACCGGCAACCCCATCGCCTGAATCCGTTCCACCAGCGGCCCGCCCATCGAGTTATATTCCGCGATGATCGACACCGGGTTAAACCGGTCAAACATCGCCCGCAACCGGCTCAACTGCAGCTCATAGCCGATGCCGGTAAAACGATCCAGCGCAACCTGTCGCCTGGCAGCGCTATCCATCACGCTGATCACCGTGCTGTCATTCGACCTTGCCCAGTCCACGCCCATCACGTACTGCCGATCCGGCAGGCCGCGCTCCAGTTTTACATCCGTAGCACAAGGCCTCACATTGCGAAACACCCCGCCGCTGAACTCAACAAACTCACCTTCCAGTTCCTGCAACTGCCACTTCTCAGAATAAGACGCTTTGATCGCCGCCACAAAATCATCCGGCAGGTATGTGTTGGTTTGAGTGTTGGCCTTGATGATCTCGTGATCGCCCAAAGACGTTTGTGTGAACTCGCGCGCGAATTCGCGCCATACCCAGTTCCGTCCGCGCGGAGTCGTCGTCAGCCACCCGCGCAGATGGCTCTTGTCGATGTTCCCGCTCCCGCGCAAGCGCCCAATCATAATCAGCCACGCCTCTTCCTTGCACATAGCCGCTTCGTCCATATAGAACCAGTCCAGGTTAGGCCCGCGCAACGAATCCGGGTTATCGGCGCTGCGAAACGTCACCTGTTTGCCATCCGACAGCGTGCCTATGTTGGCCGACACGTTAAAGTCAGCCAGAATGCCGCCCCGCCGCGCCAATTGCAGAAACGTCGCGCGTGTCGCATCACGCAACATCGGATACGACGGCGCTATCACCATCCCCACGCTCCGCGCCGGTTGGCGCAGAATTTCCACACACCCAGCCCGCGTCTTTCCGCTACCAATCCCGCCCACAAACGCCCTATACTTCGCATGGCTATGCCAGAACGCCCTCTGCGCCGGCGTCCCGTGATGGCGCAGCGTCACCCTCTTTATCGTCCGAGTCGTCCGATCCGATATCAACGTCATAAAACCTTACCGTCGTCTCCACCTCAGACTTGTCCACAAACAACTTATGCATCTTGCCGATCTGGATCAGCGCATTCTGCGCGTCATACAACTCCACCTTCACGCTCGCGCCCTTGTCGCCCGCCGCATGCGTACAACTCTTAATCAGATGCAACTTCCCCGCCTTCTCGGCCTTGTCCAGGTCAATAGTCGCCGTGCCCGCGTTCACAAAATCAGCCATACTCCCGCGCGCCTGATCGGTCAATCGCGCGATGACCTCATCAGCGCTCATCTGAATAGCCGCCAAATGACGGTCAATTTCAGCTTTTATGGCAGCATTTAACAGCATGCGTGGGCCATCAGAGCGCGCGCTCCGTTCCGAATACCCCGCGCGCCGCGCTGCCTCGCTCGCATTCCAGCACTTCACATATTCAGCCGCAAACACCTTCTGCTTATTCGACAGTGGCATAACGATACCTGCGCCGCCCCTGCCACAAACTCACATCGCAAAACGTTGCCATCAACTCACCTTCTCCGGCTTAGGCACCATCGGGATGCCACTGGCCATCAACTTGTCATTGCACAACGTCACCCACCGCTGATGCAACACCAAATCCGCTTTCAATTCATCAATCTGCCGCTGCATATCAGCCCGAATGTCCCGAATCTCATCATGCAGCCGCGTATTCTCCGCGTTATAACGCGCCAACCATTGCGCGTTCATCTCATCCTTCAACCGCGATATCTCCATCGCCCGTTTCTCGGATTCAGCCTTATCGCGCCGTTCCTGCGCCTCCGCATCAGACCGTTCCTTCTCCGCTATCGCCTGCGCCTTGATCACATCCGCTTCAGCCTTCCGCCGTTTCACAACGACCGTGTTGTACGCAGTGTACGCAGTCATCACCAAACCCAACGCGCCGCCCACACTCCCGATCCACTGATCTATGGACATCGGTCATCCCCATTCACAATGCGCACAATAGCCTGCACCGCGAGAAGACTAGACGACAACAACAACGCATACGAAAACATTTGGTTAAACGCCTGCCCAGTCGCCACAAAATACACTTCCGGCGCAAGCGTCACCATAGCAACCACAATCGCAAACCAACGCATATAGTTATATGGATTCGACCTGCATCGCGCGATGCCCACCACATTACCAACCACCACCACCATGCACAGCAGCGCAGTCAACACGTTATCGACAATCATGACTTCCTGATCTGCTCCACGTTCTGAATCGTGATCGCCACAATCACCGCGATCCACACCGGCTGCATCAGGCCAATCAAGGTCTTCACATCATCGGCCACACTAGGAGAGGCATACTTGGAGATGAAATAGAGGATAACCGACACGACAACGTCCAGAACCAGAAGTAAAAACTTCCGACTCCCCAACAGCGACTTAATTGGATTCTGATCCATCACCCACCTCAGAACGCTCAATGAGTAAACCGGTTTACATCCTTGATTATAGCCCTTTTCCTGTGGTGTCAAACGAGTTTCCGAATTGGTCGATTTACCCTATTGACAAAGGTAGCTACCTATGATATAAACAATACATCAGCGAAAGCTGAAATTTCTGAAGGAGGTAAGCAATGAGCAAAAAACCGGGATTGCACCCACAAGATGTAGCCGCGATAGTCATCGTGACTGGCATCTGCGTGGCAATGTGCCTGCTGGCGACTGCACTGACCCTGCTGTTCTCCCGCTAGGAACGAAGGTGGCCGAAAGGCCACCCTCCCCGGTACGCTTATTGTACAGGCAAGAGATGTTGCGCGAGTTCAATGAGTCGATTTCTTTCGTACATGAAGGACTACACTACCTGATGGCTCGCCTGTTAGGTGTCAACGCCATCATGCGCCGTCACACGACCGATGTCGCAGACTGCGCCCGCTGGAAAGCGACCCTGATTGTACTCGCGCCATCCCTTGCCGCTTTTGTCTACCTGGCCGTCATGCTGATTGCAACCCACATCACACAGATCATCTTATTCTCCGTGTCCGGCGTGATCCTGGTGATAGCGGTACTCATATCCGCGCTTCGTGACATCAGCATCGTCTGGTACCTGATGCGATACAACCGCCCGCCCGAAGACCATGAAGGCTTCCAAGCCATCCCCTGGCTCGGCATTCGACGCTACACCCATGACGAGGAATAAAAAACAATGGCAACCACACAATTCAACTTCCGCGCCTACATCAACGGCATTGACAACCTCTATACGCTGGCGCAGCACCTCGGCTACATCCAAACCCGGGGCGGGCGTGGCCGTGGCGGCAAAGGCGAAGGATCACCCAAACTACTCATGGAAGCCATAGCAGCCGGCAACATCATCGCGGTTCCCCTGCCCGAAGGCACAGACCCAACCACTACGGCCGCGCGCTTACGCCACCTCGCTGCAAATGCCGGCCCCGACTCCGCCCTGATCACCGCCCTTGCCGACGCCCTTGCATCGCGCAGCGCGACTAACGCAACGCCTTGACAATCCCTTCTGCCAGGAACAAACAATACTGAGTGCCGTTGCTATTTTGCTCGTAGTTCGCCTCATAATCCGCATTATTACGAAACTGGCGCAACCGCTTGGCATCCTGTGCCAAAGAATTGATGCGCCGGTCACTCGATAAACTTAAAGCATTCCAGACAATGGCATGGTCATCGCCCCTGTGTGTCAGCGACGCCAGTTTGTTCAACTCAACATAGTTAAACGCTACCCCAAACGCGGCATAATACGCCCGACTGACTGCAGCCCGCTTGCTCGCCTCATCACTTCGCGCGGCAAGCTCCTTCGCCAACACCAGATAATTGGACCAGTCAAACATCAGCGAAACTCAACATTTGCCGTAATATCCACACCCGCGCGCTGAATATGATCAAGCCACCAGGACTCATCCAATTCTGTGACCTTAGCATACGCTTCAGCAGGAGACAGCGGCGTCGGGATGACGACATACAGATGCGCCGGCTCATACGCGCTAAACGTCACCAGGTCGAGGCGTGGAGTTGCGGTTCCGCCGAAAACCCGCTGAATTTCCGCCCGGGCGCTCAGCAAAAACAATGGAGCTGCCGGATACCGCGAGAAATACGCCGCTAGTCCATACCCATCACTTGCGCCATAGACTTCCTGGATTCTGTCCAAAATATAACTAGACTGGCCAGCGACCCGCCAATCAATTGGAACAGACCGATGTTGTTGTATATCTGTCACTTCTCTCACCTCTCACGCAGAAATTGCCAACATCCGCCAGCGGCAGCATCAATCGCAACCACCAGCCTTTGGCTTGCCCTTCGGGTTCGTACTCCTAAGCAGGTTGTTGTTGCGGGAGATGTTCAATGATCTCGGCAGCAGTAGTTTCATCCGACACCAACTGTGTCTGTTCAAATCTCAATCGCTCCAGCAGGAAATTATGACGCAGATCGAAATCAGTAAAGATTTCGCTCCAGGTGCGCACATAGATCTTGTAATTCTTAACGGCATGGACCAGATTTCTATCACCACGCAAAGAGGCGTTTTCGATTTCCCCTTCAACAAATGAATTGATCCTGTTGCCGACCAGATAAAACTTCCACATCATATTTGATGCATTGAACTGGTCCACACTCAGTATGACCTGCATATATTTTTTGACCTGGCTTAATTCCTTCTCACCCAAGGTCAAATCTGGACGCTTCAGTTCGACGATAACATTTTGAACTACATCGAGTTGCTTTAGCCAGCGGACTAGGAATATATCCAACTCCTTCAATCTATCGGAGTGGGTTATCTTTTCAGCCTTAACATCTCTGCCAAGCAGGTACAGATACTCCCTCAGCGCTTTATCAAATTTCAGTTCCGCCGCGCCAACCAGGTGATATTCCTCTCCGAACAACCAATAGCATGATTCCACGCACTTCTGTACATGATCACGCTCGTTGGCTCCATACTCCGGACAAAATACCAGCTTTTTAAGCTGATCCACGCTCTTTTGGCGATCGGCGATCATCTGAATCGTCTGGATGATATTCGACAAACGCGTTGCCCTCAGCAATTCTGCAAGGTCTGCGCGCTGACCAGTATCCAGGTTGACGATCTCATTGAGCACGTTGAATAGTCTATCTCTTTCCCCTGAATCCATAATGAGATTCAAAAGATGCACGAACGTTTTCTTCTGCTCAGTGTTCAGCCCGACCCATATCCTGGGTTCGATCTCATATAGCTCACGCACAACCTTGACAAGCTGATCCTTGCGCATCATATCCCATTCATCGCTATTAAATCTTGGGAAGACCCCGCTCTGTTAAGCTAAAGGCTGTCGCTTTTTCGCCCCCTATTTGAGCAAGAG
>CAIQQO010000417.1 GCA_903873965.1 uncultured bacterium
CCGCATTGAATATAAAACACTTGGCCGCGAGTTACGCGGACACGGCGAAAGCCGTAAACGGGCGTGGATTGGGAAGCGCTGACGATGGGCGCAAGTCTGTCGTGAAACTTCCCAAGGTGAAGCGTCAACCAAACGTCAAATTGGACGCAAGTCCTATTTGTCTCAGTTTTGGATAACGGTGGTGTTATGTGAGCGCTTTACGTTTGGCCAGCATGTGGCACAATGTGAGGAATGAGAAGGTTATTAGGCTTTCTACGGCCTCATTGGCTGCTGGTGTTATGGTTGGGTGTTCTCAACCTTGCATTGGCCGGCTTGATGACGGTAGCACCGATGGTGACCAAGGCGATTGTTGACGACGTGATCACTGCGAGGCAAATCGCACTGTTGCCCGGATACATTGCGTTGCTTTTCGGCGTGGCGCTGATCCGCGCCATTGCGCAGTATTTTTATGGGCGTGACCGCGAACTGCTTGGGCAGGTGGTGATCACCGATATTCGCACGGCGCTGTACAAGAAGCTGCTCGCGCTGCAGTACAGCTTCTATGACAACGAGCAAACCGGTCGCCTGATGTCGCGCATTACGAGCGATGTGGAGAGCACGCGCGTGTTTCTGGCCTTCATCCTGATTGATGCCGCGCTGCAGGTGACGGTTATCTTCGTCATGCTGTTCGCGCTGATCACGCTGGATGCGGCGATGGCCGTGATTGCGGTCGTGCCCACGCTGCTCTCGGGCATCACGCTGTATGTGTTGTATCAACGCTGGCGCTCGATCAACCGCAACATTCAGGAACAAAACGCCGTGGCGTCGGGTGTGTTGCAAGACAGCCTGTCGGGCATTAAGGTGGTCAAGTCGTTTGCGCAGGAAGAGCAGGAACAGGGCAAGTACGAAAAGGCTGTGAAGGAACTGCGCCGCTTGAACATACTGGCCAACTTCCGCTGGTACACGCGCTATCCTTTCATCAACACCGTCCCGCGCCTGATGCAGTTGACGTTGATCGCCATCGGCGGATATCAGGTGATCAGCGGCGGCATCAGCATCGGTACGCTTGTGGCCTCGATCAGCTACACCGGCCTGATGCTCGGCGCAGCCAACGCACTGGGCACGCAGTTGACAGCGCTTGGCCAGACCTCTACCGCAGCCGTGCGCATTTTTGAAATGCTGGATGAACCGGTGCGCATCAAGTCGTCGGAACACGCCATTCGCCTGAACGAGGTCAAGGGCGAAGTGCTGTATCAAAACGTCGGCTTCAAATATATGACGGCCAAGGCGCACACGCTCAAGGACATCAACCTGCACATCCCGGCCGGCACGTCGCTGGCGGTGGTCGGCGCAACCGGCGCGGGCAAGACAACACTGGTGCATCTGCTGGGGCGTTTCTACGATCCCACCTCAGGCAGCGTCATGGTTGACGGACACGATGTGCGCACGGTCGACCTCGATGACCTGCGCCGCCAGATAGGCATTGTGGCGCAGGATGGCCTGTTGTTCTCGGCCTCGATCGGCGACAACATCGCGCTTGGTCGCCCCGATGCGACGCAGGAAGAAATCGAACGAGCGGCGAATCTGGCGCAGGCGCACGCCTTCATCATCGCGCTGCCTGATGGTTACAAGACCATGATCGGCGAGCGCGGCATCGGCCTGTCGGGCGGACAACGCCAGCGCGTGGCCATCGCGCGCGCCATCCTGCTCAATCCGAAAATCCTGATCCTGGATGACTCGATGTCGGCGGTGGACGCAGAGACGGAACGACTGTTGCAGGACGCCATCGGCAGCGTGATGCAGGGGCGCACCACCATCCTGATCGCGCACCGCATGTCGACGGTGCAGAAAGCCGACCGCATCATCGTATTGCGCGAAGGCGAGATTGTCGAACAGGGAACGCATGAGGAATTGTTGCGCAGCGGCGGCTATTACCAGCACGTGCTGGAACTGCAGCGCATGACGGCTTCCGAATCGATGGAAGATGTCCTTAACCGCGCGCCCGAGCCGGTCAACACATTGAGAGTGGATTAAATGCTGAGAACGATTCGCAAACCGGGTGTGACCACACCGCAGCAAAACAAGCCGAACGAGAAGAAGGTGGAACTGTCGACGACGCCCGCGCGGCAGGTGCTGGCCCGGTTGTTCACCTACCTGAGCCCGTACCGTCGCCGCATGTTGCTGACTATTGTGACGTACATGATGTGCGTCACCATTGCGCAGTTCTATCCTTTCATCGACCGCATCCTGATCGACCAGTACATCGCGCTCAAGGTGATCGATCAAGGTTTCTACCTCGTGATCGTCGTGGCGGTTGTGCTGCATGTGATCAACATGATCGGCTTTGGCGTGCGCTCGGTGTCGATCACGCACATCAGCCAGGACTTGCTGTTCGATTTGCGCAGCCAGTTGTTCCGCCACGTCGAGCACCTGTCGTTCAACTTCCACGAGCTGTGGCCGGTGGGCAAGACGATGAGCCGCTTCCTGAGCGACGTGTCGACTTTGAACGACTTTCTGACCAACCAGATTGCCACGGTGTTTCACGATGCGACGTCGGCGGTCATCATTGTGATTCTGATGTTCATCATCGACCCGGGCATGGCGCTGGTGGCGCTGGTTACGCTGCCGATACTGGTCATCGCGGCGGCGGTGCTGCGCCCGCGCATTCACGCCGGGTGGGAAGTGGTGCGCGAATATAACACGCGCTTCAATATTTTCCTGGCCGAGAATATCTCGGGCATGCGCGTTATTCAGGCGTTTGTGCGCGAGATGACCAACTATAACCAGTTCCGCCAGTCGAACGACACGCTGGTGCGCTCGTGGCTGGATGTCACCAACATCTCGGCGCGACTCGGCCCGATCGTCGAGATCACGCGCGCGGCCGGGCTGGCCGCGGTGCTGTATGTGGCGTCGAATCAGATTGGCCTGACGAACCATTCGTTGACGGTCGGCACGCTGGTGGCGTTTACGTCGTACATCAATGCGTTGTGGGGACCGATCAGCACGTTCACCAACGTGTACCTGGTGCTGCAGGCGACTATCGCCTCGGCGGAGAAAATCTTCGAACTGCTCGATACACCGCCCAAGGTAGTGGATGCGCCTAACGCGCCGGCGCTACCCAAGGTAACCGGCGAGATCACGCTGGATCATGTGACCTTTACCTACGACGGCACGCGCAATGTGCTGCACGATATCAGCTTGAACTTTGAGGCAGGGCACCTGGTGGCGCTGGTCGGCCAGACCGGATCGGGCAAGACGACCATCGCCAGCCTGATCAACCGCTTCTATGACGTGACGGGCGGGCGCATTCTGATCGACGGGCACGACATTCGCTCGATATCGCTGAAGTCGCTGCACTCGCAGATTGCGGTCGTGATGCAGGAGCCGTTTATCTTCACCGATACGCTGATGAACAACATCCGCTATGGGCGACCGGATGCCACGCTGGCGGATGTGATCGCCGCAGCCAAGATGGCGAACTGCCACGATTTTCTGGTGAAGCTGCCCGAGGGATATGAGACGTTAGCGCATGAGCGCGGATCACAGTTTTCGGGTGGGCAGAAACAACTTATCTCGATTGCGCGCGCCATCCTGGCCGACACGCCGATTCTGGTGCTGGACGAAGCCACATCGGCCGTCGATACGCAGACCGAGATGCTGATTCAGGAAGCGCTGGAACGGCTGATGAAGGGGCGCACGGCCATTGTGATCGCGCACCGCCTGTCGACGATCCGCAAGGCGAGTCAGATCGTGGTGTTGAAGGAAGGCAAGATTGTCGAGATTGGCAACCACGAGTCGCTGGTGAATAGGCCCGGTGGCTACTACGCGCGGCTGTGTCGCGCGCAGATGGTTGGAGAGCATTGAACATCACCATCCTGCCGTATCGCCCCGGCACGGCAGAGCCACTCGTCTACACGCCCGCCGAGGTGCGCGCGCAGGTGGCGCTGTTGCGCACGCCTGACCGCTCTCGTTACCCGGAGCTGGCTGGCTACACCCGCCACGAGTTGTACGAGGACTGTTCGGGCGGGGGCGGGTTGTATCTGGCCGCGCGTATGGCGCGCACTTTGCGGTTGCAGCCGGGCGATATCGTCCTCGACCTGGGCTGTGGCAAGGGCGCGGCGTCGATTTTCCTGGCGCGCCATTTCGGCGTGCGCGTCATCGGCGTTGATCTGTGGACAGCCGCGGCCGACCTGGACCAAAAGTTCACCGCGCGCGGCTATCGCGATCACATTACGCCGTTACACCTCGACGTCACTGCCGAGTTGCCGTTTGCCGAGAACTACTTTGATGCCGTGTTCAGCATGAACTCGTTCAGCTTCTATGGCGATAACGCGGCGTTTATCCGGCGGTTGATGCGGTACGTGAAGCCGGGCGGCCAGTTGTGCATCGGCGGCCAGGTGCTTACGGCCGAGTTCACCGCAGAGCAGTTGCAACATCCGCCGCTGGTGTATGCGTTTCGGCTGCCGCCGCCTGCTGATGGCGTGGACATTTTCGCAGATGATTTCAGCAAGCACCACACGCCGGATTGGTGGCGCGATCTCTTCGCATCGTCAGGCGTGTTGCGAGTCGACTATTGTGAGATGCTGGAAGATGCCGATGTGCTTTACGAAGAGATGGTGCGCGATGAGCATGAGCACAACACCGATCCGTTCGATGTGGCTGCGAGCCTGGCGCAGATGGCGTGGAAGCGCGATCACGCCCCGCGCATGTCGCTGTTTGTGTTGACTGCGGCTAGGAACTCTTGCGCTTGAACACCGACACGCGCTTCTCGGTCCCGTTGAGCAATCGACCGATGTTGGGCCGCAGCGCGATGACGACCAGCACCACGATGCCCCAGCCAAAGGCGGCATAGGTCAGCGGTATTTCTTGGCCGGTCAAGCCGGAGTAGGTGAAGACCACCGCCACGGCCAGCGCGGCGAGAATGGTGGCCAGTGAAGCGTAGCCGATGACGAAGAGCGTGAACACGCCAACGATCAACGATGGCAGCCCGCCGAGAGGCCATAGCGCCATGGCAGTGCCGACGGAAGTGGCGCCGCCCGCGCCGCCGCGGAAGCCGAGGAAAATCGAGGCGTTATGCCCAAGCACCACGCCGATGCCGGCCAGTGTTTCAGCCAAACCGTTGGTGTCGGGCAGCAGTGAACGCACGAGGGTCACTGTGATGGCGCCTTTGCCCACATCGAGCAACGCGGTGATGATGCCGGCAGGAAAACCGGCCACGCGAAACACGTTGGTGCCTCCGGTGCGCCCGCTGCCCTGCTTGCGAATGTCAATCCCTTTCACCAGAAAAACGATGATATATCCAAACGGTATTGAACCGATCAGGTAGCCGATAACGGCGCAGATGAGTGAGACTATGACTGTGTTCATTTTGACTATGAATGTGTAAGATATCGTAACACCGCGTCGCTGAAATGGTTACTGCTGAGTTGTGTAGAATGAGGACTGCTAAACATCGTGAGCAAATCATCAACCGCCATCTTCTCTTTTGTCGTCAGTATCGGCCTGGCGATGCTGAAAATCGTCATCGCCATCTTGAGCGGCTCGGTCAGCGTCATTGCCGAAGCCATCAATAACACCTCAGACGTTTTGACCTCGCTGATCACGTTGATCGCCGTGCGCGTCAGCGACATACCCGCCGACGACTCGCACCCGTATGGGCATGGCAAGATCGAAAGCCTGAGCGCGCTGTTCACCGCAGGATTTTTGTTTGCCATCTACATTTCGGTCATCCGCGAGGCGGTTGGCCGCCTCATCGAACCGCGCCCGATCGAAAACGGCGTTTTATCGCTCGCGATCATCCTGTTCGGCCTGGTGGTCAACCTCGTGCGCGTGGCAATTCTGTCGCGCGCGGCGCGCAAGTATCGCAGCCAGGCGCTTGCGGCGGAATCGCTGAACTTCCGCACCGACATTCTGTCGTCTTCCATCGTTATGATCGTCGTCGTGCTGACGTTGTTGAGTAATGGCAATCCGATCCTGCAACGCGCCGACGCTATTGGCGCCATCGCGGTGTCGGGCGTCGTGCTGTATTTTGCATTCCGGCTGGGTAAAAATGCCATCGACTCCCTGCTCGATCACGCGCCGATGGCGTTGACGCAACAGATTCGCGTCGCCGCGACGCGGGTGAGCGGCGTGCTTGATGTTAGCGCCATCCGTGCGCGCGAGGTGGGCGCGCAAGTGTTTGTCGATTTGACGGCATCGGTGCCGCGTTCGATGTCGCTAGAAGGATCGCATGATGTGGCAACGCAGATCGAGGACACGGTGCGCACGACGTTGATGGCCGATACGTCGAATGCCGATGTCGTGGTGCGCATCAACCCCGTGGCGCAGGATGATGAGTCTTTGATCGACGCCATTCATGCCGCCGCTGTGCGCGTTAACAAGGCCGTGCACAATATCAGCGTGCATGTGGTGGGCGCGGAACGGAGCGTGCAACTTGACCTTGAAGTGAATAGTCAGCTCAACCTGCACGCGGCGCATGACATTGCGACAGAGTTGGAACGCGACCTGAAGGTGCAGTTTGAATTGGCGGATGTTTCGGTGCACATCGAACCGATGAACGAGCCGATTCAGGCGCGCGAGGTGAGTCAACGCCAGGCGACGGTCAGCGAAATTGAACGGCTGGCGGGTGGCGACATGCGTATTCAGAAAGTCGACCACATCGTGCTGAATCGGGTGGGATCATCGATTAACGTGGCGCTGAACTGCCAGTTCA
>CAIQQO010000418.1 GCA_903873965.1 uncultured bacterium
GCGGTGCAACGCTTGCAAACACTGGGGCAGCAATTCAAGCAGTGGTCTGGCGCGATCTATGAAAAGATAAGTGGCTATTTCCGCAACCTCGCCGCTGGTTTGTTCGGCTATGTCCCTGTGCTGAAACGCGCCATGCAGCCGCTGTTGGATCGCTGGGGAACCTCAGGTGTCCAAGCCTTAACCCGTCTTTGGCAGTGTGAAGCTGATGCGCGCCGTCATGCTAGACCTGTTGTTGAACAGCAGCGCTTGCATAGGGTGTGGACCGCCGGTCTCGACGCCGCTTGCGTCGCTCTGGGCGATCAACTATGGTCGGCTTGGGACGAACTCGCTGCTCTACTTGGCAAAGTCTGGCGTGGCAGCTCGCTGGCTGAGTGCATCAACAGCAAACTTCGACCTGTATTCGACAGACGCGATCAGACCGATCAAGGTTGTCTTGAATTGTTTCGGTTTCTGCACAATACCCATGTCTTTGCGCGTGGCAAACGCGCCGGTCACAGTCCCGCCCAACTGGTTCATTTGGACGTGCCCGACGACCCCTTAACCTTGCTGGGTTTCGCACCCAAGTGTCAATCTAACTTAGCCGCTTTATGAACCATGCCCATCTTTTACCTCTAAATCGGCTAACGCCGCGACCGACTGTATTCTTCAACGGTGACACGAACAGGTTGTTCTCAACACGGGCGGCAATGGATGACGGCTTGACTAACTGAGCGTGTGTTAGCGCCTGTTTCCATACTGGATGGGTAAAAAGTATATCTTGGCTTGCGATTTTTCACTGGAATTTTGTAAAAGCGCCCACGCAGTATGTCTATCTCATGGGATTATGAAAATTCATAGTGTTGCTGCGATATAAACAGGATGCACGCAAAGTGAATCAATTGACAATCCGTGCCGTCGAGGATAAAACTGATTTGTCTGGCGGGGGCACACAAGTCATAGACTTGACAGGGTCATACGCGCCATTTCGGTTCATATACTTACAGGGATCATTATGTTCAAGGACTTGAGACATTCTCTGATCGTCGTCGCCGTTCTTCTATCCGCATGTTCCAGCGCAGCTCAGCCAACACCAGCTCCCACTGTGGACTTGCAGGCTACGGTGAATGCCGCTGTTCAGGCAACCCAGGCAGCTATTCCGACGGCCACCGCTGTGCCTCCAACCAGCACGCCTGTGCCAACTAAAACACTAGTCCCTGCAACTTACACACCAATTCCGACCTATACACCGCTTCCGACATTGACAGCCGTACCGACTCAAACACCAGTACCAACGAATACGCCTAAGCCAACGGACAAGCCGAAGCCGACAGACAAGCCAGCACCGACTGCACCGCCGACTATTGCCGCAGCCGCCGCGGCGACAACCACCCAGGCTCTGGCCGGGAGCGCGGGTATCAAGCCGTGGATTCAGCGTGCCGGGTATGAACGGTGGGGGCGGCCAGTGGCGATGCGCAACAAGGGCGTTAACAATTGCGGTATCAATGATGACAAGGACATCATTCTTATGTTTCAAGTAGCACTGGCGTTTACAAACAACACGACACAGGTTTGGCCTACCGGGACGCGTTCGATAAAATTCTATAAAACGACCGGTGAAGAAGCTTTCTGGTGCTACTATAACTACCTACGCAATGAAAATCACCCACCGACCAACATCGGCGAACAATATCAATACACTTATGAGATCTATGTGGAGAAAAACGAGATGGTCGGTTATGCGATCTTCAAGGTGGATGGTATAGGCGAAGTACGAGTGAATATGCCTACTGACTTATCCATGCCGAATTGATAGGAGTTGCCCGCAACACATGACCATGACACCGGCAACAACAATGGTCTTGCCAGCACCCGGACAGGTTGTGCGCCTGCGGTCGCGCACATATCTGGCTGAGGCCGTGAACCGCGATGACCTGAACGGAACTATCGTGTCACTGGTCTGCCTCGATGATGATGCACAGGGACAACCGCTGGAGGTGGTGTGGGAGATCGAACTGGATGCCGAGATTCTGGGCAGCGAGGCATGGAAGGATATCGGCAAACGGGGATTTGACCAACCGCGCCAGTTCGGAGCTTATTTCCACACGCTGCGCTGGAACTGTGTGACCGCCACCGACCCGCGGCTCTTTCAATCGCCCTTTCGAGCAGGCATCAAGCTGGATGCGTATCAGCTTGAACCCCTGCGCAAAGCCCTGCTACTGCCACGCGTCAACCTGTTCATCGCCGATGACGTCGGCCTGGGCAAGACGATTGAAGCCGGTCTGATCGCGAGCGAACTCATGCTGCGCCGACGCGTGCATGAGATCGTTGTGGCTTGCCCACCCTCCATGCTGCAACAGTGGAAAGATGAGCTTGAGATCCGGTTCGGTTTGACCTTCGAAGTGCTGGATCGCGCCTACCTGAAGCGCGTGCGCGAGGAACGCGGCTACAGCGTAAATCCGTGGACGACCTTCCCGCGCTTCCTGATCTCGCACAAGCTTTTGATCGATGAGCTGTATACGGCGCCATTGCGGGACTGGCTGGACAATATCCGCCCCGGCACGCTGTTCATCTTCGACGAGGCGCACCACGCAGCGCCTGCCAGCGGCACACGTTATGCCATCGATTCGCGATTAACCAATGCCGTGCGCGACCTGGCGAACCGTTTTGAGCATCGCCTCTTCCTGTCAGCCACGCCGCATAACGGACATTCCAACAGCTTCTCAGCTCTGCTCGAGATTCTCGATCCGCAGCGCTTTACGCGCGGCGTGAAGGTTCGCGCCAAAGACCTCGATCCGGTCATGGTGCGCCGGTTGAAGGACGATGTGCGCGAGATCGCTGGTGGGTTCCCGAAACGGGTGGTGAAACAGATTGACTTGACGGGATTGCCACCAGATGCGCCAGAATTAGTGCTGTCGAAACTGCTGGATCAGTACCGCGAAGTGCGCACGCAGCGCATGATGAGGGCAAGTAAACGCAAACAGGCAGAGGCGGCACTCTTGGTTTCGGGACTGCAACAACGGTTGCTGTCGTCCATTGATGCCTTTGCGCGTACGGCAAAAGTGCATCGCAGAACGATGGAAGGCATCTGGACGTTACAGGATCAGGCAGCACCAACTGTAGCCCCGATAGCCAACAATGAACTGGAATTGCTTTCCGGTGATATTGATAGGGATGACGATCGCTCGCAATTGCCAGAGAACGAGCTGGAGGCGTTGGAAGATCAGGCCATCGCGCAAGCAACGAAGGCTACGGCAGGAAATCCTGCAACCGCGAATACAGCCGAAGAGCGCAGGCTATTGGATCGGATGATCGACATAGCGGATACCAACAAAACCAAGCCTGATGCGCGTGTCGAATACTTGATCGGCTGGATACGCGACCACATGTGCCAGGGTGCGCACTTACCCAACCAGCCCACCCTTGTCGCGAATGCCATGTGGAATGAGGTGCGCATCCTGATCTTTACAGAGTATGAGGACACGCAACGCAGCCTGGTCCAGATGCTTCGTGCTGCCCTATCGGGCACAGACCACGCCGAACAACGCATCGAGGTGTATCACGGCCCGACGCCGCCCGACAAGCGCGAGGCGATCAAACGCGCCTTCAATATGCCGCCCGACCAACACCCGGTGCGTATCCTGGTGGCAACCGATGCAGCACGCGAAGGATTAAACCTGCAAGCGCACTGTCACAACCTGTTTCACTTCGACGTGCCGTGGAACCCAAGCCGACTGGAACAACGCAATGGGCGCATTGACCGCAAATTACAACCTGCGCTTGAGGTGTTCTGCCATTACTTTGTGTATAGCCAGCGACCCGAGGATCGTATTCTGCGCACGCTGGTCAAGAAGACGGATCGCATCCGCGAAGAACTGGGCAGTTTGTCGCAGGTGCTGGAAAATCGACTGGCCGACATGATCCGTTACGGCATTTCACATGCGGACGTGGATCAACTGGCCGCAGTGATTGACAGCGCCGATCTTGATGACGTGAAACAGAACACCACGCGCGAGGAACTTGAAGCCACGCGTGAACGGCATGAAGCACTGCAAAAGCAGGTCGATACGCTGCGCAACCGCATCAATGACGCCCGGCGCTGGATCGGCCTTGATATGGATCAACTGCGCGATGCGATTTCATGTTCGCTGGAAATGCAGGGAGCAGAACCGCTGACTGCATTGCCGGATGACGACACAGGCAACAAGCGCTACGCCTTCCCGAACCTGGATAAGCGGCGCGGGGCTGACCCCACCTGGGCAAGCACGCTGGATACGCTGAGGGCATTACCCGAAGACGGCAAGCGCAACTTCAACTGGCGCAAAGAGTCGCCCATACGCCCGGTGCGGTTTGAGGCTTCCGAATCGGTCGATGACACCGCGGTGCAGTTGCACTTGCAGCATCGCATCGTGCAAAGGCTGTTGAACCGCTTTCAGGCACAGGGGTTTGTGCATCATGATCTTTCACGCGCCTGTCTGGCGCAAAGCGTCGATGCCATACCGCGCGTGGTGTTGCTGGGACGGTTGGCGTTGTATGGCAACCGCGCGGTGCGCCTGCATGAGGAAATCATCACCGTGACAGCGCGGTGGAATGAACCGGGTGGGCGTAGAAGCCCGCTGCGACCTTATGGGCGCGATGCTGAAGCACGAACGATGGAACTGCTGGAACAATCGCTGCGCCCCGAAGCGAAAAAGGGCATTGCGCCGCAGGTGGAACAGCGCTTGCTGGCTGCGATTGAACGCGATATTGATGATCTGCTGCCGCACTTGCAAACACGCGGAGATGAAATGCGCGGCGAAGCGGATGCGCGGTTGAAACTGCGCGGCGAGCAAGAGGCGAATGCCATGCTGGCGATTCTGGAAGACCAAAAACGACGCGTGTCGCTGGAACTGGAGAAGTCGAAAGCGACACAACTGCCGCTGGAATTTAGCCCGGAAGAACGACGCCAGTTTGAATCCAACCGCCGCTACTGGCAGAGCTGGCTGAAAAACGTCGAGGGCGATATTCAGGTAGAACCGGCTCGCAACCGCGAGTTTTACGTTGTGCGCTCGTATCGCATTGAACCTATTGGCCTCGCCTATCTGTGGCCTCAAAGCGGTTGATTCATCAGATTAACCTATGGCACTTGAGCATATCCTTTACAAACGCGCCATTCATGACCATCAGGAATGGCTGGGGTACCTGCAACCGGATGGGCTGGTGGTTTCTCCGACGGCGCTGGTCGATAGCCAGATTGTGCTGGATACGCGCGGCATCGACACGCAGGAAGCGTTCAAGACGCACGTCCGCGAAGTCGTCAGCTTTGACGGAGAACAAGCGACGATTAGCGACTTCGCAGGCTTTTGTCGCGATTTCCTGGAGTGGCCGGATGACTGCCTGTATGGGCTGGATGCAGAGCGACCGTTACCCGATGATGTGACCGTTCTACTGCGCGACATAGGCGAAACGCTGACGCCTTCCTTTGTGTTGCGCGAGTATCAGCCTAAGGATGAGGCGCATCCATGGCTGATCCTCGTCAAAGTACTCACCCTCGGAACAGACCTGGACGCCGAAAGCACAGGCCATCACGTGATGTGGACGGCCTCGGCCAGCCGGCGTTTTGAAAGGTTATTACGCGAGACAAAAGTGCCGATCGGTTTAATCACGAATGGCACGCAGATACGCCTGGTGTACGCACCGCACGGCGAGAACAGCGGCAGTATCACCTTCCCGGTACAGGCCATGACCGAGGTCGGCGGGCGGGTGATTGTGACCGCGTTCCATCAGCTGCTCAATGTCCTCCGGCTCTTCAACGGGCCAAGAGACCAGCGTTTGCCCGCGGTGTTGCAACGCAGCCGCGAGTACCAGTCGCAGGTATCGACCGAACTGGCGCAACAGGTGTTGGATGCGCTGTATGAACTGTTGCGCGGTTTTCAGGCGGCCAATGAGCGCACGCGCGGTGCTTTGCTGCAACAGGCGCTGGCGTCATCGCCCGATGAGGTGTATCACGGGCTGCTGACGGTGTTGATGCGGCTGGTGTTCGTGCTGTATGCCGAAGACCGCGGCGTGATGCCGGGCGGGTCGCTGTATCAGCAGAACTACGCGGTGCATGGGCTGTTTGAACGGCTGCGCGGCGACGATGAACGTTATCCCGATACGATGGACTTGCGCTATGGCGCTTGGGCGCAGTTGACCGCGCTGTTCCGGGCGGTCTATGATGGCTGCGCGCATCCGTTGATGAACATGCCGGCGCGACGCGGGTATCTGTTTGATCCCACCCGCTTCCCGTTTCTGGATGGGCGCACCCTGGCGGAGCCGAAACTGCCGCTGGTTGCCGATGGCGTGATCTTCCGCGTGCTGCACAAGCTGCTGGTGCTGGATGGTGAACGGCTGTCCTATCGGACGCTGGACGTGGAGCAGATTGGCAGCGTGTATGAGGCCATCATGGGCTTCAACCTGCGCACAGCGGCCGGCCCATCGATTGCGATCAAGCCCAAGAAGGCGCATGGCGCACCCGCGCCGATTGATCTGGATGAACTGCTGCGGCAACCGGCGCAGGAACGCGCCAAATGGTTGAAGGCGCAGACCGAGCAGGAACTGGGCGCAGACGGCGCTGCGGCCTTGAAAACCGCGCGCACGATTGACGATGCTCTGGCCGCACTGGACAAGCGCATTGCGCGTTCTGCCACGCCCAACGTTGTCTCGCATGGCGCAATGCTGCTGATGCCATCGGATGAACGGCGGCGCAGCGGCAGCCACTACACGCCGCGCTCCTTGACCGAACCCATTGTGCGCAAGGCGCTGGAACCGATCCTGCAACGGCTTGGCGGCGACGTACTGCCCGAGCAGATTCTTGACCTGACGGTTTGCGACCCGGCGATGGGTTCGGGCGCGTTTCTGGTGGAATCGTGCCGACAACTGGCCGATGCGCTGGTGGGGGCATGGCACAAGCACAAACGTGCGCCCGACATACCGCCGGATGAGGACGAGGTGATGGTAGCCCGCCGATTGATCGCGCAACGCTGCGTGTATGGCGTGGACAAGAACCCGATGGCGGTGGAATTAGCCAAGCTGTCGTTGTGGCTGGCGACACTGGCGAAGGATCACCCGTTCACATTTCTCGATCATTCGTTCCGCGCGGGTGATTCGCTGGTGGGGCTGACACGCCAGCAAATCGAATGCTTACATTGGCAGGAAGCAGAGCAACAGCTTTTCCAGACAGTCATCAGCATGCGCGTGGAGGAGGCGACCCAACTTCGTCGCGTTATATTGGGCGCTGGAGATTCCCTTACGCCAGAATACAAAGCCAGCAAGTTGGTTGAGGCCAATTCTTTGCTGGATTATGTGCGGCTTGTTGGTAACATTGCCGTGGGCATCTTCTTTGGGACAGGTAATGACCGATTACGCAACGACATGCGTCTGAAGTTGATCGAACCCATTAACGCATTTCTGGCACTGCCCCATAGCAAAGCATTGGATGGTATGGCTGACCCAGAGATTGCTCAGGCACTGGGCGTGTTAAGTAACTATACGTTTCCAATTACGCCCTTTCACTGGGAGATTGAATTTCCAGAAGTGTTTGATCGAGAAAATCGTGGCTTTGATGCGATGGTTGGTAATCCACCATTCGCAGGCATTGTAACTATGGGGGCGTCCTCGCATCCGTTTTACACGGAATATCTTCACACTGCCTATGAATCCACAAGTGGTAAGTGCGACTTAGTGGCTTACTTCTTTAGAAGGGCGTTCTCATTGATTCGGGATGGATACACTGTGGGATTTATTACCACCAAGACAATCGCACAAGGAGACACGCGCGAATCTGGACTTGCTTATATTATCAAGAAGCAAGGTGCTATTTATTCTGCTATAAGACGGATCGTATGGCCGGGTGAAGCAGCGGTAATCGTAAGTGCGGTTCATATCATTAAAGGTATCTATATTCCAATCCTTCTTGATGGGAGCGTCGTCCCGCGGATAAGTGCCTATCTACTTAATAGCTACATTGATGATTCTCCAAAGACTACTTCACTAGACAAATCTAGCATCGTTTCAGGCTTGGGGAATAAACCAAATGGAACTGGCTTTATTTTCTCTGAAAACCCTCAAAAGTCCCCTTGTCTAGTTGATATGGAACGGGCTCTAAAACTGGACCCTATATCAGAGGCCGTTATTAGACCCTTTCTAGGAGGGGTAGATATCAACAGTAGTGCAATACTACGGCCACGCA
>CAIQQO010000419.1 GCA_903873965.1 uncultured bacterium
ATCGGGTGTCCAGTTCAAGCCTGCGAAATGGATGATGCCGTAATCATAGGGCGGGATGATATCGCCCCAGCCGGGACTAGGGTAAACACCGCCGAGATGGGAGCTGTGTCCACTGGCTGAGGTGGCCGCATTGGGGCTGTTTATACTGACGATGTTGGCCTGGTAAGGGTTCGATGCGGATGCGCCAGCATGGCAAATCAGCAACTTGATGTCAATGGGGGTTGGCGTTGGCGTTATCGTCGGCGACGATGACGGCGTTGGCGTCGGTGTGAGCGTTGGTGTCGGTGTGCGCGTTCGTGTCGGTGTGCGCGATGCGGTCGGCGTGCGCGTTGGCGATGGGCCGGGCGTAATCGTCGGTGATGGGGTACGCGTCGCGGTCGGGGTACGCGTCGCGGTCGGCAATGGTGTAGGCGTACGCGTCGGCGTCGGTGGTATCGGTGTTGCCGTTGCTGTCGCTGTCGGCGTGCGCGTTGGCGTCGGCGTGCGTGAGGGTGTTAATGTGATCGTGGGCGTCGGCGTGCGCGATGGCGTCGGCGTGCGTGAGGGTGTTAATGTGATCGTGGGCGTCGGCGTGCGCGATGGCGTCGGTGTGTTCGAAGCCGTTGGTGTTGCCGTCGCTGTTGCCGTCGCTGTTGCCGTTGCTGTCGCTGTCGGCGTGGCCGTCGCTGTCGGCGTGCGTGACGGTGTTAACGTGATCGTGGGTGTGCGGGTAACGGTTGGCGTCGGTGTGCGCGTTGCCGTACCTGTGGTCGTCGGCGTACTCGTCGCTGTTGCCGTCGCCGTATTTGTCGGAGTTGCGGTCGCGGTCGCGGTGTTGGTCGGCGTTGCCGTCGACGTTGCTGTCTTGGTCGGCGTGCGTGTAGGCGTCGGCGTTGCCGTGTCCGTTGATATTGGCGTATTGGTTGGGGTTGGGGTGTAGGTCGGCGATGCTGTCCATGTGGGCGCAGGCGTAGGCGAAGCAGCTGCAGCGGTGACCGTCTGGGCAAGTTGCGTCGGGTTGGGTATCGGCGTGTAGGTGGGGGTGTTACCGCCAATAATGATGCCGATGATGCCGCCGTCGTCGGTAGGCACTGCTGTCGCAGTAGCCGCAATCGCGTTGAGTTTTGAAGCGTTTACTGGCTCATTCCATGCGTACCCGATCAATCCACACATTAACGCCAGGCCGGCAAGTAAAACAAGCACACCCAGCAGTCGGTTGCGTTGCTTTTCATTGGTCACAGGCTCTGTCTGTTTCATGGTTTTGGTTTCAGGTCGCCGACATCGGCTACTGCCGAATACATCCAGCGCCCACTATCTTTATCAAACACGACGGTCATCACAATCAGGGTGTCAACATGCTTAACACCCTTTCGCAACAGTACCGTGGAGCTGACATCGTAATCATCAGAAATCCACTGGCGCAGGTAAATTCCCGCTTTTGCTGTGTAACCATCGAGTGTGAAATTACGTACCAGGATGGTAACACTACCCGCGATAGGGCGTTCGTACTGGGTACGCCGCAGTTCATTGTCCTGCATTGCTTTCAACGCGTCACCCTTATAGTATTTTTTCAGTATGGTGTCACGTTGTGCCAAGTAATCGGCCAGCGCCAGATCGTGTGTTTCAGTATAGTACGAAGTCAAATCCAGCACAGCCTTGGAGATGACATCCGCCGGCGCCAACAAAGTGCCGTCGGGTTGACGCACCAGTTTTGCTGCCCACGGCGCGCCACCTTCAGGCGTTGGCCCGGAAACAGGCTCTGCCTGCGCATTAACGGCCGTCGGCAACGGCGCGCGAGACAGAACACTACCCGCCTTCGCGGGCGTCGGCGTCTTGCCTGAGTTCAAGGTCGACGTCATGAAAGACTCTACAACGGGCGTCACCGTAATGAGGGGAATTTGTTTTACTTTCTGTGCTGCTGTGACTGTTATCGCCGGGTTCTTTGTTTCCAACGGCGACTTCGTCGGCGCGAACACCAGCACTGTATTGGTGGCCTTGGGCGTTTTCAACGCATTGGTGTGGGTTACGGTGGCGGTTGCAGTGGACGCCGACGAAAACACCTGGCCCAGGCGATCCGACAGCAGCACACTTTGATAATTGGCATCCGTCAGCCGCAGGGCAAGTGAAATACCTGCAACGATGAACAACGCCATGCCCAATAAAACGAGGAACCACGACAGAGGCGTGAGACGTTTTATCGCCGACCTGCCGTACTGCCGGACATTAAAGACCGGTTTTTGTGTACGGCGACGACGGCGCACCACTACTTGTTTATACCCGTTTGGACTCATCGTCTGTTCCTCAAACTCTATTGTCCTTCCAGGCTGATTCCATAGGCCGGCTCTGCATAAGCTTCGACCGGAATGATCACATCGTCAATACCAAAAACTGCGCCCATCACGGGCAAGGCAGCATGTGCGTGACCCAGTATCATGATGACATCATGCTTCTGCAGGCTAGTCACCTTGACCTGCAATATGGCAACCTTGCCGCCGGTTAATCCATTCACCACATCCTGGGCGCGCCCAAGCGCATCGGGACTGAGGCGCACTTCCTGGGTCTCGATAAAAGTCAGCTCATCAATGTGCTTGGCTGCGTCCTGCGCCGCGACGCGCACGGCATTGGTTGAGATAGTGGCTACATATCCCGCGTTGCCGATGTCATACACCACGGCAAAAAATGTAAATAACAACAGGATATAGTAGATGCCCTGGATGGTGACCGACAGGCCTGACTCTGCCTGACGCACCCAAAGCTGCCCGATTTTTGCCGGCGCTGGTATATGGCGTGCACCAGGAAGCGCTTTCAGCAACGTCACCAAACGGGACGCCGAAGGCACAAGGCTCAACACCTTGCTGATTGCTTCCTTTAATTTGTGAATCAGACTGAACTTCATACCATCCAGCCTTTACTGCCATCTGGATTTGTGTGGCTCAACCTGCATGGTAACAGCAACACTGACTGGCACTCTTCCACCAGTCAACTCATCAAAAAATGTTATCCCAGATATATCTATATCATACGCCACTGTGCAAGTTACGTTACTGTAAGGTGACCAATCACCGCTGATGTTGACGGATCCGGAAGAAGCCCGGATAAAATTGCCGTGCAGAGAATCATAGGCAGCGGTTAAACCTTGTTCACGCCCGATACTTTCATCCAGAGTGGCAATGGCAGCGCGCGCGCATTCGCTGGCGGCCGTCCATGCTGGCATTTGCGATGACCGCACCAGAACCGCAAAAGCGATCATCATCAGCAAGACCATGATCGGTGTAATCAACGCGGTGAACTCAAAGCTCTCATCTTCACCACGTTCCATCCGGCGCATGAGTTGCGCCGGGTGGCGTCTCAACAGCCGTATTAATCTCACGCCTGCCTCACTCTAGTCATCGCACCCACTGCTGGTGCACATGGGTGAACCGGGATAAAACCGCTCTGATCGACTGCGTGACTGGGCACCGATGGAAAATTGCCATGGGCCAAGCCCCATGTATTCGAAGGTCACCTGCGTGTTCATGGAAGCATGCGAACTGCGTATCTGAGGATCGACAACGTAGTTGCCAGGTGCACCATTGGTGTTCGTCCATCCCTGCCATGAAGAAGTCTGCACTGTGCTGCCATTTGATGGCTCTACGGCGCCTGCCTGAGCGCCCCGCTGCGTAGCGTAACTGGCACCCACCCGCCAGAATCCAACCATCGCCATCACCAACCCGAATAACAACAAGGCGATCAGGACCGGCATGTAAATGATATCTGCAAATGAACCCTCTACACCGCCGGACTCCGCGGACCGCATCATCCGTTTCAAGCAACGCTTCAGATGAGATTTGACGTACATCGCTGTTCCTTATCTCGAACCGAGTTGATTCAAAGCGCTGTTGGCTACTGAAAAGGCCGATGACCCCAAGATGGCCACGACAGCCAGCACCAGCGCTACCACACCCATCAACCGCAGCGTTGAACCCGAACTATCGGCATCGCCACGTTCGAGTGTGAGAGGCCATACGCCTATCAAACGATAGAGTACGATCTCAACGGCACACTTAACCCAGTTATAACGTTGCTTCCACATTTACACAAGTCCACGATTCGCCTTCCAGCCAAACCATCTCATACTGACACTCGCACATCGATTGCGCCGCGCGTTGTAGTGAATGCTGTCATCTCCGCGGCATATAGGTGTTGATGATCCCATCAACCTCACGGCCATGCAACTTCGTTCACAAGTTGATGGGATCATGACATGAGCAAACCACTTATTTAAAGTTGAAGCTGCTGCTGTTGATACTACCGGCGGTGTTCGATGCGGCGGAGTAAATAGCAATACCGAGCACGGCAATCACGATCAGCACAAGCGCCACAACACCGACGGTGCGCAGGGTCGAGCCAGAGCTGTCGGCATCGCCTCGCTCCATCTTGACCTTCAGGTCTGCCATTGCCAGATACGCACGGATCGCCAGTTGATTCATTTTGTTAGTCATCTCAGTCTCTCCTGTTCAATACGGATAGGTATTATCAAAGGTTGCTTAAATCGTTCTATTTGAAGTTGAAGCTGCTGCTGTTGATGCTGCCGGCGGTGTTCGATGCAGCGGAGTAAATAGCAATACCGAGCACGGCAATCACGATCAGCACAAGCGCCACCACACCGACGGTGCGCAGGGTCGAGCCAGAGCTGTCGGC
>CAIQQO010000420.1 GCA_903873965.1 uncultured bacterium
CGCTCAATATCATCGGGACTGGCAATGGCCTGTGGAGACATGTGAAACCTCCTGACGAACAACCACTACGAACAATGATGCCACACTGGTAACGGAGACATAAACCATGAGGCATCCCCCGTTACGTTCCTAATCTGTCGTGAAGTTTACTACCCGGTTGAAAATCAGGCAAACCCGTTTCCCTGTACGGACATAGCCTTACGACCTCCCCGTTATGTCAACACACCGCGAATCCGTCCAGGCCAGCTATGAGGGGTATGAGGGGTATGAGGGTTTACCTGAAACTTTTATATATTCATATATCCTCTTCTATGGTAGTAAGACAGACAATGCAATACTAAAAAGTTATTGGGAATGCCCTCAACCCCTCATAACCCCTCATACGGGATTGCGGTCGGCGACGCGTTACTCCAACCTTGCACAGGGTCTCAGTGCAGCCATGGCGCGTGGCAGGCAACCCACGCAAGGGGAAACTATGCCAGCACCCGCTCCGGCGTGTTCTCCACCCGTGTCAGCCAGTAATTCACGTCAAACTTGTCGTCGCCCGTGAGGAAACGCCACTGCTTGATGCGATTGACAATTTCCAGCCGGCCGGTGGCGTCCTCGAACCATGGTTCGGCATGTCCCAGGATATTCGCGACGTTGTTGTCGGGATCGTTCAAATCGTCGGTGTTCCACAGCCGCAGCTGGCGCACGGTGGGGTTGAGCCGGATTTTATACATGTAGCGCACACGATCGGTCTGATTGCGGCGGCCGCAGTGCCAGATGCCATGGTGCAGCACCAGCAATGTCCCCGCCTTGCACACCACAGGCACCTGCCCGATGAAGTTCTGGTAACGGGCAATGTTCATCTCGTTGATGCGGCGGAAGTGGCTGCCGGGCACCACGAGCGTGCCGCCCATTTCGAGCGGGACGTCATGCGGGAAGTACATGAACTGGATGTCGAAAGCCATGCGCGTGTCAATGATCGCGTCGCCATGCATCCCCTGCGCGGTGGCTTCGCGTGGCTGCCGAATATGAATCGCGTGATGGTCGAACAGCGAGTCAGGTCCCACCAGGCTCTGAATGATGCCTTGCACCTCGGGACGGCGCAGCATGCGCCCCACGGCAGACGGCTCTGGATAACAGGCAGACAGCGGCGTCCCATAGGCATGGCTGGGCACGCCTGCGTCAAACTCTGCCAGAATCGCCTGGTTCAAGTCATGGGGAATAAACTCATCAAAGCGCAGAAAACCTTGCGCCACAAAAGTCGCCATCTGGCGCGTTGTCAGCAAATACTTCTTGTCAACAGTACTCATCTTTCATCATCCCCGGCAAGTCGAGATCATGGCGATACACGCCGACCCGGCTCCGCCTTCAAACGAATTACGGCAAATCAACCAACTGCTCAAAGATAAACTCATACATCTGAAACGAGGTCGTATACTCCATATTGGGATACGGAGGGATCAGCTGCGGGAACTGAACCACGCGCCAGCCATCCTTCAGCGCATCCAACCCGGTGCGATACGGCGGCACATCGCTGTCGCCCGTCGTGGGATGGGTTTGGCCGGTGCCATCATAGATCGACCAGCCCTTCACCGAACTGTCCAGCGCCGAATTCGCCAGATACAACACTAAAACCTTTTGACGTTGTTTACTCATAGCTCCCCTTCGTGTGAATGACTGTATCTTAACAAGAGTTTGCAAAAACGTGCCGCCACGCGTTATGATTCTCTTTATCCAGTTCAATAAGTCCAGGCAGATTCCGATAGGAACACTCATACCATGATCAATGCTTTGCGCACCCCGCACAAAACCAACCGCCTCCTTCTCGCGCCGTCATACCGCGCCGGCGAATTCGACAGCCACGCCATCGACTGCCCATTCGTGTTCGCGCACGAGGGGCGCTTCTACATGACGTTCGTCGGCTGGGACAGCATCGGCTATCGCACCGGGCTGGCCAGTTCCAACGACCTGTTGCACTGGCGCAAGGAAGGCATGATCATCGACCGCGGCGGCCCTGGGTCGACCACCGAATACAACGTCGCGTTGACCTGGATCATGCGCGACAACGATCTGTTCGGCAGCGGTGCGCTCAAACGCATCAATGGCCGTTTTCTGGGCACCTATCACACCTACCCGCGCCCCGGCTACGAAGCCGGCTCGGCGGCGATCGGGTTGTGCTGGAGCGACGATGTGCGCCACTGGGAACTCGATGCGCCATTCCTGCGCTGCGACGATCCCGACGCGGCTGACTGGGAGCGCGGCGGTTTGTACAAGTCGTGCCTGATCGAGCGCGACGGCGTCTACACAATGTTTTACAACGCCAAGAATCTTCCTGAAGGCGGCTGGCGCGAGCAAACCGGCGCGATCACCTCAACCGACTTGAAGCACTGGCATCGGTTGCCCGAGAACCCGTTGTTGCGCGTGGGGCCAACGGGCGCATTCGACGACTACTTCGGCAGCGACCCATGCGTGTTGAAAGTCGCTGCTGACCAGTGGGCCATGTTCTACTTTGGCAACAGCAGCGACGGCCACGCCCGCGATAGCGTCGCCCTCTCGACCGATCTGATCCACTGGGAGAAGTCGGGCGAGTTGCTCCTCGATGTCGGCCCGGCCGGATCGGTTGACTCACGCTACGCGCACAAACCGGCGATGTTCTATCATGCCGGCGTGCTATATCACTACTACTGTGCCGTTGCCCCGGCGGAAGACCACCATCTCGGTGAAATCACCCACAACGAACTGCGCGGCATATCGGTCGCCACCTCGCAACCGGCTTGCGCAATTCTTCCACCTGCGTTATCTTCGCTCACACCATGACCAGCCCAACCCCCATTTCTCTGGATGACTTCCACAACTCTACTCCCGAGGCGCAACGCGCCTATTACGGCGAGAACGGCTTCACCGTGGTTCCCGGCGCCATCAAGCCCGACCACCTGGCCGATATCCTGGCCGATATCGATCGACTGGCCTGGGGTGAGAAGCAACACGACTTCTGGACCTCCCCGGCCGTCGCGCGGCTGGTGGAGAATGAAACGATACTTACTGCTGTGCGCAATCTCTACGGCGCGGACATTCGCTTCTTCAAGGGGGTGTACGTGGCGCGTCCGCCGGGTCAAAGGGTCGCAGGCGACCTGGGCAGGCAGGGATTGCACATCGACTGGGGCACCGCGGAAAACGCGCAAGAC
>CAIQQO010000421.1 GCA_903873965.1 uncultured bacterium
CGCGTATGTGTATGGCAACGCCATCACCTATCGTGATATTACCGTGGGCAACAACGGCGCAACCTGTCTCACGGGTTTTGACCTGTGCTCAGGCCGTGGCAGTTGGACAGGTGCTACGCCGTAAGAGAAACGCAGGCATCGTCCGCCAATCCGCAGTCGCCCTGTGAGGTGCAGCAATAAAAAACCCGCCCTGATTTGGTGGGTTTTTTGCTATAGAATCGCCCGAACATGCGGAGTGGCTTACAACACAGTGTGGAAGTGCTCCGCCAGCGCACGCGCATAGTTCGTTTCAGCGAGGTTCATCATGAAAGCGTATCGATGGTGTTCAATCGGGCTTGCCACGTTGATCGCGTTTTTTGCCAGTGTCGTGATCGTATATGCCTTTGCGGAAGAACCGCTCGGGTTCCGCGATCCGGCGACAGGGATTGTCTATGAAGGCGTCATCAGCACGATTCACGATGACCTTACCTATGCTCTGGCGATAGCCGCCGGGTTCTCGGTGACGGATAGCAGAAAGCTGCAGATTTACAACCAGCTTGTCGATTCTGAACATATCTCCGGCACTGCATACACAAACTGCGGCGGTTCGTTTAACACCGCGCCGACTGCTGCTTCTGTATGTGGGGCGGGTCCATGGCCAAATGTTGTCTGGCCGCAGTACAGTAGCATGTACGATACCAATACATGCGCGACATCACGTTTCGGCGTATACTCGCCGTTCTTTCACTTTCCACACCGTCTGGGCCCGCTTGGCCAGCGCGACATAGGCGCGTTGCATGACTGGGCATGGGGCATTACTCAAACCTTGCGCGGCTATGAAGCTTATGCATGGGGGAAAGCCGGCGAGCTAACCGTCTTTTCGGCGTCGTGTCGCTATACGCGTACCACTGAGATCGTGACCAGTATTACTGATACAGGCATACCTCCGGGGACACTACAGGCATTTGCCACCTATCTGCACTCATTGGCCGATTCGTATTCGCACCAGGATTGCATCGCGGCTATGGATGCGCTAGGCATGCCCTGGCCGACGCACACAACCCTTACCCTGACCGAGTGCCTATACCATCCCAACACCATGACTGCCACTGACGTGCATGGTCGTGAATTCTTCACCTATACCGACTCTGCGCGCACGGATGCAGCCATTGGCGCTGTCTATGCCGAACTGGTATCGCGCAGCTTGCGTTACGAGGGTCAGTATTACCCGGTCTCACTTGGTGTCACACTGACCCAGTTAACAGGCACGCCCACACTCAGCCAGGCACTCTCAAACTTTGTGCATACGTGGGACTACAACCATCCCAGTGATCGCCGTGCGTATGCCGACGCCATTGCCGCTGCTGCACTCGCCCAACGCATGCCCATTCGCCGCGCCTACATGCCCGTCTTGCTCAGGTGAGAATCGATCGTGAAATACGGTTGCAAATCCGCCAGAATCGCATCGAGTTCGATGCGGTCGTCATCATCGAGCGATTGCGCGCCAGGTGAGCGCATGCGGGGTGTCTGAAACACGCCGCGCCGCACCAGCACTTCTTTACTCACCGGCAGACCGAGCAACATGAGCTGGTTGATCAATGGCAGGATCAGGTTGAATATCTTGCGCGCCTGCGCCTGATCTCCTGCCTGCCACGCATTCCACAATTGCACATAGACATCGATGATTTCGGCGGCCGGCATGAACCCGCTTGCGCCGCGGCGCAACTCGGACAGCATCCAGCGTCCAAAGGCGCCGCCAAAAATGCCGTCGCATGGTGATTGTGTCGTTGCGCGCATGACGGCGCTGACGTTGTGCGCGCTTGCGCCGGCTTCCTCTTTGATGTAGCGCACCTGCGGTACCTCGCGCATCAACCGCACCAGGAAATCGGGTGACACGCCGGGCGCGGCGTTCTGCACCACAAGCGGCAAGGAACACTCGCGCGCAATACACCGGAAGTAGTCGAGAATCTCGTCGCCCGATGCCTGACTGATGTAGGGCGGCAAAGCCATCACCGCCTGCGCGTTGACAGTGGCAGCGTGGCGCGCGTGTTCGACCGCGATAGCAGCGCTTGGCGCAGATACTGTGGCGATAAACGGGATGCGCCCGTACGACTCAGCCGCGACGACTTCCACCAGTTCCCGGCGTTCGCGATCGGACAGAAACTGTACTTCGCTGCCCAGCGCCGGAAAGACGATGCCGTGCGCGCCGGCCCTGACACAAAAATCGACTTCGCGGCGCAGGCTGGGGACGTCCGGTTGCCCCGATGCATCCAGCGGTGTTTGCAGCACAGGGAATATGCCACGCAAGCGTTGACCATGTTCAGTCATTTATTCCTCCGTAAACCACGCCGTTATAAGCGTGTGCCGGCATTGTAGTCGCAGGAGCAGAATTGTACGAAACGTGGTTTGTGATACATTAACGATGTCAAAGGAGCACATACATGTCAGACAGTCAGAGATACGTCGTTGTCACAGGTGGCAGTCAAGGTATAGGACTGGCAACAGTACAAAAACTCGCCAGGTACGCACAGCGCACTGCACCAGGGTACAACATCGTGATTGCGTCGCGCAATCAGCAAGTGAGCGCGCAGGCTGTCGCAAAAATAAAGGCCGACACACCGGACGCGCAGATAGAGGCAATGCCACTCGACCTTAGTTCTTTTGCATCAGTGCGCCAGTTTGCCGCCGCGTATAAGGCCAAGGGTTATCCGCTGCATGTGTTGATCAACAACGCCGGCGGCATGATTTACGGCAAACAGGCGCGCTTCTCGTCAGATGGTTTCGAACTGACTCTGCAAACCAATCATCTTGGGCACTTTTTACTCACCAACCTGCTGCTCGATCTTCTTAAAGAATCTACCCCGGCGCACATCGTGAACGTGTCATCGCAGACACACATTCCGGGTTTTGGCGGCGGCCCACCTCCGCACTTTGACATTGATAACCTTCAGGCCGAGAAGTACTATGACGCGAGGGTGTTCTACAAGACCGTCAAGCTCATCACAATGTGGTTTTCCTATGAGATGCAGCGGCGTTGTACGAGTAGCGGCGTCACATCCAACGCCATGTGCCCTGGCTTTGTGCCGCAATCGATTGGCGAGCGGCGCACCAGCCCGTTGTCGCGATTCCTGTATCTGCAGGTGCTCCCGCGCATGCCGTTTGCGCGCTCGCTCGATCAAGCCGCAACCTCACTCGTCTACGCGGCCACCGACCCAGCCATGGAAGGCGTGGGCGGCAAGTTCATCGTGGATTGTAAAGAGAAACGGTCGAGTGACGAATCGTATGATGAACAGAAGGCGAGTAAGTTGTGGGATTTAAGCTGGCAATGGTGCGGCCTGCATTAGTTTAGTAGGAGTGATCAAATGACCATCAAAGTAGGTGTGCTGGGTTTTGCACACGGGCACGTGAATGCCTATTGCAATCAGTGGCGCGATAATCCCGCGCTCGATATTTCCGTTGTAGCCGGATGGGATCATGACGCTGCGCGTCTCGAACAGAATTCGCGCAACTATGGTTTTCAACCGTATGCTGATTCCGCTGCGTTGCTGGCGGATTCAACCATCGCTGCCGTGATTGTCTCCGCGGAGACGTCGCGCCATGCCGACCTGGTTGAACAGGCTGCGGCAGCCGGCAAAGCCATTGTGCTGCAGAAGCCGATGGCACTCACCATGGATCAGGCTGACCGCATTGTGACGGCTGTGAACGCGCATGGCGTGCCCTTCACTATGGCGTGGCAGATGCGTGTCGATCCACAGAATATGGAGATCAAGCAACTGATGCAAAGCGGCAAACTGGGCAAGCTGTTTATGGTGCGTCGCCGTCATGCCTTGAATACACATGAGTGGGGCAACTTCAATACCTTGTGGCATGCTAAACCTGAGTTGAATCGCGATATATGGGCTGATGATGCGGCGCATGCGATCGATTTCATTCACTTTTTGCTGGGCGTACCCGAGACCGTGACCGCAGAGATTGATTCGTTACTCGATCCGAAAGTGCCGAATGACAATGGCATCGCCGTGTTCCGCTATCCTGGCGGCCCACTGGCTGAAGTGGTGTGTTCGTTTACCTGTCCTGCGGCAGAAAACACCGTGGAGGTGATTGCCGAGAAGGGCAGCATTATTCAGAACTACGGCGATGTGCCCAGCGCCAACGTGCCGCGACCCGCTGACGCGCGCGGACAGAAGTGGTACATCTCGGCCGAGAAGCAGTGGACCTATAGTGAAATTGCCTCACCGCCCAACCACGGCCCTCGCATTGCGGGACTGGCAGCGCCACTCTCGGAATTTCTGCATGGCAGGCGCGCGCCTATTGCCACAGCTGAAGAAGGACGCATCTCACTGCGTATGACGCTGGCATGTTACATTTCTAACAGCGCAGGTCGGCGCGTGCGTATTGATGACCCTGCGGTTCAGCAGGTGTAACCGCTTCCGAAGAGCAGGTCGGTAGCGTTCAGGCAAAAAGAAAACATAAAACCGGCTAACTGATGAACAGTTAGCCGGTTGATGTGAGTACGATCGATACTGGTCTAGCGATTGCCGCGCATACCGCCGCCCATCTGGCTGCGCATGCCGCCGCGTCCGGAACCCATCTGACCGGCGCCGCTTCCTTGCGCTGCAGTTCCCATGTTGTCGCACACGCCATCGCCATCGCCGTCCACGAAACTCGCACCGGGCGTACCCGTACCATTACCGCGCGGGCTCCACTTCTCATTGAGTTGTGAGGTGATGTTGGTTTTCATGATGGCCAGATTAGCGTCGGCCTGCGCCTGGGTAAGTCGTCCCGATGTGACCATCGTCTTCATCCAGTCTGAGCGTGTCGCGACGAAAGCATTCACGATAACGTCGAGCGACACACCTTTGTCCTTGGCCACGTCTGCAACTGTTTTGCCGCCGTTCAGTGCAGCAACCAGGTCAGTCTGCGTCATATCGAGCGACTTGGCAGCCGTTGCAACCATGGAGTTAGTCTGCCCACCCATCATGCCGGCGCCCTGCATTCCAGCACCCTGCGACATCATCCCGCGACCATTCGAAGGCGTTTGCGTTGGGGTTGGCGACTGTGCAAGTGCGCTGCTGGTGAAAATGATGCCGCTGGTGATGGCTGCTGTTGCGATTAATCCACTAAGTTTGAACCATTTGTTATTCATGATTTTGTCCCTATATCCTTCCCTTGTGTAACTTTTGTTTCTCTTTCGGTCTTGCTCCGATCTGATGTGCATGGTTATAGCGAGAGATTGTGGAGAAGTCATGGAGATACTGCCCACATGGGACAAAATGGTTATTTGTGCCCGCCATTACCGGCTCCAGGGGTGGCGGCTGGGGCAGGAGTGACCTGCTTGGGTTTGGGTACTGCTGTTGACTGCTGGCCTGCGCCTGAACCTGCCGTCGCTGCTGGTGTTGCCTGTGGCGATTGTATTGACGGGGGCGTGCGCACGGGCGTCATTGACGAAGGCTGTGTGGCGCGGGGAGGCACGGGGCTTGCTACGACAGCAACGGGCGTTGCGGTTGACTTCTGATTCTGTTGATTTTGGTATGGCGTTGCGCTCAGATTGAGCGTTGTTGGATTGTGGTCAACGAACGGCGTGGCCGTCTCCCAAACGTCTGTGATGGCAGGTGTGCCAGTGGGTGATGCTGTCGGCGTGTTTTCTGCCATGGGTGGAGAACCCGCGCCTTGTGCCTTGTGCTCATTGTCATCGTGGCGAGTATCCAGTTGCGTTTCCGTGCGCACGACAATTTGTAGCGCTTCCATGAAGCTGGCGCGCTTTTGCATTGGTGCCTCACCGTTAGTTAGGTCAAGTGACAGGCGCGATCGGGCAATCATCTCGCGAACCTGCATCATGGCATGCTCTTTCTGATCGGGTTGGACTTTGGCAACGTCATCCAATACCCGCGCCATTTGTGCTTCTAACCGCTGCAAAGACGCCTGCGTCTGTTGTTCAGACAGTGAAATGTACTCAAACTCTCGAACACGCTCTTCTGCAATGGTCAGATCGAGCTGCATCCGTTGCGCCGGATCGAATGTCATGCCAAGTTGTGCACTCTCCAGGGCGAGCTTCAGCCCGTATAAAGGCGAATCGGGCAAACTGGCACGTGCGGTGTTCGCAATGCCGAATGTGATGAGGGTGGCGAGGATGACCACCATCATCGCCCGCACAGCTATCATCATGGGTCTTGCCGGCGATAGTAATCTTTGGATCACCTTGCGAACAGTGGGCTGCTGTTGAGTCGCGCGGTGATATTGGGCCGCTTTGGTCATGAATGCCCTGCGGCGCACTAACATGGCGTTTCGGTCGATGGCGGGAGGTGGAGATAATGATTCAAGTCGTGCTTGTATCTCAAGCATTTCGGCGATCGGGTCATGGTTTGTCATAGTTGGTCTCCAGCGCTTTGGTCGCGGATGTTGTCGCGCCTGGGCTTGGATAGCGCATGGCGTAAGGCGCCTAGGGCGCGATGCTGTAGTGATTTGATGGCGCCTGATGGCTTGTGAATCAGGTTGCTAATCTCGTCGTTGGAATAGCCTTCCATATACTTTAAAATGACTACGTTCTGTTGATCATCCGTCAACTGCCGCATCGCGAATCGGATGCGTTCCTGCTCAAGGTGTGATTCTGCCAACGTCTCGGTGTTCTCGGCGCTGTCAGCAGCAATATCCGGCTCCAACGATATGATTCCGTTGGCGGGGCGCTTTCGAATAGTATCAATTGCCAGATTATGCGCTACCCGAAATAGCCAGTGCGCCAGATCATCTGGTCCACTGCCTTTGTAAAGCGCCTCCAGAAGTCGATGCAGTGTTTCAGAGGCGATATCCTGAGCGGTTTCCGGGCAATCCACGAAGCGGTATGCATAGCGATACAGCCGCTCAAAATAGGCGTCGTATACCTGACCCAGTGCATCAGGATCGAGCGCGCGCGCCTGTTCAGACAGTTTCGAATCTGTGTTCACGTCTGTCTCACTTGTAAGTGCCTTTGCCCAGTAAGAAGGCTGGTGGCGGATTGGTATTGATATCATGCTGTCCACGTTATTAAGACGCGCCAACAGCATGTTGGATACGGGTTGATGAATTGCTATGACACCATGTTTCACAGCAACGCAACGGCGCATTGTATTAGTGTCATCTCACCTTGTGGAGAACTCATGGAGAACTGTGAGGAGATTCGGGTTACAATCCGGATAGGAAAAACGGTGCTGCCTGGCTCATAAGCCAGGCAGCGCTGAAATCGTCGGCGAATTATTACGGCTCTGTACGCCTGTGAGAGTGTCTGCCGTTCATGCGCATGTGTGAAGGTGGATGCGATCCTTTAGCTGGATGAGATCCTTGTCTTGATCGATGATCTGAGTGCAATCCTTATCGCCATCCTTATCGCCATTCTCTCCGGCCCACTGAGACTTGGTTTGGGTTTGGGTGCCATTTCCAGACGCCTGTGCCACTGAAGTGAAAGCGACTCCGCCCATTATGACTGCCACACTGATTGCTGTCGCGATTTTGATAAAGTTTGTTTTCATGTCAATTGCTCCTGGACTTGTCTTGATTTAGTAAATGATTCTGTAACTTGTTGTGACTGATATTGCCTTTTCGTCGACTTACTATTAAGACGGGCATGGGCGATCAAAGATACGGCATGACGTGAAATCGGTTTAGCAGTTACGGATCATCAAATACACCCTCCATCAGTCCTCCACAGGTTCATCATATAAAGAAACCAACAACGACGGAGGTCGCTGAAATGGTTAAACAATCACTCATTCTATTCACTTTGTCTGCAGTATTGGTGTTCGGATCGATGGCCATGCCAACGCAAGCCCAGTCACCGGCAAGTATAGATGGGCCGAACATCGGCCAGACACCTATCGATTCACTCGACTGCCCGATCTGCAATGTCAATCTGAGCACTTATCTCGGCCCATTAACTACGCTTGAGGTACAAGGTTTACTGAAAGCTCTCAACGACGAATATCATGCCTGGGCAGTGTACGACGAGGTGATCTCCGACTTTGGGTCGGTTCGGCCTTTCACCAATGTCAAGTCATCAGAAACCAGTCACATCAGTGCCTTGATCACTTTGTTCAAACGCTACAGCCTGGCTGTGCCGACTAATCCATGGCTGAATACAACGCTCAATCTTGCCACGGTACAGCAGGCCTGTGCTCTGGGCGTCGACGCCGAGATCGCAAACGTTGCTTTGTACGACAATTTGTTTGCTACCACCACTCGGAGTGATATTCTGAGCGTCTATCAGTCGCTGCGCGACGCTTCTCAGAACCAGCACCTGACTTCATTTACCCGTTGCGCCTGATAGCCCGTGCAAATGAAATAGCATTCGCCAACCGCTCCAGGCCTGATCAGCAGTGCTTGGAGCACCGTGTTCTTCGAGACATAACAAATTATTCGAGTATGACAACATGAAAATTGCATTGATTACCGACGATGGGAAGTCCATCAGTAAGCACTTCGGACGCGCGCTCTATTACCTCGTCGTTACCATTGAAGATGGACAGGAGATAAGCCGCGAGAGGCGTGACAAGCTCAGCCACACGCACTTTTCAAATGAACTCCACGAGAAAGGTGATGGAAAGGATACGCCTCACGGGTTTAGTCCGCTGGAACAAAACCGCCACTTCCAAATGGCCATTGCCATTTCCGATTGCGTGGTGCTCATATGCGGTGGTATGGGTAGCGGCGCATATAAAAACCTGAGCGAAAGCGGTATCAAGCCGATACTGACCAGCATCAATACCATCGATGAAGCTCTTCAATCCTATGTTGAGGGTCAGTTGGTGGATCACGCAGCGGAAATGCTGCATTAGGGCAGATGCAGGTAGCGACTTTCGTGTATGCGTGTAGAGGACACGCACCGCAACTAAAACGCCTATTAATGATATTCTTGAGGAGCTATTAAGATATTAATGAAGCGATTATGCATAATAACGGGTCTAGTTTGATAGTTTCCATGATAGACATTATTCTTTAGGTTTTTATTTGCAGCAGATGTGCGTTTCCGGCAATGTGGTGCTATACTGCAAGCAGGGTGTGCTAATGTTAGGTTACCTGGACACACACACGGTAGTGATTGATGCAGTGCGCTGTATCGACTCTATAATTCTGCGGCAGGTTGCTTGACTATCTCATCATATCGAACCAAGCCCTCAGCTTGCACTATGAATATCAACGGATCAACACATGGAACAAAAAATGGATAAATCTAGACGTAAATCAAAATCTCGTCGCTCGCTCTGGCTTACCGCTCTTATACTTGCAGTACTGGTGATAGCGGGAGGCGCCTATTACTACTCCACCATTGTGGCTCAGGCTGCAGCCAAAGCCACTGCCGAGAAGACCATCAAGACCGCTAAGGTGCAAAAAGGTGACATCACGATCTCTGCAGCCGGTACCGCCAATCTGGTTCCCGTCGCAGAAGTGGGCTTGGCTTTTAGATCAGCCGGACAGGTCGCCATGGTGCATGTCAAAGAAGGCGACATAGTAAAGCAGGGCCAGGCCTTAGCCACAATTGACGATCGCAGCCTTAAACTCATAGCAGACCAGCAATACGCTGTTTACGAAGGCGCACGGGCTGCGTACACTCAAACGATTAAGGGTGGAAGCATGGCAGACATTGCATCAGCGCAAGCGGCACTGTTCGCTTCTCAGGCAGCCTATACGCTGACGTCTCAGGGCGCCACTCCTGGCGAAGTCGCTTCTGCCAGATTGTCATTAGCTAGTGCCCAGGCCACCTATAACGACCTGCTTCTACCACCGAGTGATAGCGATGTGGCCAATTCGAAGGCCCAGATGCTCAATGCCGAAATTGTATTGCGTCGCGCACAGGCTGCTTACGACCGCGCCTATGCAGCCAACCCTGCCGGCATCGGAGGCGCTTCTGAAGGAATGGAACTAGAGAAGGCTGTCAATGATTACCGTGCCGCCAAGTCAGCATATGATAGGGTGTTTGAGGCGCGGTCGGATAGTACACTTGCGAACGCCCAAGCCAACATCGCATCGGCACAGGTCAGGGTTGATTCGCTCATTCCGACTCAACAGTCTATCGCCGCGGCGTTTTCCAATGTGGCAGCGGCCCAGTCCAGGCTTGCCGCCCTGACACCAGATCCCGAGACAATTGAGCAAGCCAAGGCCAAGGTGGATCAGGCCTATGCAGCATGGCGGCTTGCCGAGCAGGTCGTGACCGATGCAACGATCGTGGCTCCGTTTGATGGTTTGGTAAAGGCGGTGAACGTCGCGCCGGGTAGCAGCGCTACTACCAGCGCTGTAGTTGTGACACTCATGGACATCAGTAAGTCATGGGTGGATATCGCGATTGATGATACTGATGCTAGCCTGGTCGCAAATGGATACCTGGTAGACGTGACCTTTGATGCGTGGCCCGATCAGACTTTCCTGGGGACAATTGTGAAGTCAGACGCGACAGTCGCTCTGGTCAACGGCGTGTCAACGTTGTACGCCACCGCCGAACTGAAGGAACCCACCTCTTTCTTGAGGATTGGCATGAGCGGCAGCGCCAAGATTACGGCGGCTTCGGCAAAGCAAGTACTTACTGTACCGGTGGAGGCGATCCACGAGATTAGCCCTGGTAAATACACTGTTTTTGTCGTAAACGATGTGCAACAACTTACCCTGTTCCCGGTTGAGATCGGTCTGAAAGGTTCTTCACTCGTCGAAATCAAGAGTGGCCTGAAGGCCGGTGACATCGTGAGTACGGGCACAGTCGCTACACAATAGGGACACATGATGAGTATACCCACCACTGGTCCTATTATTCGTGTTGAAGGTCTGGTCAAGGTTTACGATACCGGCGAAGTTCCACTGCGCGCCCTGGATGGGGTAACCATGCAGGTTACACGCGGCGAATTCGTCGCCATCATGGGACACTCGGGTTCAGGTAAATCTTCCCTGATGAATGTGTTGGGCGCGTTGGATCGCCCCACCGAGGGTCACTATTGGTTGGATGGCGAAGACGTGGGTGAGATGGACTTGGATGAGTTAGCTGATCTTCGCAATCGCCGCATCGGCTTTATTTTTCAAAGTTTCAACTTGCTGCCGCGACTGAATGCGATGCAAAACGTGATGCTGCCGATGATTTATCGCGTGGAAAATCGGGCTGATGCAGAGATGCGGGAAAGCGAATCCATCGCTGCATTAGAGTCGGTCGGGCTGGGTAAACGTATGTATCACCGCCCAAATCAATTATCGGGTGGGCAGCAACAACGCGTCGCCATCGCGCGCGCGTTGATTAATAAACCATCTCTCCTTTTGGCCGATGAACCGACCGGCAACCTAGACAGCAAGTCCAGCGAAGACATCATGGGCATCTTGCAGCGACTCAATCGGCAGGGAGTCGCCATTGTTATGGTGACACACGAACCGGATATCGCTGCCCACGCGGAACGAATCATTCACATGAAAGACGGCAGAATCATCTCGGACGTGCAGAATGCCAACCAGCAACATGCTGAGAGCATCACCAACGTTCAACTGGAGGCCACGGTATGACGTTTATCGAAACCATTGGCTTAGCCTGGGGTTCTCTCATCCTGAACAAACTACGATCCTTTCTGACGACGCTCGGCGTCATCATCGGCGTCGCAGCGGTCATCTTGATGCTGGCAATTAGTGCGGGTGCAGAAGCAGCCATCGCCGACCAAATCAATGCGCTGGGTTCGAATCTCATCGTCATCTCGGGATCGCGCGGCATACCGGGAAAACTGCCGACACTCGTTTACGACGACGCCCTGGCCATTGCGGACAACGTTAAAGGCATCTCGGGCATGGCCGCGGAACAGAGCGCCGTTGATCAGGTGATTCAATGGGGCAATGCCAATTTCACAATTCCTATTCTTGGTGAGACGCCTGGATTTCCGACTGTGCGCGACGTGCCTGTAGGTACAGGCCGCTTTTTTACCCAGGCAGACTTGGATCGCAAGAACAAAGTCATCGTTCTCGGCTACAAGGTAGCTCAGGATCTCTTTGGAGATACCAGCCCCTTGGATCAGGAGATTGAACTGGGGAATACACGCGTGACGGTGATAGGCGTAATGGCGCCTAAAGGCAGCGTGGCTGAAACAGATTATGACAATCGGGTTTATATTCCGCTGACTGTACTGTATCAGCGGTTTCTGTCCAACATGAACGTGCAAAACCGGCTCCGCTCCATCTATGTCAAAGCACAGAGTCCCGAGACGATGGATAGTGCTATTGGGCAAACAAAGTCACTGTTGGCCCAGCGACATGATGTTTTGGTTAGCAGCCCCGATTTCACAATTCAGACGCAGCAAGACATCATTCAGACTCAACAGGCAACAACTGAAACATTCCGCACCTTGCTGGCCTGGGTTGCGGCAGTCTCACTGCTTGTGGGAGGAATCGGCATCATGAATATCATGCTCGTCTCGGTTACCGAAAGGACTCGGGAAATCGGGGTGCGCGTTTCTATTGGCGCCCGACCGATTGACGTGCGCCGCCAATTTTTGTTGGAAGCGGTCATCCTATCGTTGTTTGGCGGCATGATTGGTGTGATCACCGGTGTTTCCGGTGCGTGGCTGTTCAACGAAACAGGCGCAATGCGAACAGTCATCGTCTCATGGTCGGTGGTGCTGGCCTTTGCGGCGGCAGCGCTGATCGGCATCGTCTTTGGCTATTTTCCTGCAAACAAAGCTGCAAGCCTTGATCCGATCGAAGCATTGCGGCATGAATAAAACGACTTGTCAACATGCACAACGAATTAATAAAAACTAAAGTCATCGTAAAGGATATTATGAAAAATAAACTTGTTTCCACACTGCTGGTATCTGTCATATTGATTGGATCACTTGCTGCTTGTAGTAGCAATACCGCATCGGCTCCAGTTGCTCAGGGATTGGATGCCAGTTATGCCAATGCAATGGATGTGCGCACTCAGCTTTTGCTGGGTACGATTCGACTGGAAGAAGGGACGACTAATATGCTAAACAAAGAGCAAGCCACAAAGCTACTTATGCTTTGGGAGGCATCCAAGTCGTTGTCTGCCAGCGGTACTGCATCGCAAGCCGAGATAGATGCCATCACTAGCCAGATCCAGGCAGCCATGACCAAAGAACAGATTGAGGCTATCAAAGCGATGCATCTGGTGCAGACTGATATGCAGGCATTCAACGTGTCTATCGGCATGACACCCGTTAGCGGAAGCACTGGCGGCGAGTCCGGTACGAAGCCAACGCCAAAACCCGAGGTGCGCGCAACTAATCAAGCTCTGCAAGGCGCCACAAGCGGGAGTGGGGCAACTTCTTATTTGATCAAAATTCTGCAGACAAAGGTAGGTAAATAAGCGTACATTGGATCACACGTGGATAATAGGCCAAAACCTATCCATTTATCAAGTACGCTAACAATAGAGGTTGGAGAACTGTCATTCTTCAACCTCTATTCTCTACGCGGCTTTGAAGGGGAACCTGCGTGCCTGCGTACCCGCGATGATGTCGATGTGTTTACCATCAACCTTCAGCCGGTATTCATGCGCGGGCAGTTTATACTCATAACGCGCCACACGCCAGCGCCCTTCCAGAAGTACCTCAATCAAGTCCCCGTCCTGTAAATCACGATCGCCAATACACCACCGGCCAGATCGAAGCTCATTCGGTTGTAACCCATCCATACTCAATCCCATCCTGTTCTTGTTTACATACATTACGGTGAAACACCCCTGTATTTGTCAGGGTTAACGCTCTGGAGACCAACGGAGATAGAATTTGCCTATCCAAAGGCCCCGAAGAGAAGCAGAGCCTTCATCTTAGCAGAGAAAATGTAAAAAACACAGACTCCGGGAATTCCCGGAGTCTGTTAACTGTAGAGGAGCATGGGCGAAGTCGCCCTACCTATGTTATGGGCAGTGGAATGTGCGCACACCGCCGGTGACAGTATGCCCGACTTTGTCAGTCGCTGTCACTTTGGTCTTGTGCCAACCCTTGGACAGTGACAGTTGGGTGCATGCATTTGAGTAAGACTGCCATGTGACTGGTGTGTTATCCACCAGGAACGACTTGGTATCGATGCCGGACCCTGCGTCATGAGCGTATGGTACCAAGTTGACTTTCCAACTGCGCCCGTACCACAATGATGTGGAGACGGCAGGGCCAAAACGGTCACAATGAATGACTTTGTATGGACCTACGCTAGATGTATTGCCACGGGTATCCACAGCGTACACGCGCGCCGTATGAACGCCATCGCGCAAAGCATAGCGTGAGCATACCGTATCGTAAGTCTTATTGGCTGCTCCGCGGTAACGCCCATCGATATAGAAATATGTGGTCAACCTTCTGTGGCTGGTTGATTCCGCAGTTGGCGTGCACCATGGATTTCCCCAACCCTCCTCACATTCAAGAACGACCGTAATGGGCTGTGGAATGGGTGACTTCACCGCACTGACAGGCGTGAGTGGCTTGCCAGCATAAACGACATTGACCATGACCGCCCACAGGGCAACGATCACGGCGGCGCTGATCACCAGGTTACGCAGCAATGAGTTCTGTGCAGTTGCAATCATGAACGTTCGGATGCTATTCAGTCGTACTTTACTTGTCCTGCTCATAATCGATTGTCTCTCCTTCATTTAGCAACCCTCTGCCGTGTATTCTACTCTGATGTTAAAAAAAGGCACAATTAGTGCAATGGCTTACATATAGGCCGGCAGCACACTAAAATGTCGCGATGAAACAGGTGAAAAGATGACAAGCAGGATGTACGGACGACGGGCTCGCAATGTGGCTTGTGTGAAAGCACTATTGGCGGGTATTTTTCTGGTTGTCGTTGTTTTCACCCTGCCCAGCCCGGTCAGCCTGATCGTCAGCTTGATCGATCTGGCGTTTGTCCCGGTGTTTGTTCTTCTGGCGCGACAGTCACCACGAGTGGCGGCGTATGCGCTGGTGCTCGAAACGGCTGCCGCACTCACGCCGCGCCAGTTTGTGCAGGGCTATGTGAATGCAGTCAACTGGCCGATTTATATCCTGATCCCGCTCATCGCGGTATATATGCTGCGCACGCCACGCGCAGGGTTGTGGAGCGCCCTCATCACCGCAGCTGTGGCTTTGCCAGTGATGACCCTGGCGGCGCTCACTCTGCCGCCTGGCATGCGTCCAGCTGATGTGTTCACGGCAATTGTATTTGTAACTGGTTTGATGATGGGCGCAGCCGTTGTGGTGAGTGACATGGCAGTATCTCCAATCACCCCTCTCGACGCTCCGCGCCCAATCACTCTCTGCATTCTCGATGGCGCGATGGGCACCGAATTGGCACGGCGCGGCATAGACACGGGTTTGCCGTTGTGGTCAGCCAATGCATTGCTGAAGGCGCCGGATGTGGTGCGCCAAATTCATGTCGACTATATCGCTGCAGGTGCGCGGATTATCACGACAGATACCTTTCGTACCAACGTGCGCACGTTGCGTCGCGCGGGATTGCTCGATTCCAAAGGTACCAACCGGGAGCAAGGTCAGCGCATGCATGAGCTGGTTGAAACGGCAGTTGCGCTGGCGCACCAGGCTGTGACGTCATCGGGTGTTCCCGGTGTGAGGATTGCGGGAAGCATGGCGCCCGTGGAAGACTGTTATTCGCCAGTGCTGGTTCCAACTGATGAATCCGTTCTATATGAAGAGCATGTGCAATTGGCGCGTGAACTGGCAATGGCCGGCTGTGATCTTCTGTTGATCGAGACGATGAACACGGTGCGCGAGGCGGCCGCCGCTGCGCGAGCCGCCAGTGAGACCGGATTGCCAGTGTGGGTGAGTCTGATGCTGGATGCGCACCAGCATTTGTTGAGTGGCGAGTCGATTGCGGACGCGGTGCGCGCGGTGTTGCCCTACAAGCCGCAAGCTTTGCTGGTGAACTGCCTGCCGGTGGCGCAAGTAAGCGACGCGCTAATAGTATTACGGCAGGCAGTGGGAGCACGGTCGGACATTGCGATTGGCGCTTATGCCAATGCCGGACACGTTGAGGGAGCAGGCTGGTCGATGGAACATGGCGTGACTCCGAGCGAGTATGCCGCGGCCGCATTGCGCTGGCAGGCGCTCGGTGCAACCATCATTGGCGGTTGCTGTGGCACCACGCCGGAGTACATCAGCGCACTGCTAAAAGAGCCTAAATTCAGTGTGTCAAATGCGTCGGCACCGCATAACAATAAAAACTGAGTTAAAATATATCGCTTTACGCATTTAACCATGTAAAACAGCGTGCGCCGAATTGGCGTGCTTTTTATCTTAAGGAGTATTACAAAATGGGTCCACTACCAAAGCGCAAATTCTCATGGGGCCGCACGCATCGTCGTCGCGCCCACGACTTCCTCACGCCCGTCCAGCTTGTCGCTTGTGACAACTGCGGTGAGAAGAAGCTGCCACACACCGTGTGCACCAACTGCGGCTATTATGCCGGCCGAGAGGTCGTGGCTGTCGCTGCAGCAGATACAAAGAAGAAGGATAACCGCTAAACCGGCCATCCAGGACACACCTACATGTCCATCGCATACGTTTTTCCCGGCCAGGGCTCACAGTTCACGGGCATGGGCGCGGAGCTGTCGCGCCTGCGTCCCGTTGCTACGGGCATCTTTGCCCGCGCCGATGCCGCTCTGGGCTTTGGCCTGTCGCAATTGTGCTTCGCAGGGCCTGATGCAGAACTGAATGATACCTACAACACCCAGCCCGCCATTTTTACGCACAGTATTGCGGCGCTGGAGACGATCTTGTTATCGGGTGAGGTCGACGCCCCAGCGTTTGTGGCCGGGCATAGTCTGGGTGAACTAAGCGCGCTGTGCGCCGCGGGCGCTTTAAGCTTCGAGGCTGGTATCAAGCTTGTCCGCGAGCGCGGTCGCTTGATGAAATTGGCCGGCGAACGCGCCTCTGGCAGCATGGCCGCAGTACTTGGAATGGAGGCCGCTGTGTTGCGCGAAGTCTGCGAACAGGCTAGCGCCCAGGTTGCGGCGAATAACGCTCCGCCGGTAGTGCTTGCCAACGACAACTGCCCCGGCCAGATTGTGATTTCGGGCGGTAAGGAAGCCGTAGCGGCTGCCGGCATCTTGGCGAAACAACGCGGCGCCAAGCGCGTTGCACCGCTGCCCGTGAGCATTGCGGCGCATTCACCGTTGATGAGCAGTATCACGGAAGAGTTTACTGCTGCCGTGGCAGCCACCGCCTTAAACACGGCGCGCGTGCCGGTCATCGCCAATACGACCGCGCTCCCAATCACCCACCCCGACGATCTGCGCGCCGAGTTGTGCGCCCAACTGACTTCATCGGTGCGCTGGACAGATAGCGTCAAGTACATGGCGGCGCAGGGCGTGACCAATTACGTTGAGGTTGGCCCCAAGGATGTACTGAGCAACCTTATCAAGCGCATCGTCACTGGCGCAGAAACCCGCGCCATCGGTTAGTGTACTATCCCAAAGGGATGCGCAAAGCCATCCTCTCAAATAGTCCACGTGAGCCAGGAATAAACAGGGAGTTACATGCAACTGACAGGCAAATCGGCAATCGTCACCGGCGCATCCCGCGGGATTGGCAGGGCTATTGCCATCGATCTGGCGTCGCGCGGCGCTTCAGTCGTAGTGAATTACAACAGCAGCGAGGCGGCTGCGCTCGAAGTCGTCACGACCATTACCTCCGCGGGCGGTCAAGCTATCGCAGTGAAAGGTGATGTGGCCAAAGCCGATGCAGCCAACGCACTGATCAAAGCCGCTATCGACGCCTATGGCAAGTTGGACATTCTAGTAAACAACGCGGGGACGACACGCGACATGCTTCTGATGAGCATGAAAGAAGACGACTGGGATACGGTCATCGATACCGACCTGAAGAGCGTCTACAACTGCAGCAAAGCGGCGGTTCGCCCGATGATCCGCCAGCGCGGCGGACGCATCATCAACATTTCATCGGTGGTGGGGTTGGCCGGACAGGCCGGGCAGTCAAACTATGCGGCGGCCAAGGCCGGCGTGATTGGTTTTACCAAATCGCTGGCGCGCGAAGTCGGCTCCCGCAGCATTACAGTCAACGCTGTTGCGCCAGGTTTTATTCCCACGGCGCTGACTGATGTGCTGACCGCAGAACAGAAAGACGCCACCATCAAGATGACGCCGCTGGCTCGGTTTGGAAAACCCGAAGAAGTTGCTTATGCAGTATCATTTCTTGCAAGCGATGAAGCGGCCTTCATCACGGGAGTAGTTCTCACGGTTGATGGCGGCCTGGTGATGCAATAATGAATGGCAAAGTAACGATTTCACCTGAAGTCATACGTGATGTCGCCCGAGTGACAACACTGGCGACACCCGGCGTGCTGGCGCTTGTTGAGCGCCAGTCTAAACACAGGCATAACCCCGTTGATTTGGGCGTTGACGTCGAGATGAAGGATGACGCATTAGCCATTCGGCTACGTGTCATCGCAGCAGTAAACCAGCCGTTGCTCAAACTGGGTGAACAACTCCAGCTGTCCGTGGCATCGGCCATTGCAGAGATCGCAGGCATCACGGTTACATCCATTGATGTCTCCTTTGAAGATGTAAGAAGCAAAGCGTGAAAGAAAGGCATGACGCACGGGTATTAGCATTGATGGTGCTGTATGAAGCGGATACCGCTCAGCACCCGGCAGGACTGGTATTACAACGTCATTTGCGCGATGACGAAAACCTCAATGACGAGTTGCGTGCCTACACCATAACACTCGTCAGCGGTGTGATGAATGATCTCGGCCAGATCGATGCGCTGCTTGGTTCCTGTGCGCCTGATTTCCCCCTCGATCAGGTGGCGCCGATTGACCGCAACATTCTGCGCATCGCGTTGTACGAACTCAAGTCTGAACTCGCGCCGCAGAAGGTAGTCATCAACGAAGCCATTGAGATTTCAAAAGAATATGGCAGCGAATCGACGCCGCGATTTGTGAACGGCGTTCTGGGTTCTGCTGCGCCAAGAGTATCCACTGCTCACGTGAGTAAGTGAACTGCACCTTCGCAAGGGGTGCCGTTTGAAGGAGTGACGATGATTCTGCACCTTGTCGCGAAATCAACGTGGGAATCTAGACCCACCGGGTCCACCTACCTCCCTGACGCCTACACCAAAGATGGATTCATTCACTGCACGCAGGGCGATGATCTGTTGTTGCAGGTGGCTAATCGCTTTTATAAAACTGTGCCAGGCGATTTTCTGGTACTCGATATTGACGAGAGCAAAGTGACAGCCCAGATCAAGTGGGAAGCCTCAGCCTCGCCAACACCAGTAGCGCCAACCGAGTCTGCGCCGGTCAATGCTGTAACGCCACCTCTACAACAACAACCCTATGCCGAAGTCATGAACTCGGACGCCATGCCACCGGAAGCCAAGGCCGAATTTGGTACAGGATCGAGTGTAACGCCGACAGCCGAGTCAGCAACTGGAATGACCCATGAGTCGCTCCCTGCGTCCGCAGCGCCATTGTTCCCTCACATATATGGCCCGCTCAACCTCGATGCCATCGTCTCTATACGACGCATGGTGCGCAGCGCGGATGGCGCCTTCACCCGTCTGGTCTTGATAGACACTTCTGCGCCGCAAGGCATGAACCTTAAAAAGCCGTCTCAACTGGCCAACGAGCTAGTGGATGCCACTGGCGAGTTTTCTGATGCACTGGCGCGCTACAAAGATAAACTAGAGGCGCACATGGACGAACTCGACAAGAACATCAAAAGCAAGTTGGGCTGACACAATACCACTCTCATCATGACAACACCAACCTTCGACCACTATTACCGTTTTGCCGAATTAACTGCTATTCTGAGTGACTTCGCCGCTCGTTTTCCGGCGCTATGCAAGCTAACATCGCTTGGCAAGAGTCACGAAGGCCGCGACATCTGGTGCGTCACATTGACAAGTGATGTTGGTGGCCCGGACACGGCCAAGCCCGCGTTCTGGGTTGACGCCAACATTCACGCGACGGAGGTTTCGCCCACGACATGCGCCGTTTACACGATCAACAAAATTCTGAATGGCTACGGCGCGGACGCAAAGATCACCCGACTGCTCGATACGCGCGTCCTGTACGTGGCGCCGCGTATGAATCCCGATGGCGCCGAGTTGTACCTCGATGAGCGCCATCGCAGTATTCGTTCCAGCACGCGCCCATATCCACGATTGGATTTGATGGATGGCTTGTATGAGCACGATGTGGATGGCGATGGTCGCATTCTAACCATGCGCACCAAAGACCCTAACGGACCGTGGAAAGCGCACCCCACCGAACCGCGCTTGATGGTGGCACGCGATCCCGATGAGGCCAATGACAGTGGCGTGGCGCACTATCGACTGCTGTTTGAAGGCTTGATCCGCAACTACGATGGTGTGGCGATTAAGATCGCACCCCCATTGGAAGGGCTTGACCTGAACCGCAATTTCCCGATGGAATGGACGGTCGAAAACGATCAGCATGGTGCAGGCCCCTATCCAGTGAGTGAACCCGAAGTGCGCGCTGTTGTTCAATTCATCGTCAATCACCCCAACATCACGGGAGCGATCACGTATCACACGTTCGCGGGCGCGTATCTGCGACCGTATAGCGCACATCCTGATGACCACATGAAGACCGAAGACCTGTGGACGTATCAGGAGATCGGCAAAGCTGCTACGCGCATCACGGGCTATCCTGCCGTGTCGGTGTTCCACGACTTCAAGTACCATCCGCGCGATACGACCAAGGGCGCTTTCGATGACTGGATGTATGACCATCTTGGCGTATATGCGTGGACATGCGAAATCTGGGGACCGATGCAGCAGGCCGGCATCGACATGAAGAAGCCGGGCGGCGGTTATCAGTTCATCGATTGGGCGCGTGAACATCCGGTTGAAGACGACCTGAAGCTGTTGAAGTGGAGCGACGAGAAACTGGACGGCAAGGGGTTCGTTGCGTGGTATCCGGTCCAGCATCCGCAGTTAGGCGAAGTCGAACTGGGCGGCTGGAACGACGAATACTGTTTCCGCAACCCGCCACCGCATCTGTTGGAGAAAGAAATTGCGCCACACGCCGATTTCATCATCTGGCATGCGCTGATATCGCCACGCATCGAGTTTAGTGCAGTGACCATTACCGCAGTGAGTGATGGGACCTATCACATTCGGGCTGTTGTGCAGAACACAGGCTGGTTGCCAACATCCGTCAGCGGGCATGCGCAGGACAAAGCGTTGGTGCGACCTATCGAAGTGGAGATTGCCCTACCGGTAAGCGCTGCGCTGATCAGCGGTAAGCCGCGTACCTTGGCCGGACAACTCACGGGGCGCGCTTTGAAGGCGCACGCGTACGATAACAACGATGCTACGACAGATCGTGTCAGTGTCGAGTGGGTGGTGCGCGCAACATCCGGTAGCACGGTTACGGTGAAGGCGACGAGTCAACGCGCCGGGACCATCACGCGCGAGGTGGTACTGCCGTAGGTTCCGCAGGCACACTTTCATTTGATATTCGGCGTTACGCGTCAATTACATCAACGATGGACGTGGCGCGTGAATTGGCTGAGGCCGGTGCGCCCGAAGGCGTGGTCGTCGTCGCTGGCGAACAAACCGCCGGGCGTGGACGGGCGTCGCACACATGGTACTCACCGCCGGGTCAGTCCCTTTATGCCTCCATCCTGCTGCGCCCGCCCCTCACCCCCGCGCAGGCAGGTTGGGTGACTATGACGGCGGCACTGGCCGTGGCAGAATCCATCTCTAGTCCCCAATCTCCAGTCTCCATCAAGTGGTTCAACGATGTGCATCTGGGTGGACGCAAAGTGTGCGGGATATTGGTAGAGTCGTCGATTACGGGCGATCAACTGGACTACGCGGTGCTGGGGATTGGGCTGAATGTAAACCCTGGATTTGATGATGCACCGGCAGACGTGCGGGCGCGCGCCACCAGTTTGCGCACGGCGTGGGGGCTACATGAAGCCCTCGACTGTTCCGATATCCTGATGCGGTTACTGGCGCATTTTGAATCGCGCTATCTGCACCTGCTTCGCACAAGGGTCAGTCCGGCGCGTGAATATGCAACCGCGCTGGAGACTTTAGGACGTGAAGTGCGCATCCAGTCAGGCAGCGAGATCATCAATGGCCTGGCAGTGCGAATCGAGGAAGACGGCGCACTGATCGTCAGATCTGCCAACGGCGATAGACGCGTGGGGCTTGGGGAGATGATTTAGTGCGAAATGGAAGTGCGGATATAAAACGCAAATAAGCGGTTCGCAACACCCTGCTCTTTCATAACATTTATGTGGCTACGTACTGGAGCAAATCACCGTATCAATAAGCCACTCATGAATAAGAAGGTTTTGTCAGGTTGCGCCAAACCGCTTATTGATAATGAGTATAAGCCTGCAACGGGATTCTGTCATCCGCCGAAATGCTGATATGGGACAGATTGTTGTCAGTCATGGATTAATGCCGCCACAATTATGTCAATGGCGTCATTGCCAGTGCAACTGCCTTGGTGATAGACAGACGTTTACCGGCCTCACATGATCTTACGAAAGCGGTTTCACCGAGTACCCTGCGCATCGCGGCAATTGCGCCCTCATGCGGAACACGATACTGGCGATCAAGCGGCGCCTTGAGCGTTTCGACAGCATGCATGACAGCACCGCCAAGTTGAGCAGAGCGCTCTGCATAAAGGGTTTGGTGTTCCCCTTTCGCCTGATCGCTCATCAATGCCGCCAAAGCTGCCAGACCTTGCGCCGTCTGCCGCCGGTCGCCAATCGCGTTTGACTGGGCCAATCCGGCCTTGAGCAGGATCAGCGATTGGTCGGTTTTGTCCTCGGCACGCGCCAACAAGCCAAGACTGATCGTGCACTCGGCGCTACCGCGTTTATCGCCTATGGAACGGCGCAGCGACAGGCTCTGGTCGAAAAGTTGCCGCGCAGTGGCGTGATCAGCAAGCAAAACTGCCAGCGTGCCGAAGCTGTGCAAGGCCCATGCGATGACGCGACGGTTGCCCATGTCGCGAGCCAGAATCAAACCTTCTTCCAGCGAACGGCGCGCCAATTCGTCATTTCCCTTCTGGCACGCTGCATCGCCAGTGTTGTTCAGCACCCATGCCGTGCCAAGTTTGTTCCCGTATTGGCGAAAGAGGTCAAGGCTTTCAGCATAACGCGCCTGTGCCGCCAGGTAGTAGCCCTGATAGTGCAGCACTTCACCAATTTTGTTTAGCGCCCATGCAATACCTTCACGATCCTCGACAGTGCGAAAGAGCGCGAGGCTGTCGTCGTAATACGACCGCGCCAAACCGTAATCGCTTTGCACCAATCCGATATTGCCAAGACTGAGCAAAGCCCAGCCAATTCCTGCCTGGTCATCCAATTCGCGCCTGATCGCAAGGCTTTCCTCATACAGTTCGTGGGCCGCGGCGATATCCGATAGATTAGCAGCGCAGTTGGCCAGGTTGTATAGCGCGTAGGCGATGCCGCGTCGATCCCCAATGGTGCGCCGCAGGGTCAAGCACTCCTCAAAGTATTGGCGCGCCACAGCTACCTCGCCCTGTTCACCCGCAACGGCGCCAAGGTTGTTGAGCGTCCACGCGATCTGTGTCACGTCTCCAATAGCGCGTCGCATTTCAAGTGCTTCAACGAACAATGGTCGGGCCACGGCATGATCGCCGCGCACCGCTGCAATTTCACCGAGATTGTTCAATGTCCACGCGATGCCAACCTTATCGCCGACCTGCCGGAATAACGCCAGGCTTTCTTCGAACAATACCTGGGCTGCTGCATGGTCGCCCTGGTTGACCGCCTTGATGCCTGTGCGCAGGCGTGCTATGGCCGTACTCCGTATGTCCTTCATAACAATACGTCCATCATACTTGATGGCGCTTCACGTTTTGCAGAGTGTGACGGTAGGCTTATGATGGGTATGTGCCAATAATTGATCAACCCGGAAAGTTTTACCTGGGATACGAGTATGACCTCGACCAGCATAGTGTGACTGATACACCCTTCCTGACCTACATGCGTGAGTTGACCTCTCATGCCATCTGTCTAGGCGCCGCCGGGACTGGTAAGACCGGACTGGGTATTTGCCTGGTGGAAGAAGCGCTGTGGCAGGGAGTTCCGGTGATCATCATCGACACAAAGGGAGATGTGGCGCCATGGGCATTATCGTTTTCCAACCCTGCGCAGGCCGGTAATGTAGCCATGCCATCGCATGAGGAAGAAAGCGAAATCGACTTTCATGAGAACCGCATGCGTGAATTGCGTAACCGCGTGAAGGTCGATATATACACACCGGGCAGCGATACCGGCATCGGCATGAATATGTTGGAGGGAATGAATCCACCTGGCCGAGCCACCGGTTTGACGTGGGAACGTAATGCAAATGCCTTACGCGAACAGATTGCGCAAGTGGTCACGGCGTTGCTCGACCTGGCTGGCATTACGTCCGAACCGCTCAAGGACCGCGAACACATTCTGCTGTCCACTATCTTTGAGACGACGTGGCGCGTGGGGCAGTCTATCGATATCCATCTGCTCATTCGTATGATTCAACAGCCACCGGTAGCGCGTATCGGGCTTTTCGACATGAACGTGTTCTACCCAAGGACAGAACGTTTCGATCTGGCGATGGCGTTGAGCAATCTTTTCGCATCGCCTTCTTTCAAGGTGTTGGGCACAGGTCAATCACTTGATGTCACGGCATTGCTTAAGCCGGTGCGCGGCGGATCGAATCCTGCCGGTTCAACGCGCGCCAGCCTCTTTTCCCTGGCGCACTTGAACGAAGCAGAACGCCGCTTCTTCATGGCATCCCTGCTATCGCAGGTGGTGCTGTGGATGCGCGCGCAACCCGCCACATCAGTGCTGCGCTGTCTGGTCTATATCGACGAGGTGTTGGATTACCTTCCACCCGCGCCTAACGATATCCCAACCAAGGCGCCGTTGCAGACGATCCTCAAGCAGGGGCCTTCCTCCGGACTGGGGATGATGATTGGGACGCGAAATCCGGCAGGCATCGACTACAAGGAACTGTCGCTGCTGGGTATGTGGTTCCTGGGTCGCATGGACTCTGCACAGGACAGAGCCCATCTGTTCGAAGGTCTCGCGCGCGCCGGTGTAGTCGTCGACCTTGCCGATGACGATGCGATATTAAGCGCGCTCCCGCCGCGGGTGTTCCTGACGCACAGTGCCCATGCGGCAGTGCGCGTATTCCAGACCCGCAACACGGGGGAAAGTAATTAACCGCGAAGCGTAGAAGCCAGAAGCAGAGGATTGAGGATTGAGGATTAAGCTGATGATAACGTTTTACCATCGTCCACAGTGTGGACTTTGTCGTGAGGTGGAAGTGCCTTTGATGCAATATGCAAAGCAGTATGGCGTGCAGGTACAGCACGTGAATATCGATGAAGACAAAGCTGCCTTCGCGTTGTACTGGGACAAAATTCCTGTCATCGCGATCACCGGCGGCCCGACTTTTTTTGAACCCATTCCGCATGACGCGCTAAGGAAGGCGATCATGGAAATATGAAACTCTCACCGAATCCCGTTTTACGCAGGCTTGGCTATCGCGACAATGACCGGCTGGTGATTATTCACACCGATGACATCGGCATGTGCGAGGCAAGTGTCTCGGCGTTCGATCAGTTGTGGCATGCCGGAGCAATATCATCCGGCAGCGTGATGGCGCCGTGTCCGTGGGCGCTGCACGCCGCAGCATGGTGTCGCGCCCATCCGGATGTCGACATGGGCGTGCATATCACCTTGACCAGCGAGTGGTCCACCTATCGATGGGGACCGCTGTCGTCGCGCGATACAGCTACCGGCATGCTCGATGACGAAGGTTGCTTCCCGCATGGCTGCAAGACCATACAGGAATATGGCGACCCCGCATCTGTTGCGCACGAAATGGAGGCACAATATCAATGGGCTATTGCCGCCGGCATGCATCCGACTCACATTGATACGCACATGGGCGCTGTCGTTCACCCGAAGTTTCTGTCGACCTATCTGCAACTTGGATTGCGTTTTGGCGTACCGGTGATGCTGCCGCGATTGCATGACGAAGAAGTCATTCAGCGTGGAATGAGCATGGACGATGCAACGGTAATGAGACGCTCTATGGCTGCATTGGAAGAAGCCGGCATGCCCTTTGTCGATCAGTATATCGGCATGCCTCTGGATATGAATAGTGATCACTTCGAATATGCGAAACGCGCTCTCAGTCAATTGCCCGCTGGCGTAACGCACTTCTTACTACACCCCTCCACCGATACGGCGGAACTGCGTGCCATTGCCCCGGACTGGCGTGGGCGTGTGGAGAACCTGCACACCTTCCTGCGCGGCGACTTACACGAGGACATCCATGCAATGGGCATACACGTGATCGGCTATCGCACTTTGCAGGAACTCATGCCGCGTGCGTAATATCGGTATTGGCTGTACAACTGCGTTAGATCAAGTCAGGAGATAAAGTGATGACCATACAACAATCGAAAGTCAGAATCGTGCTGCTGGGCTGTGGCGGCATGATGGGCGCTCATGCACAACGGTTGCGCAACCACCCGGATGTGGATATTGTTGGGCTGTGTGATGTGTCGGAAGAGTTGTCAAAAAGCTTTGCGGCTAAGCACTTGACTGGCACTTCCCATCAACCCCAGATATTCACTGATGCCGCCACCATGTACGCGGCATTAAAACCCGATGCAGTGTTGATCAGCACGCCGCATACACAGCACTACGAACAGGGTAAACAGGCGCTGGCCGCTGGCTTGCACGTCTTCATGGAGAAACCCATGGTGACCAGCCTGGATCATGCCTACGCGTTGGCGGAACACGTTAAAGCGAGCGGCAAGATTTTCGTCATCGGCTATAACACGCCGTGCTCGCCCGAGTTCATTTTTCTGCGCGACATAATTCGCAACAGAACACTTGGCAAGCTTGAAATGGTAACCGGCTTTATCTCGCAGGATTGGCTGCGCGCTACGACAGGGTTGTGGCGTCAGGACCCGGCGTTATCGGGCGGCGGTCAGGCTTATGATTCCGGCGCTCACCTGTTCAACAGCCTGTGCTGGTCGGTGGAGTCAGATGTCGATGAGGTCTTCGCCTTCGTAGATAAGCATGGATCGCGCGTCGACATCAATTCGGTAAGCACCATCAAGTTTCTTAATGGTGTGATGGCCAACATCACCATCAGCGGCAACTGCCCAGGCGGCGGCAGTCACATGGCCTTCATCTTCGATGGCGGCCGCGTCGAGATTGACGGATGGGGCGCCGGCTGGATCAACGTGTGGAAAGGTGCGGAGAAAGTGAAGTATCCCCTAATCACCGCCGAAATGGGCGCGCCTTCGCCCGACCACAACTTTATCGATGCCATTCTGGGCCGCGCCGAACCGCGCACGAGTGTGAACAACGGCATTGTCCAGAGTCAACTTATGGATGCCATCTATGAATCCGAGCGCACCGGGTTGCCCGCCAAGCCCAAGCGCCGCTAAACTCGTACCATACATTCGCAGATCAGTTACGCGTGGAACTGATCTGCGATCTCCTTTTACGTTTCACGCATCACGTGGCACTCAGTCGTTTGGAATGCGTTAAAATACATCACAGTGCCCTCGTAGTTCAATTGGATAGAACACCGCCGTCCTAAGGCGGGTGTTGTGGGTTCAAGTCCTGCCGGGGGCATTTCCTTGTTTTTATACCAAGCCTATTGCTTCTCTGCTGCGATGTAGAGAATAAGCTTCTTGTATACCTGCACTAATGTAGACACGGGAACTCATTCACATGCAATCCCTGCTTTAACAACTCGCACAACCAGATGACCATTGGGATGTAACAGATGCGGTTCACCGCATGCTCAAATCCAGCGATGTAGAGCATCGCCGCGATGCAAGGAAACGCGTCTTACAACTCGATCCATCATGGGATTTATTCTTTGACAGTGAAGCGCCGGTGACTCTCGTCATGCCGGATGGTCGCTCTGTAACAGTTCAATATGACTTAGATCGCCATGCCTTACATGGCATTGGCATGAGCGGCCTCACTGCCACACACGTCCTGCGATCGGCGCAAGACAGCGCCCGGCTTGCCTTTGATCCTTAAGCGCTGGGGATTATCCGAATGCGCATTTAATGGTCTTTGGCAACCCAATGCTCGATCACGTCTTTGAACATGCCCAATCGATTGGACAAATGGGACGGGTTTATCTCGGCGGCCTTAACCTTACGCCACATGATCCTGCAGGCATTCTCAGGCGCAATCTTGCGCTCTCGAAGGCGTAACGCTACAGTTGCTGGCGACGCGTATCCACCATCATCGCGCTATGCTCTTCTGGTTTCAAACTACGTTCGTCAGCGATGAAAAAGAACAGTTGACCCATATCATCGGCGTCGACTTGCACTATGGTCGTCCTGCCCGCCATCTCCAGCAACTCCTGCGTGACGCGCCAATCGCTGATTCACCCGCGGTGGCATATCCCGATGCAACCACGATCTCACAGACGCAAGCCTATGGGCTGGCTAGAGAAGAAGCTGTCCGCGCTATCACCGTGGCCGCGCATAAGCGTCTGGCTAACCTGCAGCGATTCCTCCAGCGTGAAACGCAGCGCATCAGTACTTACTTTGCTGATCTGCGCGAAGAACTTGATGAGAGGCGCGAAAGGGCGCTGTCCCGTGCCGCAGAAGCGCAGACATTTGACGATCAACGCGCGGCGCTGGATCGCGAGGAGCAGGCGCAGCTGATCGAATTACGGCGCAAGATGGCGCTTCATGCGCAAGTAAAACTGTTCAACGTGCTCAATGTAATTCAGGCCAACGTTGTCGCTATCAGTAACACCGCCGGTCAAGTGTTGTGTACTGATTGCACGCGGGCTGCGCTGACGCAGGGCAAGAAAAGGTAACCACAAGTGGAGACGAACAGGCGACTGTGCTACGCCGCGCCCGCCTGTTCCAGCGCCAGCAACTTCCGCGCCGCACCATACGCCGGCGGCTTGACGGTGATCGGCTGGTAACCCCGCGCGTGCACCTCAATCTGCCATTCGTAGCCAGAGCGGTTAATGACGAACAAGAGTGCGCCAGCCATGCTCTCTACCACCCGTGCTTCAATCAATGCGCGATACTCGTCGGGCATGCCGCTCAATCGTATATCGGGTGTTATGGTGGGCAACAACCACTCGCCTATCAACCGCCGCACGCCACGATGGAACGAAGAGAAATACGACCTACCCAATGCAAAGGTGGGAACCAACAACCGCCCACCCGGTCCTGTTGCGATCAATGCAGGCTCATCATCGTCGCGATAGGTCGCGAGGGGCGTACCTGCAAACAAACTCAGCCGAACCCGGTCGTGGAACGCAAATCCGCCGAACCGACCGACAGCATCGTTCATGCTCCAGCCCGACACGAGGAAGTAGGTCGGGCGAATCCATTCGCGAAACTCCCAGCCGATTGATTGCACGGCCTGGCGGCTTTCCTCTATGTTGGTCATCGGCAGTTCAGCGATGACGCGTCCACCGCTTTCCATAAAGGCGTTCAAGGAACCCCAGTCGGTTTCTGTTAGATCGAGCATGTTCGGGACAACGACCAGCGCCAGATCATGTGTTGCAGCAATTGAGTCTGTGATGAAACTCGGTGCATAACCCATATCGAGCAGCAGGGCGTACAAGCCCTGAACGGTTTGATACAGCGGCGACTGGCGCGCATTCGCGGCCCACACCATCTCGCGCGCCAGGTAGATGCCCACTCGCGGTTGCACTGTATGGCCGATGGCCAGAATGTTCTCATGCTCTCGCAACTCGGCAATAATCCGTTTTGCGGCCAGGCGGCGTTCGGTATCGTAGGTGTCGGCATCGATCATGCCATTGATCCACGGCTCGGGGCCGTTCATCAAAGGCTCCCAACGGTAGAAGAAGAGCGCGCGACAGGCATGGCTGAAAATTTTGTTTACCTCAGCCTCGATATGGATGCCGCGGTACAGGACGTAACGGTTGAAAGGGCCGCCTTGGAACTCGGCTACCCAGACATCTCGTCCCGGCGCCACAGCCTTGAGCAAATCGATGCGCGAGCCCGTTTCGGCTGCCGTTTCAGGCGCGCCTTCAGGATAGTTGCTGTGCGAGGCAAAGTCGAGTTGCGGCGCGATCCACCAATCCTGCCCATTGCCCTCAATGCTAAATGCGGAAGTGAAGTTGAAGCTGGCCTGAGACTTGGGCAAGCGCTCCTTGATGATGCCTATGCCCGACAGCAGGAATTCGCTGAGGTTGCGCGCCGTAAACTCGCGCCAATCACGCCAGAAACTGTCTGGCGAGGTGGCGACCTCACGCGGCGCCTCAACAACATCGAAGTCGCTGAAGGCTGTACCCCAGCGCTGGTTCAGCGCATCAATTGAGTCAAACCGAATGGCCAGGTCACGGCGATACTTGTCCAAGGTATGGTGGCAATAACAGGGGTGGTCGCCAGGGCCGACACTCGGTTCGTTGTGGATATCCCACGCGATGATGGTTGGGTGATGACCGAAGCGGATTGCACATGCCTGCACCAACGCATCGCGCCGGCGCCGGTACTCGGGGTGGTCGATACACGCACGTTGCCAGCGATAATCATACTCGTTGACCGGCATGGCCTGGCCGGCGCGGTCGATCACCTTGGCATCAGGGTAGTCAGATAGAAACTCATTGTTAACGTAGAAGGTCGCAAATCCGAAGAACACCTTCAGATCAAGCGCGAGGCATAAATCCAACAGATGGGCTACTTCATCCAGGTGGCTGTCGAAGCCGATGCGGATGCGAATCGAGTCAAACCCAGTATCCTTGATCATCTCGAGATCGCGTTGCCAGTCGCCCGGTCCTTGAGGCAGCCATTCAGGCCGCGTCGCCATACCGCCAAAAGGATATTCGTAATGTGTACCGATCAGAATACTGTGTTTTTGCATCGCCATACTTGCGTCTCCTGCCTGCCTTCCACTCATTCAGATTCTACTCTTTCACCTGTCGTTGGGTGCATATGTCAACACGGTATCATGATCACCTAAATAGAAACTGATATGACCATACGAAAACCACAACCCAACTCTAAAATGTGTTTCATCTGCGGGCTGGAAAATCCGGTCGGGCTGAAACTGCGCATCTATGAAACCGAACCCGGCGTGATCGAGAGCACCTACATCGCACCTGACCACTTCCAGGGCTATCCCGGCGTACTGCATGGGGGCATCGTGGCCACCATTCTCGATGAAATCAGCGGTCGCTCACACATGGGACCGGCGAATGATCCACGCTTCATGTTCACAGCCAAACTGGAGGTGAAGTACCGCAGAAACGTACCCACCGGCAAACTGCTCCGAATTGTGGGCAAGGCCGGGCGCGACAGAGGTCGCAGTGCAGAAGCGTGGGCTGGGATTTATGATGCCGAAAGTGGCGACCTGTTAGCTGAGGCCAACACCTTGCTGGTGGCAGTCCCACAGGATACGCTGGATACCGCCAACCTGGAAGAATTGGGGTGGAAGGTGTATCCGGAAGCTACGACATGAGATGTGAAACGTAAACGGGGAACTGAAGCGTGGCGAGGAGACCACCGGATGAATTCGGCGCCTGGTATCCGGAGACACCCGTTAAGGCGCACACGCAACGCAGTGGAGGTCGAGTGCTTTAGCGGGATGATTTCATCGTAATAGACGTTACTTGTGCACACGCAAGTGACATCCTTGCGGATGGCACAATCCGCCTCGGTGTGTTCGGCGTCATTGTGGGCCTATTCGACCAACCCGACAGAGCGCATCTGGTCGATCAGCGTACGTCGCGTGCCAAACCGACTCACCAGTGGCATGAGTCGCGATTGAAATTCAGGTAACTTCTTTTGGTATACCGCTAGATCACGTAAATTGACCAGCAGCGATACGGCTTGATCGTACGCCTTGGCTTGCTTTTGCTCGATCAGCTTGCCCACCCATGTCCAGGCAGGTTCGACGCGATTGGCCAGTTCTTCCAGTTCCTGAATCCGCTTCCGTTCGGCTTCCGCCTGCGCACGGCGCTGCTCTTCCGCTTCATAGTGTTTCGCTCTCTTCTCGCGGGATGCAGACGAGACGCTTTGTTGTGTCGCAACGGGTTTCTGCAAACCTGCCAGTTCGATCAACCGCTTTCGCAAGGTACTGCCTACCTGTGTCTCGCCCTGCAACACGCGTAGCAAAAACGCGTCGCATTCCAGGCGCGGCAGACTGGAGATGGCGTCGGCCAATGCCTGATCTGAGATCGGCTGCAACGTCGCGCTCGATTCGGCAGCTGCCTTGACCAAATGCGGATCTATATCGAACAACTCCATGAACGCTTTGTGTGCGGGCGTCAGCTTGCGCAAGCCAGCTGGCACGGGCGGCATCGACTCCTCATCTTCCTCGTCAGCAAACGTGTCCATGTTGCTTGTTTTCAACCATGCGATATACAAAGCACGGTAATCTCCCTGGATGATCTGCTCGCGCAAGGGAATCAGCCGGTGCAAAATCCCTTCTGCCTCAGTCCATTCGCCACCATCTTCCTCGCTCAGGTCGATATCCAGCACCTGGAACTTGCCCTCCCGCGTCAGGTCGATGTGATCCTCGACGCAGAAGGCGTTAATGGCTTTTGCGTCAACGGCTGCCAGCGGAAAGCGGAACAGGAGTCGGCGGCTGCCCCAGTTGGCCACATAGAGCATGGCGTCGAAGTACTTCAACAGCACATTGCGTGGGTCGTGCTTGAAATCGCCGTAAGAGTAAGTTACGACAGCCTGGGTAGCGGTCGCCATATCCATGTGACTCGATAGTCCACTAACCTCTTCCAATTCCTCATCCGTCAGCGGCCTGTCAACCGCGATCCATTCGTAGTATTGATATTCGCTCATGGATTGTTGAGATGCCTTTCCATTTGTTCAAATTTACAATCGTATGCAGCCGTTACCAGTCATCTCACCTTTTCGGTGAGTATAGGTGATAGGTTCATGATCCTCTCTGCCGTCTACCATTGGTTATATTGTTGTCCGTTGAAATCAACTGTCACATCTGATGTCAGGACATATTTAGAAAGCGGGTGAAAAACTGGTGCAATCGGGACGAGATGGTCCAAAATCCGGTCTGTGAAAACAACAGATTCGATTGCACCAGTGGCGGATTATATTCGTGATGTATTGCCGTGGGCACACGGGCATCAAATAAAAGGATTGAGCGATTTCATCGTGGAAATCATTGAGCGACAGACCGGCAATCAGGCCGAGTTGGTGCGTGGGATGGGGAACCAAGAGGCAGCTGTGAAACGGCTATCGCGTTTGATTCACAACGAACGCCTGGATCCGCGAGATTTAGCGCGGGCGGTTTTGGATCAAGCGATTAAGCAGATACCCAGACGAGGAAAGGTACGGCTGGCCATCGACTGGACAATTGAAGACGATCAGCATTTGTTGGTCGTATCGCTGGTCATCACAAGGCGAGCAGTGCCGATCATGTGGCGAGCATATGATGCCAGTGTGCTGAAAGGGCGCATGAAGATTTACGAGATGGCCATTATCAAACGGGTGTTGCGACGGGTGCGCAACAAAATTGGACGCCGTCGTCTGATTGTGACGGCTGATCGCGGATTTGCCGACGTTGAACTATGCGATGTGCTGGAATCCTTCAGTGTGGAGTATGTGCTGCGAACCAAATGCAGCACCAAAGTGTGCGTCAACGGTGAGTGGCAACAACTGCAAAGTCTGTCGTTTGTGACCAATTCCCGCAGGCGCACTCTCGGACGTGTTCAATACTGTCAAAGTGCTCCGCGCTTGAA
>CAIQQO010000422.1 GCA_903873965.1 uncultured bacterium
CCAGGTTGGGAATACCCCGGATATCATCGCGTCATTCAGCAGTCGCGGCCCGGGCGTTGGCAATGTGCTGAAGCCAGACATTGCGGCCCCCGGCGTCAATATCCTGGCGCAGGGATATGGAGATGCCGCAGGCGAAGCGAGCGCACTTGGCTTTGGACAGGTGTCTGGCACATCTATGGCCAGCCCGCATGTTGCAGGCGCGGCAGTTCTGATGCGTCAGATACATCCTGAGTGGTCGAATGCAGACATCAAGTCTGCGCTGATGTCCACATCCAAGTACATCGGCATCTACAACGATGCGGAGCAGACAATTCCTGCTCAACCGCTTGATATGGGCGCTGGTCGTCTCGATCTCACCCATGCGGCTGATCCAGGCGTGATTCTGGACCCGCCCAGTCTGAGCTTTGGGCTGGTTCCCACCGGCACCACAAAGTCAGTCTCATTCAGTGTCCGTAACATCACCACAGCCACTGAAGTCTACACATTGACCACGCTGTACACAGGTGATGGATTCCCCGGGACAGAAGGATTGGCGGGTTTCAGCCTGAGCGCGAACGTGATCACACTGACAGCTGGTTCTTACACAGCGGTGACGGCCTGGTTCAGCTCAACGCTGGGCAACGGTCTTGGCGATAACCAGGGCTATGTTGTGCTGGCGGGAAGGAAGCACAACGCGCACTTGCCAGCCTGGGCGCGCGTGACCTATCAACCCGAAGCGCAAATCCTGATCATCAAGAATGACGGTGAAAATTCAGTAGGATATCCAGGATATCTTGGGTACTACACTTCTGTGCTGGATAACCTGGGATACACCTACACGGTGCTGGATGTTGATAGTCTGGCAGGAACGGTCTCTAACTTCCTGAATATTACCGACTTGTTGAACTACAAGGCGATCATTTATTACACCGGAGACAATTATGATCCAAACGGCACCTACGAGGTCCCGACGCCATTGACATCGGCCGATATGGACACACTAGTGGCGTATGCGGATAATGGCGGCGCCATTATCGCCATGGGGCAGGACATGGCTGCGGTTCTGAACTCGACAATCTCAACCAACTGGTACCCGTTCTACAACGATGTGCTGGGCGGTCTCTTCTGGCGGGATAGCGTTTCCAATAATCTGATCCCGCCATTGCCAATCGGCCCGACCAGCGGCGCTGCGCCGGCATTCAAGGCCATTCATCTTGACCTGAGCGCGGTGAGTGCATACGAAACAGGCGCAACGGATTTGTCGGTAGCCCTGCCTAATCTGGCGCCAATAACCCCTGACACGCTTTCGGCGCAATTCAACGGCACCTATGGCATTGCTTCCGGTGTGTTGTCTTACACCATTGCCATCTCTGATGTCGCTCCGTACACCCTAACGGCAATCCACATCCACAGCGGGACACTTCCAGCCCTGGGCGATGTGATGTACCCACTGCTGGACACAACAACGCCTGTGTTGACGAACCAGCATACGATTAGTGGCAAGGTACTGATCAATTCAGCAGATGTGGATCAACTGCTTTCTGGCGGGACCTATATCAACATTCACGTTGCAGGCGCGCCCCCAGTCGAGATGAATGGGCAACTGGTCTTTACGCCAAACAAGGATGGCGCGACCAACCAGACGTATGTGGATGAAATCGGAACTATTCCAAATGTATATGATCTAACTGGGTTGCGCTACACTCCGATTCTGAAGTATCCTGGTAGTGGCGCCATTGAAGACAATGTCGTCTCCATGGCGCATCGCGATCAGCCGACGCTCGAAAACCCTGGTATCAGCTACCTGGGCCGTTCAGTGTACGCATCGTTTGGTCTGGAAGGTGTGAACAATTCCGCTGGCTTCACCAGCCGCAAAGACCTGCTGAAAACCTTCCTTAACTATGTTTGGGATCAGCCGACCTCAAGCATTGCCCGCACGACGGTTCTGAGCAATAGCAGCAACCTGGAGCAATTCACAGCCAGCTATGGCTCGAATATAGTAGGCGCAACGGCCGTAACCTATCGCTGGGACTACGGCGACGGCACAGCATACACGAGTTCCGGTTATAGCCCGACCACAATACACACCTACCAGTATTGCGGTCCGTATACAGTTCGCGTTGAGATCGCTGACTCGTATGGCAATCACACGATCGGCACTCAACAGGTCAACGTGACTAAGTGTACGGTTTACCGTGTATTCCTCTACTTTGTGGTGAAGTAGGCTCACTATCGGTAGGATGAGCATTCCTTGCTGAGTGAATACAGTGGTCACTTGATATCAAGTGATCACTGTTATTTTTCACAATAGTACTGAAAGTGGTTCATCCAATAAGTTCTGTTCAAGCGGCAGTTCGGCTTGGCGTGCCGCTATGGCATCTCGATGGGCGCGGATGGCGCGAGTACGGCTTTGTCGCTGCGGCTGGATGAAGTGGAGTTGAAGCAGCAGTAACGGGCGCGCGTTACAACTTTTTTACACGGCGTACACATGAGCTGCATATCTCCGCTGCATCATCTCATTTAGGAGGTGTGACGATGTGGAGAAGACCGTGGCGAGGTGGCATGCGCATGTGGCGTAGACCCATGATGGTTCGGCGTCCAATGTTTCTGGGCATTGGACGGTTTATCGGCTTTGTTGTGTTGTTGATATTCGGCTGCATGATGCTGTTTGTATTCATGCGATTAGGGCGGCGTTAACCCCGGATTGGTCGAATCCATCAAACCTGAACAGGCGCGAAATACACACTTCGTGCTTGTTTTATTTCGGTATCATAATATCCCAATGAGATTTTCTGTAAGGGAGGTCATATCGACTAAGGTGACTTAAGTGAGTGCGCTCATCATCGAATCACGCCATCTCCAAATGCTTTTGCGTAAATCAACAATACGAGGCCATATATCTATGAGAACCATTAAGAGTCTTGTCTCACTTGTGACGACAGCATCGATTGTCTGGTCTGCTGTAGTCATGACTCCTGTATCGCCAGCATTGGCTGTTCCGCCGGCAGTAACCGTTGCGGCCAAAAACACGACACCGGGCGTCAAGCCTGTTCAAGGCGTGGCGTACAGAGCCGGTATTAATACTGCTGATCAGCTTTACGCCAAAGCGCGTCAGGCCAAGATCAACAGATTAGAGGCAGTAGCCACTGCCATTGATGATTATCCGCAGGATGCCAATGGCAACGCGCGCGTCATCATCGAGCTGATGGATGCCCCCCTCACCAATTACGTTGCCTCTCTCTCTCAGTCCGCGGAACAGAACAGGTTCCTCGGCCCCAACACTTCGGGCAATCGACTCGATGCGAACAACGCGGCATCGCTGGGATACCGTGCGCAATTGCAGCAAAAACAGGCTGTCGTGATTAATGCCATTGCGGCAAGCTCGCGCACGGGAAAACTGCAAGTGACCCATCGCTATGACGTCGCCTACAACGGCTTTGCTGCCGCGGTACCGGTTAATCAAATCGATGCCATCAAAGCGCTCCCCCATGTCAAGGCTATTCATCCTGATACTATCAAAACAATCCAGATGGATACCAGTTTGCCCTTGATCGGTGCAACAACCCTGTGGAACAGCATCAGCGCCACACAGGGTATCACGCAGGCGGGTGAAGGCATCAAAGTGGCCATCATTGACTCAGGCATTGATCCGACCAATCCCTTCTTTGCCAACACGGGCGTATTTACTTATCCGGCAGGTTACCCCAAGGGCTACTGCGCCTATACGCCCGGATTCTGCAATGGCAAGATTATTGCAGCGCGCTATTACACCCAGAGCAGCACCGTCAACATCAGCGAGACGCTGACGCCGATGGACGCTGATGGCCACGGCACCCATACTTCGGGCACGGCCGTTGGAAATCACAATGTGGTGGCGCAGGTCAACGGCGTTACCGCAACTGTGAGCGGCGTTGCACCTTTTGCCTACCTGATGACCTACAAAGGGTTGTGGCTTAACGCTGCCGGTGATAACGCAAGTGGTAGCAGCAGCGGCCTGATTGAGGCTATAAATGATGCTGTCGCCGATGGGGCGGATGTCATTAATAACTCGTGGGGAAGTGACGCCCGCACTGGCGACCCAACCACGCTGCCGGAAAACGTAGCTGCTGTGAACGCAACCAACGTAGGTGTCATCGTTGTCTGGGCTGCAGGCAACGCCGGCCCCAGCGGCAATACCGTTCAGGATGCAGGCGCCGACCCGAGATTGCTGAGCGTCGCGGCCAGCACTACCGGGCGCTCATTCGCGGGCGCTGTGAAGGTGGCTTCAACCAGCGGCAGCGTCACCGTCCCGCCGACGGCAACGAACCTTCTTGGCACCAGCATCGGCTCCGGAGCGCCGGGAGCGCCCTACGTCGATGTCGGCAACATCCAGGGCCCCTTGCCCGCAGGCTCGCTGACAGGCAAGGTCTGCCTTGTCACGCGCGGCACAATCGCTCGCGTCCAGAAATCGCAGTATTGCGCAGATGCCGGCGCAGTCGCAGCTGTTTTGCGCAACGACTGGCTCAACGATGCCGCGCCGGACGATGTTGAACTCGACCTGCATGTCATTCCGACGATTCAACTGCAAAAAGAACCGGCAGCAGCATTGACCAACTGGCTAAACAGTCTTGGCGCGCTGACATCGACCGTGCGCATTACCGTTGGCCCCGGCCTGCGGAGTACCACCTACGACATCGCCGATGTTGTGGCTGATTTCAGCAGCCGCGGCATCGCTTCTAACCTCGGCCTTGTCAAACCCGATCTGACCGCGCCTGGCGTCAACATCCTTTCGTCCTTCAGCTCCGTGCTGGATCCCGCCCATCGCTGGACGTTTATGAGCGGCACTTCGATGGCGTCGCCGCACGTGGCAGGTTCGGCTGCGCTGTTGTTGAGCGCACACCCCGAGTGGTACAGCTTGAACGACTACGGCCGCATGCTGCGCGTCAAGTCGGCCTTGATGAACACGTCGGTCACATCGGTCACCGTCAGTGGCGGCAGTCAGGCGCTTCTCGAAGACATGGGCGCCGGTCGTATTGACCTGGTGGCTGCCAATGATCCCGGGGTCATTTTTGATCCGCCGTCGGTTTCATTGGGTCAGATTGCCGGCCAGCAAAGCGCGGTATTCACCGTGACTAACGTCACCTATCCCGCCGTGGCGATTACGCTGACTTCGTCTTTCGTCAAGTATGGCAATCCGCTCAGCAATACATATTCGCTGACCACCACGCCCGCACAACTGGTCGTTCCGGCAGGCGAGTCGGTGGTTTACTCGCTGGTGCTAAATACTGCCGGCCTTCCCGAAGGCGACTATGAAGGCCAGGTGTACTGGTCGCAGACAGGCGGCCCGCGCGCGCTGCATGTCCCGTACTGGTTCCGCCGAGTTGGCGCGACCTTTGATGCCGCGGTGAATATCACTACCCCGCGCGATCAGGGTGGACAGACCTTTGGCGGACAGGTGGGCAATGCCGTGCCTTCTGCCTCGGCGACGCTGTACGGTCTGGCTGCGCCAGACATTACGGCGGCCAGCGCCCCGGGCGAATCGGAGTTGGACGCAGCCGCGTTCCCATTGGAACCCGCCAAGGGTTGGTATGTGCTGTCCTACACCATACCGGCGAACACAGGCCGTCTGGTCATCAGCACAGGCGATTCCAATGTGTCCGACATCGATCTCTATGCGCTGTATGACTTCTTCGGCGATGGCTATCAGTTTGAGGATGGCAATCCCAACAATCCGTACAGCGACGTCTTCGCGGCGAGCGCCGGCATCACCGCCGATGAACGGATAGATATGGTGGGCGGCCCCAACTCGCTGCTTGAGTACCTGGGTGGAGAAACGATCCTCATTGCGGTCTACAACTACACCAGTTCCGCAGCCAAATTCAAGGTGCGCACGTGGGCGGCCACGCCAACCTCCGGCAGTGTAGCGCTCTCCGACTTCCCAGCTAGTCTGACCGACGGTCAGGTGATCACGCCGCTGGTGACGTTCAACAAGGCGATGGTTCCAGGTGAGTCGTATTACGGTCTGATCAATCTGGGCAACAGTGTCACAGAGAATGCTCTGTCGCAGGTACTGCTGAATGTCGATCGCATCGCGAGTGAAGTCGTCAAGACAGTCAGTCCGGCCATTGTCCAGTCAGGCCAGGTGGCAACCTACTCGATTGCAATACAGAACCAGGAAGCAGTCAGCCATGCCTATGTGCTGACGGATATTCTACCGGCAGGCGTGTCGTATGTCCCCGGCTCATTGTCCGGGCTGAACGCGCACTTCGATGTAGGGCTGAATGCCGTCATCATCACATCTGCCATGCCGGCGCAGGTGAAGTCGCCGAACTACGCTATAGCGAATAGCATTTCTCAGCCAGACATCGCCAATGATTCGCCATTGGGCGGTTACTATGATTTAGGCAACTTCACTGTTGATCCGCCCACAGCCAAAGATGACAATAGCACGTTTACATCACTAGACACCGGGTGCAATTTCGATTTCTATGGTTCGACCAATGCCTATACTCGGACGTTTTCATACAACACCAATGGGCTGTTTGGACCACGCAGCTTGATTGCGCCCGGAGTTGACCCATTGCCCGGCCCCATTCCCTCTCCGACAAATCCACAAGGATTTATCGCAGGCAACTGGAATGACATGTCGATCACCAACACGGCAGGCATGCAAAACACCGGGCGATATGCTTTCAAGCTTTCATATGATGCACTCACATGTCCATCAGATTTCCTGTGGGCGATGCAGTTCACGCGACTGCATCCCAAGACGGATACATCGCAATTCCTCAACATCCAGTATCTATATGACTTTGCCAATCCAGACGTGCACTGGGTGCAATATGGCGATATCTCAGGCACATTTGGAGCCACTTCACGCTCATCGGTTGGCGCTCAGAACTTCGACGGCTCACTGGGTGTGGCCTACACCGGCCCGATTGTCGAGGGTCTTGTCCTAAAGTATTACCACCCGATGATCCCACCACCACCACTCACAGTGACATTCCAGGTGACGGTCAATGCCGCGGCGCCGGCCATCATCACTAATACACTGGGATATGTGGTCGATGCGGCTAACACAGGAGAGATGTCGGTCAACGGATCGCAACTGCGCGTTCCGGGACCATTCAACTCTATTTCCGTGGTTGTATTACCCGGTGAATTGCCTGCAGATGGCAATAGCACCGCCGAAGTCACGGCTACGACGGTGGACATTCTCGGCACGCCGGTGTCGGGCGTGTTTGTGAACCTGGTAACGACCGCCGGCGCTATCAGTCCGGCCTATGGCACCAGTGACGCCAATGGCGTTGTGACTGGAACGCTGACGGCCCCGTCGGCTTCCGGTGTGGGAACTGTCTACGCACTGGCTGGTGTCAAGATGGCGACGGCGCCAGTGACGTTCACTCAGAGCGCTGCGACGTATGATCTGCTGAATGGCACCATTCTCACCACGACGCCGATTGTGGCGCACAGCTATGGCGTCATCACCTATACATTCACCGTGTCGAATGCAGGGACAGGCGACGCCAGCAATGTGTTGATGGTTGCGCCGATTCCCAGTAACACCACATATCTGGCGGGCAGCGCCAGCGGCGGCGCGCCAACGGGCGTGCTGCTGGCTAATGTACTGCGCGCGCCACTTGCAACCCCAGACTCTCCCGCTGCGACAACAGGGATTGCCTGGAGTGGGAACATTCCGGCGCATAGTTCGCACACAGTGACGTATGCAGTTAAAACCAGTCTTGTAGAAGGCGTGGTGAATAACACAGCGCACGTCTATGTGGACAATACGGAGGTGGGCGCCGGCGACTTTACCGCCACCACCCCTGTAGAGAAGTACAGAATCACTTTGTTCCTGGTGCAAAACTAAACGCTACATCTGACATTGGCCGGCAACGGCGTTGAAGCGGGGGCGCATGGTAAACCATGCGCCCCCGCTTTATTCGTAGTTGCATTTCAGTTCTGAGTAAGGTTCATTCTCGTGCGTTGATATAGTGAAAATGCCTTGCGCCAGTCAAATGCCGCAGTGTAAAATGTTCAATTTAGTCACTGGTTACACGATTGTTGATTTGTGCACAGGAGAATAAAGATGAATTTCAGGCGTATTGGTTTATTTTGTGCAAGCGTTATTCTTGTGTTGACCACCTTACCCAGTCAGGTAGTCCTGGGTGAAGGAACAACGGGCAATGGTGGTGACCGTGAACCCTGTCGTTCTGCCTGTCCCACGGATGAAGGGCCAGGATCGGTACGATGTCATGCCTGGGGGTCGCCTCGAGCAACTACTGCGCCAACCGGTTTGAGCCCTGCACAGATCAAGAAAGCCTACGGATTCTCCACCAGCGCCACAGCCGGCGCCGGCAAGACGATTGCCATTGTCGACGCATACGATGACCCAACTGCCGAAAGTCAACAGCGGTTGGGCGCTTGAGATTGCACTGGACATTGAGTGGGCGCATGCTTCGCTCCAGGCGCAAAAATCCTGCTGGTTGAAGCCAATTCGGCATCATTTGCCGATATGCTGGCTGCGGAGGATTACGCGGCCAAGAACGCCAACTACGTCAGCAATAGTTGGGGCGCTTCCGAGTTCCTGGGCGAGACACTTTACGACTCGCACTTTGTGAAAGCAGGCGTGAGCTTCTTTGTGTCTTCCGGCGATGCCGGCTTGCCTGCCGATTATCCCTCCGCCTCTCCCAATGTGATTTCAGTGGGCGGCACAACGCTTGCCCTGGATGTCAACGGCAACGTCACCAGCGAAACAGCCTGGAGCCTGGGCGGCGGTGGTTGCAGCAAATACGAGAAAGCAACAACTGCCCAGTCCGGCTTCAGCGGCTATGCACAAGCCAATTGCGCCGGCAAACGCGCTACTCCGGATGTATCACTCGATGCTGACCCGGCATCTGGCGTATCAGTCTATGACAGCACGCCGACCGGTGGACAGTCCGGCTGGTTCAAGGTAGGCGGCACCAGCGCCAGCTCGCCGATATGGGCTGGTCGCGCGGCCGCTGCCGGGGTTCAAGTCAATGCCGCGTATGTGTATGGCAACGCCATCACCTATCGTGATATTACCGTGGGCAACAACGGCGCAACCTGTCTCACGGGTTTTGACCTGTGCTCAGGCCGTGGCAGTTGGACAGGTGCTACGCGCCGTAAGTGCCAGCATATCGGAAAAGCACGGGCATCACCCGCCAATTCACAAAAACCCGCCCTATTATGTCGGGTTTTTGTTATAGAATCGCCCGAACATGCGGAGTGGCTTACAACACAGTGTGGAAGTGCTCCGCCAGCGCAGGCGCATAGTTCGTTTCAGCGAGGTTCATCATGAAAGCGTATCGATGGTGTTCAATCGGGCTTGCCACATTGGTTGCGTTTTTTGCCAGTGTCGCGATCGTATATGCCTTTGCGGAAGAACCGCTCGGGTTCCGCGATCCGGCGACAGGGATTGTCTATGAAGGCGTCATCAGCAC